>DATEVU010000133.1:0-7840 GCA_035258345.1 Bacteroidales bacterium
TTCCTTATCACGGGAACAATAGCTTATGCTTTAATTGGCACTAATTCATATTATTTTCAATTCCGGAAAACAGGAAGATCTGATGCGGAAAGCAGGGAAGCTGCCAGAAAGCTTGGCCAGGAAGTATTCCCGTCTGGAAACGTAAAGGATAGCCTTCTGAACTCGGCCAGAATTAAAAATACCTGGGCATTGGTTGCACTCTACTTCACTACATTCGGCGGATTTATAGCGTTAACTGCGTGGTTTCCAATTTACTGGAGTCAGTTTCACGGTTTCAGCCCTGTAAAGGCAGGAATACTTACAGCCGTGTTTTCCATAGCGGCATCTATATGCCGCGTGTTGGGCGGTTCTATTTCCGACAAGGCAGGAGGAGAAAAGACTTGTTTGTTTTCTATGTTATTGGTGCTATTGGCTTCGGTAATACTGATGTTCTCTTATAATGCAGGAACCGGAATAATTGCGGTGGTCCTGCTGGCAATCGGCATGGGAGTTAACAATGCGGCGGTTTTTAAACTGGTGCCAACATACGTCCCAAAAGCAATAGGAGGAGCAGCAGGCTGGATCGGCGGCATTGGTGCTTTCGGTGGCTTTGTTATCCCTCCCGTAATGGGTGCCATAGCGGACATATACAATTATACGGGATATGCATTGGGATTTTCCGTGTTTACTTTATTGGCCGCAATCAGTATTATTATCATATATGTATTGCTAAGAAACATCAGAATCCAAACAAATAATAGTTTATGAACCTGTTCAATGAGCTTTTCTATTTCAGCCCTCATGTTGACAAAACTAAGGATAATCACGTTTCTGTTACTGGTGAGGATCGCAGCTGGGAAAGTTTATACCGGAACCGCTGGCAACACGATAAAGTAGTTCGGTCCACACACGGCGTGAACTGCACAGGGTCATGCTCCTGGAAGATTTTTGTTAAAAATGGCGTGGTAACCTGGGAAGTGCAGCAAACCGATTATCCGGAAACCCGTCCGGGAATGCCTAACCATGAACCCAGAGGTTGCCCCCGGGGAGCCAGTTATTCCTGGTACCTGTATAGCGCAAACCGGGTGAAATACCCCATGATTCGCGGTGTTCTTGCAAAGGCATACCGCAAAGCAAAAGAAATGGATGCCGATCCTGTAATTGCATGGGAATCGGTTATGAATGATCCGGAAGTATGCCGTGAATATAAAGCCGGGCGTGGTTTAGGCGGTTTTATTCGTGCACCGTGGGACGAAGTGAATGAAATTATCGCTGCAGCCAATATTTACACAATTAAAAAATATGGGCCTGACCGTGTGGTAGGTTTTTCGCCGATCCCCGCCATGTCGATGGTTTCCTATGCCGCAGGAACCCGGTATTTAAGTCTGCTGGGCAGTACTGTGCTTAGTTTCTATGATTTTTATTGTGACCTGCCCCCTGCATCACCACAGACCTGGGGAGAACAAACTGATGTACCCGAAAGCGCCGATTGGTTTAACTCCTCCTTTCTGATATTGTGGGGATCAAATGTTCCTGTGACACGGACACCTGACGCACCCTTTTACACCCAGGTTCGCTATAAAGGAACCAAAACGGTGAACATCAGCCCGGATTTTAACGATGCTGCAAAATTTGCCGACCTCTGGATGAAACCAAGGCAGGGTACAGACGCTGCGCTTGGTATGGCGATGGGACACGTGATTCTGAAGGAATTCTACCTGGATAAGAAAACCGCCTACTTTGAAAAGTACGTACGACAGTATTCAGATTTGCCTTTCCTTGTCCGGATAATCAATCAGAATGGCAGATGGGTGCCTGGCAGGATAATGCGGGCCAGTGATTTTGATCATGACCTGGACATAACAAGTCAGCCTGACTGGAAAACGGTAGTGTTCGATGAAGCATCCGGTGCAATTTCAGTGCCCAATGGAACTATCGGGTCACGATGGGACAAGGAGGGGAAATGGAACCTCAAGCTCAGGGATATCAGGAGCGGAGGTGAGATTGCACCATTATTATCAGTAATTGACAACTATGATGAAATCGCGGAGGTATCATTCCCCTATTTTGGAGGAGAATTATACAAACACATGCATTTCAACGCCACCAGTCATAATGAGATTATTGTAAGAAAAGTTCCCGTGAAAAAAATACCTGTCAAAAACGGCGATGTGATTTGCTGTACGGTATTTGACCTGCTGGTCGCCAATTATGGCCTTGACAGGGGTTTGGGAGATCCATGTGCTGCAAAAAAATATGATGAAGATCTTCCCTATACTCCGAAATGGCAGGAAAGTATTACAGGCGTTCCCGCAGAACAGGTTATCACTGTTGCACGTCAGTTTGCTGAAAATGCAGCTGTCTCCGAGGGTAAATCAATGATTATAATTGGTGCAGGGGTAAACCACTGGTTTCATACCGACATGATATATCGTAGTGCCATAAATATGCTGGTGTTTTGCGGGTGTGTCGGAAAATCAGGCGGAGGTTGGGCCCATTACGTCGGCCAGGAAAAACTCCGGCCGCAAGCAGGCTGGCTTCCGGTAGCCTTTGCGCTTGATTGGGGACGTCCGCCAAGACAGATGAATACTTCTTCTTTTTTTTATATGCATACCGACCAATGGCGTTATGAAAAAGTAAGATTGCAGGAATTGCTCTCTCCTGTTATTGATAAGGATTTGTGGAAGAACAACCTGATCATCGATTGTAATGTCAAAGCAGAGCGGATGGGTTGGCTACCATCGTCACCCCAGCTTGGAGAAAATCCTCTTACGCTTGCCCGGGATGCATTCGCCCATGACATGGAACCGGAAAAGTACGTGGAAGAAAAACTTAAACATAACGAATTGCAGATTGCATCGGAAGATCCTGACAACCCGAAGAATTTCCCCAGGAATTTATTCGTATGGCGTTCCAATCTGCTGGGTTCCAGCGCCAAGGGTATGGAATACTTCATGAAACATCTGCTGGGCACCCAAAACTGTGTATTTGGCAAGGATTTGAAGGAAATGGGTGAAATGCTTCCTTCGGAGGTAAAATGGCATGACAAGGCTCCCGAAGGAAAATTGGATCTTCTGGTAACAATTGATTACAGAATGTCCACTACCGGACTGCATTCCGATATTTTACTTCCTGCCGCATCCTGGTATGAGAAAAATGATCTGAGCACATCCGACATGCACCCTTTCATCCATCCTTTCTCAAAGGCTGTGGACCCGGTATGGGAGTCGCGTTCCGACTGGGAAATATTTAAGGAACTGGCACGAAAGTTTTCAGAACTGTCGGAAGGACATCTTGGCAAAGAAAACGACATCGTATTATTACCTCTTCAGCACGACTCTCCTATGGAATTATCTGACACGGCGGATAAAACCGATTGGAAAACCGGTAATAGCGACCTGAAACCAGGAATTAACATGCCCAGGATTCTTTCTGTGGAACGGAATTACAGGAAGACCTTCAGCAGGTTTACTTCCCTGGGTCCGCTATTGAAAAGTCAGGGGAATGGCGGTAAAGGTATAAATTGGAATACCGATACTGAAATTGAACTTCTCGGGCGTCTGAATGGCATTGTTTCGGAAGAAAGCGATTCAAACGGGCTTCCGAAAATGGAAAGTGATGTTCAGGTTGCTTCTGTGATTTTAACCCTGGCTCCGGAAACAAATGGCCATGTTGCTGTAAAAGCATGGAAATCCCTTGAGTCGTCCACCGGCCTAAGCCTTACTCATCTGGCCATGAATCGCTCTGATGAAAAGATCAGTTTTAAGGATCTGCTGGCACAGCCGCGCAAAATAATCACTTCTCCCATCTGGAGTGGTATTGAATCCGAGGATGTCTCTTACAACGCCGGATATACCAATGTGCATGAATTGATACCCTGGCGCACGCTTACGGGAAGACAGACTTTATTTCAGGATCATCCCTGGATGTCCGCCTTTGGTGAGAACATGGTTTGTTACAAACCTCCGATAAATACGAAATCAGTTGAGGGCATCCTGGACAAGCTGAAAACCGGGGAAAAGTATATGATCATTAATATGATGACACCTCACAACAAATGGACGATCCATAGTTCATGGTCTGATAACCTTGTAATGCTTACTCTCGGACGAGGAGGTCCTGTGGTCTGGATGAGTGAAAAAGATGCCGGGAAAATTGACCTCATCGATAACGACTGGGTGGAAGTGTTTAACTGCAACGGGGCTTCAGTTGCAAGGCTGATAGTTTCGCAACGTATCCCTGAAGGGGCATTGATCATGTACCATAATCAGGAAAGAACGGTAAATATGCCGGTAAGCCAGGCATCTGGAAACCGCGGCGGGGTTCATAATTCCTTAGAAAGACTCTGCCTCAAACCCACACACATGATCGGAGGTTATGCTCAATTGTCGTACGGTTTTAATTACTACGGAACTATTGGCTCAAATCGCGATGAGTTTGTTGTGGTGCGGAAACTGGATAAAGTAGAATGGAAAGATGAAGAAACCGGTATTGAATCCTTAACTCCCGTTGGATTATGAAAGTACAAGCCCAGATAGGAATGGTATTGAACCTTGACAAGTGTATCGGGTGTCATACTTGTTCTGTTTCCTGCAAAAATGTATGGACTACACGAATGGGAATGGAATATGCCTGGTTCAATAATGTTGAGACAAAACCCGGTATTGGATACCCGGATGACTGGGAGAACCAAGACCGATGGAAAGGCGGATGGGTTATTGATAAAAACAGGCTTCGGCCGGCAATGGGAGACAAAAAAGTAATCGGGCTAAATATATTTGCCAATCCTTTTTTGCCGCAGATCGATGATTATTATGAGCCGTTTACTTTTAACTATTCGGTACTGCATAATTCATCACGATATGTTACACCGCCATCGGCCCGGCCTTATTCGATGATTTCCGGAAAAAGGATGGACAAGATAGAGAAAGGACCTAACTGGGAAGATAACCTGGGTGGTGAATATGCCAAACGGAGTTTAGAACAGAATTTTAAAAATATTTTGGATAAGGGTTATGGGGAATTTGAGAATTCTTTTATGCTTTATGTTCCCAGACTGTGCGAACATTGCCTGAACCCTGCCTGTGTGGCAGCCTGCCCGTCAGGAGCCATATATAAAAGAGCAGAAGACGGTATTGTACTTATTGATCAGAACCGTTGCCGTGGATGGCGGGCATGTGTTAGCGCCTGTCCCTATAAAAAGATATATTTTAATTGGAAAACACAGCGATCGGAGAAATGCATCTTTTGTTATCCGAAAATCGAGGCCGGACAACCCACGCTGTGTTCAGAGTCATGCGTGGGAAGAATGCGGTATACAGGGGTAATTCTATACGATGCTGAAAGAATAAAGGCGGCCACTCTCAATACTGATAAAACCAAGTTGTACAAGGCACATCTGGATGTTTTTTTGGATCCACATGATCCGGAAGTGGGCCGTGAAGCACTGGAACAGGGCATTCCTGAAAGTTATCTGCAAGCCGCACGGAATTCACCGGTGTACAAACTGGTAATGGATTGGAAGATCGCCTTTCCCCTTCATCCTGAATTCAGGACATTGCCCATGGTTTGGTATGTTCCGCCGCTGTCGCCCATAAAATCTACCGTTGAAAGCGGGAAAGAGGGCATAAACGGTATCATTCCGGACACTGATTTCATGAAAATTCCGGTAAATTACCTGGCCAATATGTTCACGGCCGGTGATGAAGGTCCTGTAACGCAGGCCCTTAATAAATTACTTTCCCTCAGAGCCTATATGCGTTCAAAAACCTTTGGTGGAAATGCAAATGAACAGGTTTTACAGGATCTGGATATGTCACCGGCACAGATGGAAGAAATGTACCGCTACCTGGGTATTGCCGATTACTCCGACCGGAATGTGATACCGTCATCGCACATGGAATATGCCTCCGATCCTTTTGGTGACAAATCGGATCTGGATTTTAGCGAAAATGGTAAAAGCAGGCTGGCACGAAAGTCTAAAAATCTGTTTGGCGGCATCTAGCCATGATAAGGACCTTTAAAATATTATCCGCCCTGCTTTCCTACCCGGAAAAGGAAATTATGGATTTCTTGCCGGAGGTAATCCCAAATCTAATATCGGAGGGAATTCTCGAAGAAAGTAAAATTGATGGGATCAGATTATTCGTAGAACAATTCCAAACATGCGGACTTACCAACTGGCAGGAACACTATGTTCAGCTGTTTGATTATTCAAGGGCTGTTTCACTGAATCTTTTTGAGCATGTCCATGGCGATTCTAAAAGCCGAGGACAGGCTATGGTTGATCTGATGCACTTTTACAATGAGAACGGATTGGAAATCAACCGTACTGAACTTCCGGATTACCTGCCTGCTTTTCTGGAATTCCTGTCCTTGCAGGAACTCCCTAAAGCTGCTGAATTGCTTGCCGATCCTGTTGAAATTATTGAACATATTCTGACAAAGCTATTGGAATCGGGGAGTCATTATCAGTACATTCTGGCTGCAGCCATCTCACTTTCTTCGCGTGAACCTAAGCCCGGGCGACAGCCCTCATGCTGAATAAATATAATGAAACCATGGAGAATTATATAAACAATCTGCTCTTTACCTATTTACCGCATATTTCCATGGCGGTATTCTGGTTCGGCCTGATCACACGCATTGTTAAAGCATCTAAAAGTATACAGGCGAATTCGAGTCAGTTTTTATCACGCAAGGGACTTCGCCTGGGAAGTAACCTCTTTCATTTTAGCATAATTTTTGTTTTTATTGGTCATTTTACTGGACTTTTCACCCCCGAAAAGCTGTATCATTTGTTTTTTACCACCGAAACAAAAAGGATTATCGCATTAATAATGGGTTCGGTATTCGGACTGCTATCGCTTACAGGAATCATCATACTGATCTATAGACGGATCAGCATTGATCGCATCCGGCTTAACAGTTCGGTGCAGGATTATTTTATCATTTTTCTGTTGCTCACGGAAATAATGTTGGGTATGATATCTATTACACAAACAGCATCCTCATCCGTAGAGAATTATGCAGCTCTGGGAATATGGGCTCAAAAGATCATCACTTTTCAACCTGATGCGGCATCAGTAATAGCTGATCACAGTATTATATACAAACTGCACATCGTGGCCGGTCTGCTCATTTTTATTATATTCCCCTATACGAAACTGATGCATATGATCGTGATGCCGGTAGCATACTATGTACGCTCGGGATATCAATTGGTAAGAAAAAGATATCATGAAGATGGCTCGGGGACCCCGGGAAACTATTAAATATTAAAAAATATTATTAATTTACATGATATTTTAAACCAATACTTTATAAGTTCATAGCTTTTGGAAACAAAATATTGTTCTCCAGGTGAACATGAACATGAAGGTCGTCTTCAAATTGCTTTAACATTTTAAAAGTGACCAGATAGGTATTGCAGGCATCGGCCGGAACTTCATAACCATTGGTTGTTTCGTTGATTTTATCCATTGTCCCGCCAGCAAACTCATGTTCCCCGTTCATTCGTGTTATTTCGGATAAAATAATTTCTTTTGTTTTTGGAGTGTTGACTAATAAAGCTGCTTTAATGGCCGGAAACAGCACATCTTCTTCATTTTTTAGATGTTGTAACAATTCATCGTTGATTTTACAGAACAACCTCGCTACTTCAATCAGTTCAGGGTGGCGGTAACCATGCACATCTGCAATTTTGTTTGTATAGAATACAAGTTCAGGCAATGTTTTTAAAACATATTTATGATGTGTAGCCACTATATGGTCAGCCAGAAAATCTAAAGGCCAATCCCTATAATCCTGTCCAGATTTGTTTGGTATTGTATGAATTTCTTTAAGCATCCGGATAACAGAT
>DATEVU010000134.1:0-64836 GCA_035258345.1 Bacteroidales bacterium
CCGGAATAAGAAACGACAATATGCAAATAAGTTCTAAATTTCTCATCATCAATTGATTTACGTATTTAACAGAAATTCATGCAATTATATGAACGCAGGTGCTGCAGATTCTGCAATGCATATAATTAAACAGTACAGTGAAATAAAATTAGCTTATTCTTTTAACAATTAAAACAAGGTGAAGTTGTAAAAATAGTCTGAATTTAATCACGGTACGAAAAGTTGTTCAAGAATTATACGGGTAGCACCTGTATGGCTTTTTACATACCCTGCGGCTTCTTCAGCAGCCTGCTTGTATCCTGAAGGATCATTTCTCATGGCGGTAACCAGGTTTCTCAATGAAGGGTAACCTGCTATGCTGAAACCTCCCCCTGATTTTATCAGGTCTGCTGCTTCACGGAATTTCAGGTAATTGGGTCCAAAGATCACGGGGATACCATAAACAGCTGCCTCAAGGATGTTGTGTATCCCTTTTCCGAAGCCCCCTCCGATATATGCCAGCTGCCCGCATGGATAAAGCGAAGAAAGTATGCCCACACTGTCTATGATGAGTACTTGGTTGCTGGCAACACTTTCCGGAGTTGCAGCTGAAAACAGCAGACAATTTCCCTTCAACATTCCTGTCAGCTTTTTGATATGCCCGTCGCCTGTTTCATGCGGGGCTATAATGAATTTCATATGCTGTCCCTGCTCCTGAATAAAACGGACAAGAATTTCTTCATCCTGCAGCCAGGTGCTCCCTGCCACCATGCAATAGTGTCCTGCAGAGAAAGCCACTGCCAGGTCAATCGTTTTTGCATCAGCCGCAATTCCGGAAACCCGGTCGAACCGGGTGTCTCCGCTGACAGTCACCTCATGAATATCCAGGGATGCCAGCAGGCTGGCAGAAGCCTCGTCCTGGACAAAAAAGTGATTGATAAACCGCAGCTTATTCCTGAACCATTTGCCGTACCACCTGAAAAATACCTGGTTTGACCGGAAGATGCCTGATATCAAATAAACAGGATGATTGAGGTCGTGGAGCTTTTTCAGATAAAAATACCAGAATTCGTATTTGATGAAAAAGACTGCTTTGGGATTCACCAGTTTTATGAACCGGTGTGCATTGTATCGTGTATCGAGAGGCAGGTAACAGATGAAGTCAGCTCCGGGATAATTTTTCCTGATCTCATAGCCCGACGGAGAATAGAAAGTAAGAAGTATGCTGTATCCGGGATAATGCAGCCTGAATGCTTCCATCAGGGGTCGACCCTGCTCAAATTCTCCCAGCGATGCGGCGTGTATCCACAAAACCGGAGCGCCTGTTTTTCGCCAGTTACTAAGTTTTGTTTTCCAGCCTGTCCTGCCTGTCACCCATAAGCGGGCTTTTTTGTTGAAGGGCGATACCAGCAGCATTACCAGATAAAATATATGGAGCGCAATGGAATACAGGCAAGTCATTTCCTTTCAAAACAGTAAAGTAAGTCATTTATCATGGTTCTGATAAACAAACCGGGGTAACAATTGTTACCCATGTAGTATTATTTTAATTTATTCTAAATAATAAAATAGTTGTTTAATCTGAAAAATTCAAAGTATGGCATTTGAACTTCCTAAATTGGGTTATGATTACGCGGCGCTGGAACCGCATATTGATGCACGCACCATGGAAATACATCATACAAAGCATCATCAGGCTTATATTACTAATGTAAATAATGCTCTCGCCGGCGGAGAATGGGAAAAGAGAAGTATCGAAGACATATTGGCCGGGGTATCAAAACTTCCCATGGCAGTCAGGAATAATGGCGGTGGGCATTATAATCACGGTTTATTCTGGAAGATTATGGGCCCGAATGCAGGAGGGACTCCTACCGGGAACCTGCTTGATGCGATAAACCGGTATTTCGGATCCTTTGATAAATTCAAGGAACAGTTCACAGCTGCTGCCATGACAAGGTTTGGCTCAGGCTGGGCATGGCTGGTAAAAGCAGGTGATGAGCTTAAAATCACTTCAACCCCAAACCAGGACAATCCCCTCATGGATCTGGCCGAAGTTAAGGGGACCCCTTTACTGGGAGTGGATGTGTGGGAACACGCATACTACCTGAAATATCAAAACAGGCGCAACGAATACCTTGCCGCGTTCTGGAATGTTGTGAACTGGGGGGAAGTAGCGGGCAGGATGAAATAAAATTGTTGCGGGTTGTGATGGTTGTGGGTTGTAATTCTGCCTGAGAATAGTTAACTTGTGGGTATATTTACTTTAAAACCCACAATCATGCCATTTGAATTGCCCAAATTGCCCTACTCGCCGGATGCACTGCAACCGCACATTTCGAAAAATACACTGGATTTTCATTATGGAAAACATCACCAGGCTTATGTAAACAATCTGAACAACCTGGTGCCTGGTACCAGATTTGAAAATGCCTCCCTGGAACAGATTATTAAGGAGGCTGAAGGAGGAATTTTTAACAATGGTGCACAAGTGTGGAACCATACTTTTTATTTTATGAGTTTTTCACCTTCCGGGTCCCGTGAACCGCTTGGTTCCCTCAATACTGCTATCAACAGTGCTTTTAGTTCATTTACAGGATTTAAAGAGCAGTTTACCAAGGCAGCTGCCACACTTTTTGGGTCAGGATGGGCGTGGCTTGTAAAAACTCCCGGAGGAGCGATTGAAATTATCCAGGAGCCGAATGCCGGGAATCCTTTACGCCAGGGCTATACACCCCTTCTAACATGTGATGTTTGGGAACATGCATATTATCTCGATTATCAAAACAAAAGACCTGAATATCTGCAGGCTTTTTGGCAGATACTTGACTGGGAGGTAATCGGGAAACGGTACTGATCAAAACGTAAATCCCATATTCAGGTACCACCTCAACCGGTTATCCTTATTGTTTCCGGCAAAAAATAGGGTCATGGGACCCAGTGGTGTTTTGTAAGTAAAGCCACCTCCATACCCCAGGTGAAGCGATTCATTGTTCCATTCAAGGAATGACAGCGCCAGGTTTTCAAAATTATCTGCGGCCAGCATGCTGTTGGCTGCCACCTCTACCTGCAGGTTTTTATTAAGGCGGTAGTTCAGGCCGAGTTTAAGCTGAAGCAGGTTTGTTGCTACTACTTCACCGGGATTGTATCCTATGAAGGCAAGGTGATTGCGGCGAAGATTATATTTATAACCGCCCACAAAGAAATAATCCGATACAATGTACTCATCGGTGCTCAGTCCGAGTGCCAGGCCGGTATTGGTGCTGATCCTGGAGCTTATTTTGCTGTAGTTGTCAATAGTGAAGCTGAGCTTTGCGAACGAATTCAGCGATATTCCGGTATTTATGGTGTCAGAAAGATATTTCAGATCGGCTCCGGGTTTATAAATACCTTTTATGCTCAGGTCAAGAAGTGTTCCATCGGAAGGATATATCAAATCATCCAGGGTATTTAGCGTATAGGTTCCCAGCAATCCCGCACCTTTAAATCCATATCGCTTAAAATTGAAAACTTCGGGGTACAAGGCTTGCATGGCTTTGTTGGGATATACGGCAGAATATTCGAAAAGGGCGGCTATCCCGATTTTTTGGTTCAAATTAAAGCCGTGCTTGAGTGACAGGTCTGTAGTAAGATGGTTCTGATGGAAATACCCTAACTCTTCCCCCTCGAGATAGCCCGGAATGAGGTTTGATTCAAAGTACGATTCAACGCCGGCAAGCAGTTTCTTCTTTGGTCCGGTATATTTCCGGTAGTAAAGCCGGAGCTGCGGGTATTCACTCAAATCAGCTGAAGCAGTTAGTTTTGCTCCCGATACCAGAAAATTGCTTTGTGTAAAATTTAAGACAAGCCCGGCACCGTAAAAATTATCATAGTGCAGGGCTACTTTCAGCGCGGCGGGCGGTTTTTCCTTCGCATCCAGGATCAGGCAAAATCCATTTCCGTCTTTTTCAAAATGGTAGGTCAGCTTATCAAAATACAATGTTCCGAAAATCCTTTCAATTCCCGCTTTTAATTCATTTTGTGCGAGGTAACTGTTCCGTGGTATGTTAAGCATTCCGTATACAAGGCTTTGATCATTGTATTTCAGATCATTAACAAATACCCGGGTTATCAATATGCTGTCATGATTATTGAGTGGCAGGGGCTTTGGTTTAAGACCATATAATTTCTGGGAGTCAGCCAATGCTTTAAGTTCATGGAAATGTTCCCGGGCTGCATCTTCCCCTGCTTTTTCAATTTCAAGGCTCCTGTTAAAATCAGCCGAAGAATAATTGGTAAGTTCCGGGGTAATAAATATATCCACCATCTTTGCCTGTTCCCTCGAATCGAATATTCCATAACTCGACGTTGCCCGGGATAGTATCTGGGCCAGCGAATTCAAATCCCTGGCTGTCACCTTTTCCTTAAAACCGGTATATACCCCGATTATTATATCTGCACCCATTTTCCTGACCTCTTCAACCGGGAAATTCCGGATAACACCGCCATCCACAACCACCGTGTTGCTGTCAAACACCACCGGCGTGAAAACACTGGGTATGGCCATACTGGCTCTCATCGACCGGGCAAGGTCACCAGAGTTGAATTCTACAATTTCACCGTTAATTATTTCGGTGCCAATACAACGGTAGGGATATGGAAAACTGTCAAAGCGCTCAATTCCTGCTGTCCTCCAGGTAAGTCCCGATAACAGGTTGGAAAGGTTCTGTCCTTCAAGCATGCCCGAAGGCAAACCGATCTTTCTATTGCGCACAGGTAGTTCAATGATATAACGCTTATAATCATGCTTCTCTTCAAGGGATATGTTTCTCAACGGTGTATAATCCGACAGAAGTATCGACCAGTCTAAACTGCTGTTGAGCCTTGACAGATCTTCGGCGGAATATCCAATGGCATACAAGCCGCCGACAATGCTTCCCATGCTCGTACCACTGATATAATCGGGTGTGATGCCTGCTTCTTCCAAAACTTTTAAAACACCGATATGAGCAAAGCCCTTGGCTCCGCCGCCGCTTAGCACCACTCCGATCTTCGGCCGCTGTTGCCCCGTATTCTGGGCAAGAATCAGAGGAATGGGGAGAAAAGCCAGTAAGAGCAGTAAGAGGATAACCTTTTTCTTTATAATATTTAACATAACACATTAATGATCAATATCAAAAACCCACAACACACACATCCTCGTCCCTACTTATACATATATAAAACCCCCGCCCTGGAAAAGCGTTTATTGGGATCACCCTGCAGGGCTTCCAGACTGTAAAAATAAATTCCGGGGTTTAATTCCTGTCCTGATGCGGTCTTGCCATCCCAGGTCAATACCGTCCCTTCATTTTCGTATACCAGTGTTCCTGCCCGGGTGTATATCCTGAGAACCAGCGGAAATCCTCCTTCACTGGAAACGAGGAAGTAATCGTTGATATTGTCTCCGTTGGGAGTGAATACATTCTGAATGGTGATTGCTTCCATTACCAGCACGAGCTGTGAATTGGTGCTGGTGCACCCGAAATTATCACTTACGGTAAGTGTTACCTGAAAGGTGTCGGTTGATGGAAACACAATTATCTCCCGGCTGCCGGTGCGTGTTCCCACACCCTCAAAATCCCAAAGATAATCGTATGTAGTACCGGTTTCCAGCGGTTCGGTGTGCTGAAAAACATAGGTGTTATATGTTACTGAATCATAATAAGTGAAATTGGCAGGAACAGTTCGATGAACCGTAATGAAATCAGGTTTGCCGATCAACAGATCAGTCCGGTTATTGTATATCAGGCCTACGGTATAATTACCGGCTGTATTATAGGTAACCGAGTCAGGAGATTCAAGGTTACTGGTTTGCCCGTTCCCAAAATCCCAATAGAAGCTGGTAATCGTATCAACTGTTGCTGTGCTGGTAAACTCAAATTTCACCTTCATGGGTGTGCAACCTTCAGCATCGCTGACGGTAAAGTCATATTGTCCCGCAACAGGAAGCGCAAAGATCAACAACAAATGAATAAACAAGAAGAAGGGTTTACATAATTGCATAACATCAAAGATATTTCTTGTTAATGATCTTTCAAACTATATGCCTCCCATAATGTTGGCTAAAAATACTAAAAATTTTATGCTGCTTTCATGTTAATTGTCTAAAAGAAATCAACATCTGCTAATAACTTTACCGGAGCCTTTATTTAGGTTAGCATATCTTGATTAATTTTGCCAGCTGTACCAATTTAATTTTTTGTAATGAAGCAGTATCTGAATTTACTGCAACATGTGCTGGATAATGGCGTTGAAAAGGCCGACAGGACAGGTACTGGGACAATAAGCGTTTTTGGCTATCAGATGCGATTTAACCTGGGCGAGGGATTTCCGTTGATGACAACCAAGAAACTGCATTTGAAATCGATAATCTATGAATTGCTCTGGTTCCTCAAGGGGGACACCAATGTTAAATATCTGAATGATAATAATGTAAATATCTGGAATGAATGGGCCGATGCAGAAGGTAATCTCGGTCATATTTATGGATTTCAGTGGCGAAGCTGGCCAGGTTATGACGGGAAGTCTACGGACCAGATTGAACAGGTTATCCGTTCCCTGAAAAATAATCCCGATTCGCGCAGGCATATGGTGAGTGCCTGGAACGTTTCAGATATCGGAAACATGGCACTGCCACCCTGTCATGTTATGTTCCAGTTTTATGTGGCCAACAATACCCTTTCTTGCCAGCTTTACCAACGCAGTGCTGATATCTTCCTGGGAATTCCGTTCAATATTGCATCCTATTCCCTGCTGCTTCTGATGGTAGCTCAGGTAACCGGACTGAAAGCCGGTGAATTTATCCATACCCTTGGAGATGCCCATATTTACAGGAATCACCTTGAACAGGTGAATATCCAGCTTTCCCGTGAACCACGTCCGTTACCGGTAATGAAGTTAAATCCGGCCGTTACGGATATCAACCGCTTTGCGTTTGATGATTTTATCCTGGAAAATTATGATCCGCTTCCTCATATCCGGGGAGCAATTTCGGTTTAATTTACAAAAAATGAAAAGTATCTCTATTATTGTTGCCCTAGCGAATGATAACGGAATTGGTAAGGATAACAAACTGTTGTGTCATATACCCGGTGATCTGAAGCGATTCCGGCAGATAACAACAGGACATACCGTAATTATGGGAAAAAACACTTTTTTTTCGTTACCCGGCGGTCCGCTTAAAGATCGAAGAAATATTGTCATCTCCGATAATCTCAATGACCACTTTGAGGGTTGTGAAACTGTTTATTCCCTAAACGAAGCCATTGAGAAATGTGATGACTGCCAGGAGAATTTTGTTATTGGTGGAGCGTCAATCTATCGGCAGTTCCTTCCTTTTGCCACAAAACTATATTTAACCCTGGTAGATAAATCATTCGAGGCCGATACTTTTTTTCCCGGTGTTAATCCGGAGGATTGGGAGGAGATATCCAGGGATAACAAGCAAGCAGGTGATCCGGCCGATTTTTCTTACGCTTATGTCATATTACAAAGAAAAATATAACTTAATACGGTGTTAAATCATCTAAACTAAAAACAATGAAGAAATATTTCCTGATCATTACCTGTCTCCTTTTTTCTACCTCCATGGTATTTGCACAGGCCGACAAAATCACCGGTATCTGGGCTCCTGCCAAAGGAACTTCACAGGTCAGAATATTCAAGGCAACCAACGGTAAATTTTATGGTAAGGTCGAATGGCTTAAAGAGGACAAAGATAAACTCGACGTCAATAATCCGGAAGAGAAACTGCGTGGAAATAAGATATGGGGCCTGATGATCCTGGAGGACTTCTCTTACAATCAGGAAAAGAAAAGATGGGAAGGCGGCAGCGTTTATGATCCGGATAACGGCAAAACCTATGACTGCTATATGTGGTTCGACGGTGATGATAATAAAATGACACTGAAGGGGTATGTATTGGGAATGAAGTTTGTTGGGAGGGCAGAGGACTGGACAAGAGAATCTGAGCTCAGGAAATAAGCAGGTATAGTTCATCCATTTTTTTAAACCCTTCGGTTGATGTATACGGAGGTTCATCAATAATACCGAACACCCTTTGGTGAACATACGTTAATAGTAGTAAACAAGACTATTAATATATGTTTTTTGCAATGAAACGGGTAATATTTATCTTGTCGCTCGGAGCCGTCGCCTGTTCAGGGAAAGTAACCATTACGGAAGCGGAGATTAAACCTGATATATTTTATACCAGCGAGGCTTATAGGCCTTTTTCAGGCAGGTGCATAATTGTTTTCAGCAAAACCGGCCGGATAAAGGATCAATTTACATATAAGAACGGTAAGCTCAGCGGAGAAGCATTTACCTATTACAAAAACGGGCAGTTGCGAAGAAAGGGCTACTACCTGGATGGAAAGTTGTCGGGCAAATGGGAATTTTGGGATGAAAAGGGAAATAAGATCATGGAAGCAAGTTATCAGAACGATGTACTGAACGGAGCCTGTAAGCGTTTTGAAAACTTAAAATGAAAATCCATTTTCCGTGAATGGCATTTCCTGCCATTTTCCGTCAAGCAATACCCTTAGGGTTTTAAACCCGATATCCTGTAATACCGATGCAGCATATGAAAATCCCAGGTCAATTTCATCCGGGTGGTGCGAATCGGAATTTATCATAACCGGAATACCCTTCTCGTAAATCCTTTCCAATATCCATATACTTGGGTATAACATGGGCGGATTGTGTTTATAGAGACCACGGGTATTGACCTCCACAATGCATCCGAACCTGGCAACCTGATCAAGTGTTTCTTCCACCTGGCTTACGTACCATTTATCCTCTTCACTGAAATAAGTTCGCACGGTATTGTGCATTTTTATTTTATCCATATGTCCGATAATATCAGGGACATCTGTTTCCACCATACCCCTCACGGAATCATAATAAACTGTCAGCGCCTTCCTGAAATCATTTTTGTAAAGTAATTCCATACCCTGAAAAAATGCCTCCGGCTGGCCATCAAAACAAAAGTAGGTATTGTCGGGGAACTGTCCGATATAATGTACCGAACCGATCAGGTAATCAAATGCCATTTCCTTAAGTCCTGATGTCCGGCTACCCCACAAACCATCGATAAAGTCAACCTCCAACCCTGTGTATACCTGAATTTTATCAGCGTAATCATTTTTTATACGGGTTATCTCCTCAAGATAGGCAGGTAATTTCCCGGGATCGATATTCCATCGTGATGAAAATGGCACCGGTGCATGGGAAGAATACCCATACGCAGGAAATCCCTTTTCGATGGCAACTGTAATGAAATCTTCGGGTGCGGCTTTTCCGTCGCAGAACAACGAATGTGAATGATAATTTACCCAGGGCATAATTCGTTTATGAAAATGAAAACAGCAAAGTTAGGAGTTTTTATTAAGCCTGTATATATAGCAACCGGCTTCCGAAGGATGATCCTGTACCAGGTCGCTCATTTTCTCTTTTCGCAGTAAATCAATTACCATAAAGTCCCCTGTTGAAGCTATTGTAAAAAAAGCCCCGAATACCAACAATGCCAGGCTCCCGGTTATGATACCCACTATGGAAGGGATAATTCCCAGAACAATGGCAGGTACGATGGCTCCAATGATATAATGTTTCACTGTCAGGGGCTCTGTGCAGTGACAGTAAGGAGTGACCATTTTCCAGATTACTCCGAACTTAACCGACCTGAATCCTTTTGTGGCAAATCTCGACCAGGCTAACCCGTGCAGAAGCTCATGGGCAGCTATTCCCAGGAAGAGTACCAGCAGCACCGTAAGCGGAAGGCCCCAGTAGACCGACAGGTTGTTGCTTTGAAAGAATTCTGTTATTGTATTCCAGCTGGCTGATTCGTGCCATATAACAATAAAGGGAAGTACAAAAAACAACCCTACCGGAATAAAAACCAGCAAGGAATACAGATTGGCTTTTCCAATATCAATGGTCAATTTTTCCTTTTTATAGTTCCCGGGTTGTTCCATAATAAGTAAACTCCTTTATTGGTTGATTCCGGACCCACCCCGAGGGGTGGGGGGGGGAGGTAAAAAAAATTCTCCGGAGTATTCCGGAGAATTGGGGTGGGAGACCGGGCTCGAACCGGCGACCTCCAGAGCCACAATCTGGCGCTCTAACCAACTGAGCTACAACCACCATTTTAAAACAATGTAATCCTCACCATGGGAACCCTTCGGGACTTTTGGGAGGAGGGCAAAGATAATGATCTTTTCAGGTTTTTTAAAAAAAAGGTTCAAAAAAAGACCATGGATAACAGGCATCGATTCAGTAAATTAGAACATAAATCAGCATTTTAATCGAAAAAGAGTACTATTTTTGAGACGCATTAATCCTAAGCGTTGCTATGACTAACCTGGAGAATTATTTTGAACCGTTCAGAAGTAATATTATCGGAAATGATGCTTGTTTTGATTCTCCTTATGGCAGGATAAAGATCCATTATCTCGACTGGGTTGCCGGTGGCAGGTTGTACCGGCCTATTGAAGACCGGATAACTAATGTTTTCGGTCCTTTTGTTGCCAATACACATACGGAAACCAGCGAAACAGGGAACAGAATGACACTGTGCTATCATTATGCACACGAGTATATTAAGAAACATGTAAACGCAGGGCCCAATGACGTTATAATAACGGCCGGTTCGGGAATGACCAGTGTTGTGAATAAACTGCAGCGAATCCTCAGCCTGAGAACCGGCAACAAAAGGGTTAAACCGGAGTGCATCGATGTCAGGGATCGTCCGGTTATTTTCATTACACATATGGAGCATCACTCCAACCAGACTTCATGGTACGAGACGATGGCTGATGTTGTAATGATCCCCCCAGATGGATCGCTGCTGGTTGATATCAAAGCACTCCGCTCAGCATTGCTACGGTACGCCGACCGCAAATTCAAGATCGGAGCATTTACAGCATGTTCCAATGTAACCGGCATCATTACCCCCTATCATGATATGGCCAGGGTAATGCACGAAAACCAGGGAATTTGTTTTGTGGATTTTGCCGCTTCTGCACCCTATGTGAAGATGGATATGCATCCGCCCGATCCCCTGGAAAAACTTGATGCACTCTATTTCTCCCCGCACAAATTTCTGGGAGGACCCGGATCATCAGGGGTGCTGATTTTTGATTCTTCACTGTACAATTCCGAAATTCCCGATGACCCCGGTGGTGGTACGGTTGACTGGACCAACCCCTGGGGGGAGTACAAGTATGTGAACGACATTGAAGCGCGCGAAGATGGAGGAACTCCGGGCTTTTTACAGGCCATTCGGGCAGCATTCGCCATGGAACTGAAGGATAAAATGGGGGTCGAACGCATTATGCAACGCGAAGGGGAACTCGTGAATATTACCATGAAGGGCCTTCGTGAGATTCCCGGGATCAATATCCTTGCCGGCAATACACAGCATCGCCTTGGGATCATTTCGTTCTACCACAAAGATATACATTTCAACCTGATAGTCAAGTTGCTTAGTGACCGGTTTGGAATCCAGGTAAGAGGAGGGTGCGCCTGCGCAGGCACCTACGGGCATTTTCTGCTGGAAGTGAGTTATGACAGGTCACACCAGATAACCGAAAAGATCAACCATGGTGATCTGTCAGAGAAGCCCGGCTGGGTCAGGGTATCCCTGCATCCGGTTATGAAGGATGAAGAGGTGTCCTATTTTCTCGATTCATTAAAAGAGGTGGTCAGGAATCATTCGATATGGAAAAAAGATTATATTTATAATCCAAATAAAAATGAGTTCGAACATCGCTCTAAATTAGAATCCAGGGCCGACTGGCTTCAGGAGTGGTTTTCATTATGATTAAAACCGATCCCATGAGTTTACTTGAAGTGACTGATAAGAAAACCAGGGAAGAATTTCTGGAAGTGCCCAAGTTGCTTTACCGCAATGATCCGAACTGGGCATGTCCGCTGGATATGGAAATTGAAAATATTTTTAATCCGAAAAAGAACTCCGGTTTTCAACACGGGGACGCCCGACGCTGGGTTATAAAGGACGAACAGGGAAGACTAACCGGAAGGATCGCCGCTTTTTATGATAACAACAAAGCCCATCATAACCGGCAACCTACAGGAGGAACCGGCTTCTTTGAATGCATAAACGATCAGGACGCAGCAAACCTGCTGTTCGATGCCGCTAAAAATTGGCTGATCTCGCAGGGTATGCAGGCCATGGACGGTCCCATTAATTTCGGTGAAAATTTCATGAACTGGGGATTGCTTACCGAAGGATTTGTACCCCAAGGGTATGGCATGCCCTACAATTTTCCTTATTATAAATTGCTCTTTGAGAACTACGGTTTCAAAACCTATTTTAAGCAATACAGCTTCCACGACAATTTCAGCCTTCCATACCCTGAACATATGCGCAGTTTCGGTGAGCGTTTCTGGAAGAAACCGGCATATTCCTTCAAACACCTGGAAATGAAGCACGCCGAAAAATACCTGCGCGATATGGTAGCCATGTACAATGAAATATGGGCAGAATTTCTGGAAAATTATACCCCGCTGAAATTCGAAGATCTTTACCAGATATTTCTGGACGCCAAAGCTATACTGAATGAGAAGTTCATATGGTTCGGCTACCACAACAACAAACCTATCGGATTTCTGATTGTTTTTCCTGACATGAACCAGGTGCTGAGAAAGCTGAAAAACGGCAAACTCAACCTGTTGAATATTATCAGACTGCTGTACTATAAAAAGCGTGCCATAACCCGGGGACGGCTATTGCTATCCGGCGTTATTCCCGAGTTTCAGCGAATTGGCGCTGTCGGGGGAATTTATCTCAAGCTTGTGGATACCATGCGCGAAGAGGGAATGGAGGAACTTGAACTTTCGTGGGTGGGCGATTATAATCTTACGGTTAATAAAATGTATAGTCAGTTTGGTGCTACCAAGGAAAAAACCCATACGACTTACCGTTGTCTTTTTGATCCGACGGCACCCTACGAAAGATTCAACAACCTGAGCCGGAAATTTGCAAAGGACAGGAAAAATGAACAGAATAATTTTGATGTTTAAAATGGATTACGTATTTTTGCATCCCGTTTTGAATTTTTTGATAAAAGAAAACTACGATGAAAAAAGGAATACATCCCGATAGTTACAGGCTGGTAGCCTTCAGGGATATGTCAAACGGCCATACCTTTCTTACCCGTTCAACTGCACACTCAAGGGAGACTGTTGTGCTGGAAGATGGCAAGGAATATCCGCTGATCAAGATTGAAATCTCCAATACATCCCATCCTTTCTATACCGGTAAGATGAAGCTGGTTGATACAGCAGGACGTGTTGATAAGTTCATGAACCGTTACAAGAGCCATTTCGACAAGAAAAAGAAGCAGGAATAGTTGGCGTTAAAAAAGATATTCGGCTCCGTTTTCAATACAAAGAAAACGGAGTTTTTATATTTTTATATGCAGTATCCAACCTTGCCGGATAGTCAGGGAGATTACCAAGTTATTTTGAGTATATTTGCATAATAATCAAGCAAGTCCGATGAATGGTACCCCGCGTAATTTTGTATTGTTCGATGATCAGGCGCGCGGTCATTTGTTGCCGTTTACTTTTATCAGACCGGTGGCAGAGCTACGGGTGGGCATACTGACCATCAGGGAAAAATGGGAAAAGTGGACCGGGCATTCTTTTACACATGTCACCGAAGACTATCTCGAGGAAAAGTATCCCCTTATCATAGGTGAAGAAAACCTGATTATCAACGGATCAGTTATACCCAATCGTGATCTGGTAGATGAAATATCAGCCCTGGTTTGCGGTGAAATGCTGGTGAAAGATAACATCCTGATCGCCGGATGTCTGGATCAGCCTTCCCTTGAGACCTTTGACCTGTCGGTTCCCACCGGATATACACAAAAACAGGCACAATCAACTTTCAACCGGATCTCAAAACCGTGGCATATTTTCAGATTGAACGGAGAAGTGCTTACGGCTGATTTCGGTTTGGTGACTGCGGGCAGGACCTCATCTCTTATCAGTTCAACCAACCACCTCATCGAGCCCGGGAATATTTTTGCAGAAGAAGGTGCCAGGTTAGAATACTGTACCATAAACGCATCCGGAGGCCCGGTTTACATAGGGAGAAATGCTGAAATTATGGAAGGCTCCTCGATCCGCGGCCCCTTTGCATTGTGCGAAGGAGGTCAGGTTAAGATGGGAGCAAGAATTTATGGTGCAACAACAATTGGTCCTTACTCCCGGGTAGGAGGCGAGGTTACAAATTCGGTAATATTCGATTATTCAAACAAAGTACATGAAGGCTACGTGGGCAATTCGGTAATAGGAGATTGGTGTAATATAGGTGCCGGCTCCAACACATCGAACCTGAAAAACAATTATGCCCTGGTTAAGGTGTGGAATTATGTGACCAGTAAAGCTGAAGATACAGGTTTGCAGTTTTGCGGCCTGATGATGGGAGACTATTCCCGCTGTGGCATAAGTACCATGTTCAATACGGGTTCGGTTGTAGGGGTCTCGACCAATATTTTCGGATCGGGTTTCCCGGGTAATTTTGTTCCGTCGTTTTCCTGGGGAGGTGCTGCCGGTTTTGAAACATACTGGTTGATTAAGGCAATAGAAACGCTTGAGAAAGCCATGATATCACGAAACAGGGTAATGTCTGAATCCGAGCGGAAAATTATCAGCCGTGTTTTTGTGGTAACCGACCGTTACCGCAAATCGGTTTGATGGCTTAAATGCATTTGGTTATTAAGAGTTTCCGGCATGGCATGAAGATTGACATTTATAATGGCTGAACTTTATTCAACACCGGGCTGACATTTTGTCTATTTATTTGTTGTTTTCAGGAGGAATCTATATTTATGAGCTATTTGCAGGAAAAAAAAATGAGTGGGTTATTTCTTTCATCAACCGTCAACGAAGATACCGACTTCATTCCCCTGATCTCGGAAGAGGACGAGGAGAGCATTACGATGTCACATGTTCCTGAAACACTTCCAATCCTTCCCTTAAGAAATACAGTCCTGTTCCCGGGAGTAATAATTCCTATCACCGTAGGACGCGACAAATCCATGAAACTGGTCAGGGATATTTACCAGAAAAGCAAGATAATGGGAACCGTTGCGCAAAGAGATCCCAATATGGATGAACCCGGACCGGATGACATGTTTAATGTAGGTACGGTAGCCCAGTTGCTCAGGATTCTTGAAATGCCTGACGGAACTACTTCTGTGATCATACAGGGGAAAAGACGTTTCAAGATCAATGAAGTTGTATCCACCGATCCTTATTACCTGGCGAAGGTAAGTCCGCTGGATGACGTAAAACCACGCCGCAAGGACCATGAATTCGAGGCTATTGTCGGATCGCTCAAGGATCTTTCCCTGAAAATAATCAAACTTTCCAGCAATATTCCGCCCGAAACCTCTTTTGCAGTAAAGAATATCGAGAGTTCTTCATTCCTGATAAACTTTATCAGTTCGAACAGCGATATCCGGATGTCGGAAAAGCAGCACCTCCTGGAACAAAGCAACCTGAAGAAAAGGGCAACTTCCCTGTTGCAGTACCTTGCACGGGAAGTGCAGATGCTTGAACTGAAGCACGATATCCAGACAAAGGTCAAGATTGACATGGACCAGCAGCAGCGTGAGTACTTCCTGCATCAGCAGATGAAAACCATACAGGATGAGTTGGGCGGAAACCCGGTTGAACAGGAGATTGAAGAACTTAAGGCCAGGGCTAAAAGGAAAAAATGGAAAAAAGAGGTTGCCACAACCTTCGGCAAGGAGGTAGATAAGCTTACCAGGTTAAATCCGGCTACCGGTGAGTATTCTGTACAACTGAACTATCTGCAGACTTTGCTGGAATTACCCTGGAACTATTACACAAAAGACAACTTCGACCTGAACAGGGCCCAGCGCATACTCGATAAAGATCATTTCGGCCTGGAGAAGGTAAAAGAAAGGATCATTGAACATCTCGCCGTGCTCAAGCTTAAAGGTGATATGAAATCCCCGATAATTTGCCTGTATGGTCCTCCGGGTGTCGGTAAAACATCGCTCGGGAAATCGGTTGCCAAAGCCCTTAACCGGAAGTATATCAGGATGTCCCTTGGCGGGTTGCATGATGAGGCGGAGATCCGCGGGCACCGCAAAACCTATATCGGGGCTATGCCGGGAAGAATCATTCAAAGCCTGAGGAAAACAAAATCCGCCAATCCGGTTTTTGTGCTGGATGAAATTGACAAAGTAGGCCGCGATTTTCATGGCGATCCTGCTTCCGCACTTCTTGAGGTGCTTGATCCAGAGCAGAACAGTGCTTTTTATGACAATTTCATTGAACTTGAATTTGACCTGTCCAGGGTGTTGTTTATTGCTACCGCAAACACCACCAGCACTATCAATCCTGCCCTGGTAGACCGGATGGAACTCATCAATGTAAGCGGTTATATTATCGAGGAAAAAGTTGAAATTGCCCGCAGGCATCTGGTCCCAAAGGAGCTTAAGAATCATGGTCTAACATCACGAGCGCTTACGCTGTCGAAGAAAATGCTGGAATACCTGGTAGAGAATTATACCCGTGAGTCCGGGGTCCGGGAGCTGGACAAAACATTGGCCAAGATCGTCCGTGTAATTGCGAGGAAAGTTGCCATGGAGGAATCCTATAATAAAAACGTTACCGTGAATGATATTGAGACAATCCTCGGGGCACCCAAATACCTCCAGGATAAATATCAGGGTAACGACATAGCCGGAGTAGTCACCGGGCTTGCATGGACAGCTTCCGGCGGCGAGATACTTTTTGTGGAAACAAGTCTGAGTAAAGGCAAAGGCACGCTTACCCTCACCGGTAACCTGGGCGATGTAATGAAGGAATCGGCTGTTATTGCCCTCGAGTATATCAAATCGCATGGCGAGATACTTGGATTATTACCTGAAACTTTTGAAAACTGGAATGTGCATGTGCATGTTCCCGAAGGTGCCATTCCCAAGGACGGCCCTTCGGCAGGTATTACCATGGCCACTTCCATTGCTTCGGCCATGACACGGCGTAAAGTAAAAAAGCAGGCTGCCATGACAGGTGAAATTACACTCCGGGGAAAGGTATTGCCTGTAGGCGGAATTAAGGAAAAAATACTGGCCGCAAAACGTGCCAATATCCTGGAAATAATCCTGTCGGAGGAGAACCGCAGGGATATAGCGGAAATCAACGGGATTTACCTGAAAGGACTTACCTTCCATTATGTGAACAATATCATGCAGGTATTTGATCGGGCATTGCTGCAGGAAAAAGTTGAAAAACCGGTAATAATCGCATAATACACGTCTATAACCGTAATTCACCGATTTACGGTTGGTTTTAAGCCCCGGGTGTAATTACTTTGAATCAAAATTTTAATACTATATGAAAATGGCACCAGGATTATTTTGGGGAGTTCTGTTGGTCCTGATCGGACTGGCGGCTATATTCCGTGTGGTTTTTGATGTAAACCTCTTCGGCGTACTTTTTGCAATGTTTCTTATTTTTGTAGGTATAACCATACTGGTTGGTAAACCATGGATGCTGCAACACCGCAAGGGAGAAAGGAATGTCATGTTTGAGGACAGGTCGGTACACGAACAACCAAGCGACCATTCGGAATACAATGTTATTTTTGGCAGATCGGTTTATGACTTCCGAAATATTACATTCCCTAACAACGAACCTATCAGCATTAAAATCAATACAATATTCGGGAATACAGTGATCAGGATCAATAAGGATATACCGTTGAAGATCAAGTCAGATGCGGTATTTGCTTCATCTGCCATGCCCGACGGGAACTCAGTAGTTTTCGGAACCATTCATTATAATACCGATTCCTTTGCTGTAAAAACGCATCACCTGTACATTGACGCGCCGGTAGTTTTCGGATCAGTGATGGTGAAAGCTGAGTAGGTATTTTAATTCTGATGATAAATACCTAAGTTTACCGCGATCAAATCAACTTTGCTATGTCGGGGGATAAAATAAAAATTGCTGTTTTTCCAGGTTCATTCGATCCTTTTACAATCGGACATGAATCGATAGTTCGCCGTGCACTAGATATGTTTGACAAGATCATCATCGGCATTGGTGACAATACCACAAAAACAAGCTTTTTCCCGGTAGGAAAGCGTATCGGATTGATCAGAAAAGTTTTTGAGGATACCGGGGGACGGGTTGAGGTGAAAATCTTCAAGGGACTGACAGTTGATTTCTGTAAAATTGAGAAATCACGCTATATATTACGGGGATTGCGCACGGCTGCAGATTTTGAGTATGAACGGGCCATAGCGCAAACCAACAAAGCCATGTACCCGGATATAGAAACGGTTTTCCTGCTTACTCTTCCCCAGCATACCCATGTAAATTCATCCATCATCAGGGAAATAATTAAACAGGGTGGCGACGCGAGCCAGTTCCTGCCGATGGGTTTCAGTATTGATCAATAGAATATTATTATTTCAATACCATGGTCAGAATTTTTTTCTTATTTTTCCTGGTATTATATTCCCCCGGCATGTTTGTTTCTTATGCCCAGCCTGTGGTCATCTCCGGCACTTCTCCTTCCTATGCCAATACCTCGTTTGAATTCCTGAAAACCACCGACTGGATCACCGGAACCGAGGAAGTGGCCGGCACCTGCCAGGTGTCAGAAAATGGTGATTTCAGGATAGAGATCCCCCTTGGCGAAACCGAGCAACTGTATCTCTACATGGGAATATACAGGGGATTCTTTTACGCTGAGCCCGGTAAATCATACCGACTGGTATTACCGGAGCGGCAGGATAAATCACCGGAAGATATGTTGAATCCTTATTTTGAGCCTGTGGAGGTGCATATCGGCTTATCCAATTTCAGCAACAGTGATCTGAATATGCTTATTATGATGTTCGATGATGCCTATATCCCTTATTATGACAAGCATGTCAACAACCTGTACATAAAGACAGATATTAACCGGCTGGAAGAGGATATTCGAAACATAGAAAATCCATTCCGTGACTATCCCGGGGTTTTTTTCCGGCAATACCGGCAATACCACTATGGAGTGCTTAAACTGCTCGCTAATCAGCAGCGCGTTCAAAGCCAGTCGGATGAGTATTTTAACGACCAACCGGTACAGTATAACAATCCCGCTTATGCCGGACTGTTTAACCAGGTTTATGATAAATATTTTGTGTTCTTCGGCCGGTCTCCGGAAGGCAGCCAGATCTATGCGGATATCAACCAATCAGGCAGTTACCGGGCATTATCCGCCACCCTCTCCGGGACCATCAATTTCAGCAACGATACGCTTAAAGAACTGATCATGCTGAAGCAGATCCACGATGAGTTTTACGGAAACCAGTTTTCCCGGTCCGGACTTATAAAAATACTGGACTCGCTGATGATCGAGACAAAGATTGAAAGGCACCGGTATATAGGGCAGAACATCAGGGGAAAAATAACCCGGTTACAGCCGGGGTATGAACCTCCGCAATTTGAGCTGCAGGATACCGATGGTAACCTGGTGAAATTATCGGATTTCAGGGGCAGTTATGTATACCTTAATTTCTGTACCTGCCAGAGTTATGCATGCCTCAATGAGTTTAACATGCTCACGGCACTTTACCAAAAACACAAGGATCACCTGGTCATTCTTACCATTGCCACCGATCCCATGGAGGAAATACTCAGGCAGTTCCTGGCAAAAAACAAGTACGACTGGAAATTCCTTCATTATGATAATCAGCCATCGGTCATCAGGGATTATGACATCAGGGCATTTCCTACCTATTTTCTTATTGGTCCGGACGGAAAACTGATCTTTTCACCGGCCGATTCGCCGGCTGAAAATTTTGAGCAAAAATTGTTTGAGGCAATGCGTTCGAGGGGGGATCTATAACAGGTTCTGATACTTAAGTACGTCTATAACAGCCAGATAAGTATTACATGTGATTTCGGCCAATTCATCTTTTCTGCACCATATGATTTCGGTAATATCTTCGTCCCATTGCGGAACAGGCTTTGCATTTCCCCGGTAAACCATTTCAAACCAGGAAGTTTTTTTCAGGATCGCCTGATCATCGAGCTGGTAACAATGATAGGTTGACAGGAGGGGCCCGGTAATCTCCAGGCCGGTCAGTCCGCACTCTTCATTTACTTCGCGCAGGGCACCCGATTCAAATGATTCATCGCGGTTGAGTTTTCCCTTGGGCAGGTCCCATTTCCCACGTCGTTTCATGATCAGGTATTTGCCTTCGGTATTCCGCACCAATCCGCCGGCAGCATATACCTGGTCAAAACATGATTTGAATCTTTCCCGCAATTCGTCGATGTCATGATGAAACAGGAAAAGGGTGTCAATGCGTTTCAGGTTCCAATAAAAATCAATGAGTTCTTTCAGATCTTCAACATTTCTGTACTTGTAAAAAATACCGTACCGTACCTGAAAATTCCTTATAAAATCGTCAGTCAGCAATACAATCTTCTCGTTGAAAAAAACTTTGTACATTTACCTGATGAAAAAGTATGAAAAAACCATCGCAAGCCTTTTATTACAGTGTAATGCCATAAAACTTAGTCCGGACAAGCCTTTCCAATGGGCTTCAGGGTGGAAGTCACCGGTTTATTGTGACAACCGAAGGACATTGGCATATCCCGAAATAAGAAATACCATCAAATATAGCTTTGTAGATTTAATAAAGGAAAACTTTTTATCAACAGAAGCCATCGCAGGTGTTGCCACCGGGGCTATTGCGCAGGGAGTTCTGATAGCCGATATGCTGGGATTGCCTTTCATGTACGTGAGGTCGGAACCCAAGGGTCACGGCCTTGAAAACCTGATTGAGGGAGAACCGCGGGCAGGACAAAAGGTGGTGGTGATTGAGGACCTGATCTCAACCGGAGGCAGCAGTCTGAAGGCAGTTGACGCATTGCGCCGGGCTGGTTGTGAGGTGCTGGGGATGGCAGCAATTTTTACCTATGGATTTCAGAAAGCTGAGGATGCCTTTGCCAGGGCGGAATGTAAATTACTCACCCTGAGCAGCTACGAGGCATTGATTCAGCTAACCCTCGAAACAGGCTACCTTGGACAGGAGAATCTGGAAACGCTTCGTCAATGGAGACAATCACCTGATTCCTGGACGGGAACAGGGAAATAACAACCGGGTTACATACAATTTATCCAGCATAAAGAGAATACGATGCTTACTATTGAAAGTAAAACAGGAATGGCCAGGGGAAGCCAGGAAGATGTGTACCGTTATGTTTCCGATTTCAGGAACTTCGCGCATCTGCTTCCTGAGGATAAAATGAAGGATCTTCGGCTATCAGGGGATACGATCCGGTTCACCATGGATGGCATCGGAACCATTGGTTTACTGATCACAAAGAAAACTCCCAATTCAGGCATCGTTATCCGGGCAACTGAAGGGAGTCCGGCTGACTTTACCCTCCGGATCAATATTGCAGAAGAAAGGAATAACCAGTCGCCTGTGAATCTTATACTTGAGGCCAACCTGAACATGTTTCTCGAGATGATGGCAAAAGGGCCGCTGCAACAGTTTGTTGACCTTATTGCAGATAAGATAGGGGAGGTGGAGTTTGGGGTTTGAGGTATGGGGTTTGAGGTTTGAAGTTTGAGGTTTGTCAGATATGAAATGTAATTTCCTTAAAATCATAGTGTACTGTTCTTCCATCCCTCTTTGTAACAACCAGTTCACCGGTTTCCGCTACGTCGGCGATCCTTCCCTCAAATTCACCGGAATCATCGGTAAACAAAGCCCATTTGTTGATTAGCCAAAGATTGTTCAGATAAGTGGTTTTAATTTCACCGTAAGCCTCCCTGTAGAATCTTCCGATATTGACCTGCAAATGTTTCAGGAGAAGCATGAGGGTTTCATCCAGGTCATATTCCCTTCCTGTTGCGAGGTTTAGTGAGGTCGGATTTGGCAGATCACTGCTGAATTCACGCTGGTTGACATTCAGTCCGATACCAACAATGGAGGTATGCAGGTTTTGGGACATGATTGTATTTTCGATCAGTATACCTGACACTTTTTTGCCTTCGATGTAAATATCATTGGGCCATTTAATCCTTGCCCCATCCACATGCGAGGCGATAAATTCAACTATGCCGTTTGCAATGCTCATGGAAAGGTAAAATTGTTTCCCGGCAGGTATAAATTCGGGCCTGAGAATTAAGCTTAAAAGCAGGTTCCTGTCTTCCTCACTTTCCCAGCTTGTGCCTCCCTGCCCCTTCCCCCTCGTCTGGTGTACTGCCAAAATTACAGTGCCTTCCGCCACGGCCTCCTGTCGCAATAACCGTGAAGCGTAATTGTTGGTGGAATCAACGGAATTAAGCTTTATCAGGGGAAAACCAAGGTTTATTTCTCTCATGGCATGCAAGTTTTAAGATGGATTTTATAAAACCAAATTTTTTGGTATTGTTATTGATACAGATACACTGACCATGAATATCGGATTTAGGGCAAAAATACACAATCAATTAAGCCGCAGGACAATTGATTATTCACTATTTTTACATCGTGAAATATAAAATAATTCAGGCTTGGGAAATTACGATCAGCTGCTAAAATATATTTTTGAAGGCATACTTGAGAAAAAGGGCAAGGAAATTATCAATATTGATTTAAGAAAGCTGGACTTTGCGCCTTGTGATAATTTTATAATTTGTCATGGTGAGTCCGGTTCTCAGGTCAGAGCGCTGGCTGATTCGGTTGAAGAAAAGGCTGAAACAAATCTCGGTATACACCCCGGACACCGGGAGGGCACGGAAAACGCACAATGGGTATTGCTGGATTATGGAAGCTCGGTAGTACACATTTTCAGCAAAGAGGCCAGGGATTATTACAAGCTTGAGGATTTATGGGGTGATGCTGATATCACCAGAATACAAGAAGACTAAACAAGGAAGAAAAGCATGGAAGATCAAAAAGGAGTAAAAGGTAAAAAGGAAGAGGATAAGAATAACAACGGATCTAAAATTCCCAACAATCTGATGGGTAATAAAAGGCCGCGATTCAATGCCATGTGGATCTATGGGATCATTGGCATTGCCATTATACTGATCTATCTGTTTGATTCGGGACAGGGACCAACACCTGTTGACTGGAAATATTTCCAGAATGAATTGTTGCTAAAAAAGGAAATTCAAAAGATACAGGTTGTTAACGAACAAACAGCGGAAATTTTTATTAAGCCGGAATTGCTCGACCAGCCCAGGCATCAGAAGAATTTCACAAAAGGCTTGAGTGCTCTTGGCAAGGCAGGTCCGCACTACACCATGCCTGTTGGTTCAAACGACATTTTTGTGAAGATGCTGGATGAAGCCCAGGCTGATGTTCCTGAAACAGAAAGGATATATCCCGAATTCATACGTAAACGTACATTCGGTGATACCCTGTATGTGTTGGGACCAATCATAATCCTGGTAGTGATTTACCTGATTATCTTCAGGAAGATGAGCGGTTCAGGGGGGGGTGGCGGAGGCACCAACATTTTCAACGTTGGCAAATCAAAAGCAAGGATCTTTGACAAGGATGAGAACATCCGGCTCGATTTTAAAGATGTCGCGGGTTTGGAAGAAGCCAAGATGGAAGTGAAAGAAATAGTTGATTTTCTGAAAAAACCCAAAAAGTATACCGACCTGGGAGGCAAGATACCCAAGGGTGCCCTGCTGGTAGGTCCTCCGGGTACAGGCAAGACACTTCTTGCCAAGGCAGTGGCAGGCGAGGCACATGTTCCCTTTTTCTCCCTTTCGGGATCCGACTTCGTGGAAATGTTTGTAGGAGTGGGTGCGTCGCGCGTGCGTGATTTGTTTAAGCAGGCCAAGGAGAAAGCACCCTGTATTGTTTTTATCGATGAAATTGATGCGATTGGTCGGGCCCGCGGCAGAAATCCGAACATGGGGGCAAATGATGAACGTGAAAACACGCTGAATCAGTTGCTTACCGAAATGGATGGCTTCGCGTCCAATGCCGGTGTGATCATCCTTGCCGCAACCAACCGGGCTGACATACTTGATAAGGCATTGTTGCGTGCCGGACGTTTCGATCGTCAGATCTATGTTGAATTGCCTGATCTGAATGAAAGAAAGGAAATTTTCAAGGTACATCTCAGGCCAATAAAAACTGAAAAGGACCTGGAAGTGGATTTCCTGGCCCGTCAGACTCCCGGATTCTCCGGTGCGGATATTGCCAATGTATGCAATGAAGCCGCACTTATTGCCGCCAGAAAAAATAAGAAGTCAGTACAACGTCAGGATTTCCTGGACGCTGTTGACAGGATTGTAGGCGGACTGGAAAAAAAGAACAAGATCATTACCCAGGATGAAAAAAAGACGATTGCTTACCACGAAGCCGGGCATGCCACTATAAGCTGGATGCTTGAACATGCAAGCCCCCTGGTAAAAGTAACGATTATTCCCCGGGGTAAATCCCTTGGATCCGCCTGGTACCTGCCGGAGGAACGACAGATAACCACCACGGACCAGTTGCTGGAGGAAATGACGGCCACGCTGGGAGGCAGGGCTGCAGAGCTGATTACTTTTGGCAAGATATCCACAGGTGCGCTTAATGATCTGGAGCGTGTGACCAAGCAAGCCTATGCTATGGTTACTTATTACGGACTTAGCGAAAAGATTGGCAACCTGAGTTTTTATGATTCATCGGGACAAAATGAATACTTCTTTCAACGGCCTTACAGTGATAAGACAGCTGAACTAATTGACCGGGAGGCAAAAGGAATTATCGATGCCCAATATAACCGGGCTATTGATATCCTCAATCAGCACAAGGAAGGGTTGATCAAGCTGGCAGAACAGCTGCTTGAAAAGGAAGTGATTTTCACAGAAGATCTTGAGAAAATATTCGGCAAAAGAAAGGGCAAAAGTGGAACACCTGAAAAACCCAGGAAGACCAGGAAAAGCGGTAAATCTCTGAAAGCAGATGCTGAACCTGTCGCCGGTGAAGTGGAACCTAAGGAAAAGGTCAAACAGTCAGCATAACCAGTAATATTGAAAAATGTAGTTCAACGGACAGTTTCAGGTATCATCTACCTGGTGGTGATTATTGGTTCCCTGTTTCTCGGACAATTTGCATTTGCTGCATTGTTCCTGCTAATCAGCCTGCTTGCCCTGTATGAATTTTACGGGATGGCAGTCGTTTCCGGGGGATCTCCTTTTACCTTGCAAGGCCTGATCGCCGGCGCACTTGTTTATGTTGTATCATTCCTTGCGACATCAGGTATTATTCCCTGGGATCTGCTTGGATTGATACTGATCACTCCTGTCCTTTTACTACTGACAGCCCTGTATTCCAAAAAGGACGATATAATCAGGAACATCGCGGTTACTTTCCTTGGACTGGTTTATATTATCCTTCCGATGTCCGTCATGAACCACCTGGCATTTCCAGATGCAACCAGCCATGTTTATACACACCGCATCGTTCTGGGGATACTTATACTTGTCTGGATCAACGATACAGGAGCCTATCTTACCGGGATGACCCTGGGCCGGCACAGACTTTTTTCCCGTGTCTCACCCAAAAAATCATGGGAAGGAGCTATAGGAGGAGGTGTTCTTACCGCGATTGTTTCCATGTGGATGGTTCCGCTAATGGGTATATTGACGCGAACGGACTGGATTGCACTGGCTGTAATCATTTCGGTTTTCGGCGTGTACGGCGACCTTACGGAATCGCTATTTAAACGAAGCCTGGATATGAAGGATTCAGGATCGATTATACCAGGGCACGGGGGCATACTGGACCGGATGGATTCGGTATTGTTTGTGATGCCGGTTGCTGTTGTTTATTTATTGTTACGTAACATATAAGAACAAAAGGGATGAAAATTCACAGGGAGGGGATAGTCATTATCCTGTTCGTATTATTGCTGATAACCAGTCTGAACCTTGTTATTTACTGGTTCGTCAATAGTACCTTTATTCAGTCGTTGCTGATCATTGTGTCCACAGTTTTCTTTTTGCTGGTGGTTTGGTTCTTCCGAAGCCCTGTTCGGAACGTGATTCCGGAGGAAACAGTAATTTTATGTCCGGCCGACGGTAAAGTGGTGGTTATTGAGGAGGTTATCGAAAAAGAGTACTTCAAGGACAAGCGGATACAGGTCTCTGTGTTTATGTCACCGCTGAATGTCCATGTCAACAGGTACCCCATCAGCGGTACGGTAAGTTATTATAAATATCACCCCGGGAAATACCTGGTTGCCTGGCATCCGAAATCATCCGAGCTGAATGAAAGATCTACCGTGCTGATCCGGGATGATCAGGGGCGGGAAATTCTGACACGTCAGATTGCAGGAGCCGTAGCACGCCGTATCGTTACGTATGCCGTGGAAGGTGAACAGGTAATTCAGGGCGGTGAACTTGGATTTATCAAATTTGGCTCACGGGTTGACCTGTTTCTCCCGCCGGATACCAAAATATTGGTAAAGGTCGGTGATAAGGTATCGGGGAACCGGACGGTGATCGGTAAATTCTGACTTGAATTGAAAAATTGATTACTGAATTACCTTCAGTTCCTTCCCAACCTTCACAAAAGCCGCCAGCGCCTTATTGAGATGTTCCCTTGTATGGGCAGCAGACAACTGAACCCTGATCCGGGCTTCACCTTTGGGCACTACGGGATAGTAAAAACCGGTCACATAAATCCCCTCTTCCAGCAGTCGGGAAGCAAAATCCTGAGACAACCGGGCATCGTACAACATGATGGCGATTATGGCCGACTTTGAAGGTTTAATGGTAAATCCGGCCTCCGTTATTTTATTTCTGAAGTAATCGGTATTTTGATGCAACCTGTCCTGCAGTTCAGAAGTTTCCCGCATCATTTCAAAAAGCACAATTCCGGCGCGGGTGATCATGGGGGGCAAGGAATTTGAGAACAGGTAAGGCCGGGAACGTTGCCGGAGCATTTCGATGATTTCCCTGCGTCCTGTGGTAAATCCTCCGATAGCACCGCCAAAGGCTTTCCCCAGTGTGCCGGTAATTATATCAACCTCTCCCCGTATATTATACAGTTCGGTAACCCCGCGTCCGGTATTTCCTACCACTCCGGCGGAATGGCATTCGTCAACCATTACCAGGGCATCATATTTACGTGCCAGCCCGCAGATCTTATCCATCGGGGCCACGTTACCGTCCATGGAAAACACGCCGTCGGTGACGATGATCCTGAACCGGTTCACCTGGGCTTTTTTAAGCTGTTCTTCCAGGTCGGCCATATCGGCATTGGCATACCGGTAGCGCTGGGCTTTGCAAAGCCTTACGCCGTCGATTATCGATGCATGGTTCAGTGCATCGGAAATGATGGCGTCCTCTTCTCCCACCAAGGGTTCAAATACACCCCCATTGGCATCAAAACAGGCGGCATATAAAATAGTGTCCTCGGTACCGAAAAACTCCGCTATTTTTTCTTCAAGTTCTTTGTGCAGATCTGTCGTGCCGCAGATGAATCTCACGGAAGACATACCGTATCCGTGCGAATGCAGCGCTTCGGCTGCAGCCTTAACAAGTGCGGGATGAGAAGACAGGCCAAGGTAATTGTTTGCACAGAAGTTGAGCACTTCGTTGCCGCCTTCAAGTATTATGGAGGCATCCTGGGGGGACACGATTATCCTTTCCTTTTTGTAAAGCCCTGCTTCGGTAATGGCTTTCAGTTCCTGCTGCAGATGTTGTTTGATTTTTCCGTACATAATATATTTGATGATTTGATGATTTGATGATTTTACCTGTCCCTTGTCCCTTGTCCCTCATCCTTTCTTTCATTTTTCCTGATCTCGGTTATCATTCTGTCCGTTATTTGCTGAAGATCGTATTTGGGTTTCCAGACGATGCTGGTGCGAAGTTCGCTGTCGTCGATGCATTTAGGCCAGCTTTCGGCAATTTCCTGCCGGAAGTCAGGTTTATAAATGATATCGAATCCGGGAATATGGCGGCGGATATCCATCGCAACCTGTTTGGGGAACAGGCTGGGACCGGTGATGTTGTAGGATGAATGGCAGTCGAGGTTAGCCTGGTCGGTCTCCATCAATCTGATTGTTGCATTTATGGCATCATCCATAAACATCATGGGCATCTCGGTGTCTTCCTGCACAAAACAGGTATAGCTTTTATTTCGGACAGCTTCGAAGTAGATCTCAACCGCCCAGTCGGTTGTGCCACCGCCGGGTTCCGTTTTGTAACTGATAAGACCGGGATACCTGAGGCTCCTGATATCAACATTGTACCGCTTGTGGTAATATTCACACCAGCGTTCTCCTGCTAATTTACTGATGCCGTAAACGGTGGAGGGTTCCATAATGGTAAGCTGCGGAGTCTTTATATTGGGTGTTGTACTTCCAAATACCGCAATAGAACTGGGCCAGAAAACCTTTTTGACATCTTCCACCAGTTTGGCAATCTCGAGAATGTTCATCAGGCTGTTCATGTTGATGTACCAGGCCTGGGTGGGCAGTTTTTCGGCATTTCCCGACAAAACCGCAGCAAGATGATAGATCTGTGTGATCTTGTTACGGATGATAAAATGTATCAAATGCTTGTCATCCATCACGTCGAGCAGTTGAAAAGGTCCGCTTTCCCTGATATCTGCCGGGGCATCCTTAACATCGGTGGCAAATACACTTGAATTGCCATAAATACGGCGAAGCTCGAGCGTCAATTCAGAGCCAATCTGGCCCGCAGCGCCAATAATAAGTATTCTTTCCATATGAAAAAAAGCATTCACCGAAGTTAAAGTAAAAGCTCATCGAAAAAAAATGATGTTTAACAGGAATTCCCATTATAAATTCTTGCTCGTTTTGATTTTTCCAAAAAAATAAAGTAATTTTTGAGAAATCAGAAGAATTATCTTAATTTTGTTTATTCAATGAATAAACAAACCTATGCCTATGGGTGCTGATTTTTATACACTCACTGAGAACAGCCATAAGCAGGTTCTAAACGTCATAAGGATATACAAAGAGATATCCGGGGCGGAAATTTCCAGAATTACAGGATTTCAGCCATCCACTATCCTGTATATACTTCGCATACTTGATAAAAGGGGCTTTATCAACATCAGCCGTACCGGTGATTCCACCCGCAAGGGAGGAAAAAGGCCTGTTTTGTGGAAGATCAAACCGGGTATTGGTATGATGTTGGGGGTTGAGGTATTCAGGAACAAACTCCGGTATGTTAAGCTTGATGTTGCCGGAAACCTTTACGACAAGGGGGAGATCCCGGTTCCGCTTAGTGTTGAAAATACCGCTGATGTGCTGGTATCAAACATCAGGGATATGCTTTCTCATGAAGAACTTAACAGCAGAGCCTTTCTCGGGGTGGGTATCGGAATGCCGGGACTTGTTGACAGTCATAAGGGGTTATTGCAGTATTCCGCCCTGCTCGAAGTGAAAAACATGAGCCTGGGCGAGCAGCTGACAAAGAAGCTGGGCCGGCCTGTGTATATCCTGAATGATGCCAATGCAGGAGCCCTGAGCATTTCCTGGTATCATGATCAGCTGGAGGAAAAACTTCCTGCTAATATTGTTTATCTCACTTACAACAACGGTTCAAAAAACCTGGGTACAGGCCTGATCATCAATAATTCGCTGTATGAAGGCATTTCTGGTACCGCCGGAGAGATCTTCGATCCGTTGCCTGATCTGGGCCTGTTGGTAAATAACGCGGTTAAGAAATATGGAAGCAATCATCCGCTGCTGACGGATCACCAGTTGCCTGAGGCAATATCTTTCAAGAAACTTGCGGATTGCGCCCTGAGCGGCTGCAAACTGTCAGTTCACGTGGTAAGCAGGATATGTGAACTTCTCAGCGAGGAAATAGTAAGGCTTACCGGTTTGTTGAATCCAAACCTTATTGTGCTTGGCGGTGACATCACTTGCAGGGTTGAATTATTAAGCGGTTATATTTTACCCAGGATCAGGAAGAAAACCAGCAAATTGCTGAAAATGGGGTTTAAGATACCCGGGATCCGTTATTCATCCTACGGTGAATATTCGGTGGCCATGGGAGCTACTGCCATGATCTTAAGTATGATTCTTCAAAGTCAAAATCATAAAACAAGATGATATGAAGTATAACACACAAAGCAAGGTTGAAGAATACTTCAACAGTATTCACAAAGACTACAGTCTTAGCAGCAAGTTCCATAAAATACCACTTATTGTGGTGGACAATTATATAGAACTGGGTCAGCTTACTGCCCTCCGGTTTCTGGAATGGGTGAGCCTCAATCCGGGTGGTATTATTGCTCTTCCCACTGGTAAAACTCCCGAATTCTTCATTAAATGGGTACAATTTTATCTTGCCAACTGGAAAAAAGAATTGGACAGCGGAATTCTTGCCAAAATCGGGATCGATAAGAAACTGAAACCTGATATACATTCGCTTCACTTCTTCCAACTCGATGAGTTCTTTCCAATCAAGCCGGAACATGAAAGATCGTTCACCTATTTCGTGAAGAATTTCTACATCGACGGATTCGGCTTTGATCCCAAAAAGGTACATCTTCTCAATACTTATGATATACCGGAGAAGGCAAAAAAGGAATTCGGCAAAATACAGAATCTTGATGAGGTGTTCCCCGATGGTGTTATTGATTTGGGATTGCGCATCCAGAAGCCAAACAATGAGCGCGGCCTGCTGAAACAAAAGACCATTAAGCTTTTTGATCAGTTCTGTCAGGATTATGAAGATGATATACGCAGGCGGGGAGGTATTGGCTTTTTCCTGGGCGGGATTGGTCCCGATGGCCACATTGCCTTCAATGTCAAAGGATCGGCACACCATTCACATACCCGGCTCACTAACATAAATTATGAGACCCAGGCGGTAGCTGCTTCTGATCTTGGAGGGATAGAACTGGTGCGTAAGAAGGCTGTGATCACTATCGGGCTTGATACCATTACCTACAATCCCGAAACAGTAGCTATTATTATTGCTGCCGGACAGTCGAAATCCGACCAGGTAACCAAAGCCATTGAACATGAGCCTTCCATTACCTATCCGGCCACGAGCCTGCAGAAGCTTAAAGGAGCCCGGTTCTTCATTACACAAAGCGCCGCAACCTTGCTTACGCTGAGTCCGGAGAACATCAAGCAGTTATATAAGGAAAGAAAGCTTTCCGGCAACTATTATGAAAAATTACTTGTCGCGGGTGCCGACCGGAATAACCTTTCCCTGATCGAAACTTCGAGAATGGATTGTGAAGCAAATTCCGGAGATTTTCCCGAATGGAAAATTGCCTGTGAGATCCGGGGAAAATCGCTCGATGTACTTAGCGAAGAGACCTACAAGGGTCTGGTGGAAAAAATCAGGCATGGGATCAGTATTCCGGATAACCAGCGGATCCTTCATACAGCTCCGCATCACGATGATATTGAGCTTGCCTATTTCCCGCTGGTGCATCACCTTGTAAGATCACCCAACAACGAGAACTTTTTTGTGTATTGCACCAGTGGTTTTACCGCTGTGACCAATTTTTATGTAATCGAAAGGCTGGAGAATTTACAGGCACTGATACTTTCTGACCGGATTGTTGATAACCAGGAATTAAACAGGCTTGCGGATTATAGAAATGCGCAGGATGATATTACCGGGTACCTCAATGGCATTGCATTGCAGGATACCGATTTGCAGCATTTTCATATCAGTACCCGTCTAACCCGTTTATTCCTCAACCATTTGAAGACCAATGATCTTGGGAAATTGGCCTCTCAAGTGGGTGAGCTTATTACCAGACTTAAGGGTATTGAGCCCGGCAGGTCGGAGCCTGAAATCTTCCATCTGATCAAAGGTTGGTTACGTGAGTTTGAGGCCGAGCTCGTATGGGCTTATTTTGGGATCGATATGGATCATGTATCTCATCTCCGGTTACCATTTTATTCTGCCAATATTTTTCCTGAATATCCTAATTATGAGCAGGATGTACTTCCTGTTACAAAGCTGCTGGAGGAAATAAAACCCACCATTATAACCCTGGCCCTGGATCCTGAGGGAAGCGGTCCTGATACACACTATAAAACACTGATAGCCCTGTCGGAGGCAATCGACAAGTATGTTGCAGCTCATCCTGAAATGAACATTCGCATCTGGGGTTACCGGAACGTGTGGTCGCGCTACCAGCTAACCGAGGTGAACATGGTTATACCTGTCTCTCTCAATTCTTTTGCGGTGTTGCATAACATGTTCAACAGTTGTTTCCTGAGCCAGAAATCGGCCTCGTTCCCCAGTTATGAGATTGACGGGACCTTCAGTGAGCTGGCCCAGAAAATATGGGTCGAACAGCATAACCATCTGGTGAATTTGCTGGGCAAGGAGTATTTTTATGACAGTCCCAATCCCATGTTGCGACGCACGTATGGCGCTATTTACTTAAAGGATATGAGTTATAAGGAATTCAGCGATTATCTGATTCCGGTAAGAAGATTGCTGAAGGCAAAGGAGATGCTTGGCGGCAGTTGAGAATCTGGTTCAAAAAAAAACCTTCAGGGGACTTTGATCGCCTGAAGGTTTTTTTTAGTTCCTCCGGTCTATTAATAAAACTCCCGGCGGTTGTCTTTTATATTGGCCAGTTCTTTAAGTGCTTCGAAAGCAAAATAATTAGTTTTTGCACCGTTGCTGCGTTCTATGTAATTACGGGCCAGGTCAGTCTCTGATATATCCTCCCCGGAAGGTTCAGAAATATTGGTAACAGATAACAAATATACCCCATTCTCGCCGGCAACCGGACCGGAAATGACCCCTTTTTCCAGGGATGTAGCGGCCGCAATAACATTGGGTTCCACGCCGGCATTACCAAGTACGGTGGAGGTAAAGCGGAGGCTACTTACAGGCTGCACCTGTAAACCAAGACTTTTTCCCAGCTCTTCAATGCTTTCTGCTCCCGATTTTTTAGATGCCATGGAAGCCATGATCTGTTCTGATTTTTTCTGCTGTCGTACCCTGTTTTCGATGTCAGCCCGGATTTCTTCAAGATCAGCAAATCCTTCTTCCCTTACATTATCAACAACGGCTACCACGTACCTGTTGCTAAACTTGAAGACCGCTGAGACATCCTTTTCTTCTGCTTTATAAGCCCAGTTAACCAATGGCCGGGCCACTTCGAGATCATTTACTCTCTTTTCCATTGGCGCCAGGTTTAAGGCAGTCTGCGTGGTGGACTGCAGCTTTCCGTCTTCGATGGCCTTGTTGAATTTATCCCAGGAATCGTTAACACCTGCAAATTCATTGACTTTTACATAGTATAGATGATCAGTTTCTTCGCTTGGTACTACGTTTTTAACAACTGTCCCTACCTGCACCTGTTTTACCGGTTCCGACTGATCAAGGATCTCTAAGATGTGAATGCCATATTGTGTTGCTACAAGTTTAACATCTCCTTTTTTTCCGAGGAAACAACTGTCGCTGAACGCCTTTACCATTTCACCTTCCCTGAACCATCCAAGATCACCCCCGGTTTGTGCAGAACCGTCGGATGAATTCATCATGGCCAGCATGGAGAAGTCTGCACCTTCCTTGATCATTTTCATTAAACTGTCTGCCAACTGGTAGATAGTTTGCACATTGTTCTGCGTTGCCTGAAGGAGGATATGCCTGGCTTTGACCGAGTCAGGTAAAAAGTTGATTGCAGCCAGTCTTGAAATTTTGAATGCATTGTTTTCGAAATAGGGTCCGTATAAGGCTCCTGTCTGGGCTCCAAACATAAAATCGTTCAGCGTATCGGACAATTCACCCGGGTTATAATTCTTTTCATCGAAGGATTCGTCCGATTCCATATTTACGAACTGCTTGACATCTTCTGCCTTCTCAAACTCCGGCTTAATTTCGTTTATCCATAGTTCTGCAGCCTTGAAATCGTCCTCTGAGGGCACAACTTCAAAATAAGTATAGCGGATATCCCGTGATTCAGATTGTTTGAATTGATTGATGTTTTCCTTGTAATATTTCCTGATATCACTTTCCGTTATTGAAATGGATGAATCGGATATTGTATTGAAATTCTGAACAATAAAATCCAAATCAACTGCCCTGGAGGATTCCTGTTGCTGGCGGAGGGCTTCGAATTTTGTGGCGTAGAGTCCTTTTCTTATCAGGTTCAGGTATTTTGTGTTCTTACGTTGTCTGAATATCTCGTTTTCGATATAGAGGTAGTACCTTTTCTCGTCGGTTTCTTCTTCCTCGGTTTGTATCCTTTGCATGAATGAAAGGAATGCCCCACGGTTGAATACTCCGGTCTGGGGATCGGTGAACAACTGTGCAATTGCGGGATGCGGATTTTCCCCCATGATCATATCGGTTAGTTCTTCCTGGGGTACATCAATTCCGAGTTTGGCATATTGCTTTTCAAGCAGCAGGTCCTGGATCATATTTTCCCAGGTAACGTTACGGATCTGATCCATAGTTTGTTCATCTATGCTTAACTGACCAGTCTGAAGTTTCTGGATCTCTTCAAGTTCATTTACCCGGGTTTCATAATCGGTATAAGGAATTGACTTACCGGAGATCTCGGCGATCTCAAATTTTGAACGGGTAAACAATGATCCTCCCGAATCAAGGAAATCACTCAGCACAAATGCCAGTAAAGCCAGTCCAATAACAATAGCCAGCAAAAGCCCGGCCCTGACACGTAATTGTTCTAAAATTGCCATGTACAACTAAAATTTAATGAAAAAAAAACAGGGTACGAATATAGTAATTAATCTTATTTAATGAGAACGAATGCAAAAAATTAGCGATCCGGAAATTGCAGGGCAGGATTTACTCATTCAGGGTTTTCAGCTGCACAAGATCAATGCGTGTCCGGCTTACTTTTAGGATCCTGAATTCATATCTTCCGATAATGATCTTATCATTCAACTGGGGTATATTTTGGTGATGAAATATTATGTACCCTGCCAGGGTGTCATATTCCTCCGATTCAGTAAAATTCAGGCCATACTTTTCATTCAGGTAATCAATTTCCAGCCGGCCCGAAAAAACATACCAACCATCCTCGGGATTTTTTTCGATGAATTCATCTATATCATGTTCATCATCAATTTCACCAAAGATCTCTTCGATAATATCCTCAATGGTAAGCATACCGGATATACCCCCGAATTCATCAACAACCACAGCAACGCTTTTATGTTCCTGGATGAATTTCTTAAGCAGTTTGTTGGCCGGAAGTGTTTCCGGCACATACGACACATTGATCAGCATGGATTTTATACTGGGCGGATTTCTGAACAGCTCCTTGGAAGTGACATACCCGATAATGTTCTCGATCGATTCATCGTAAATAAGGATTTTTGAAAAACCGGTATCAACAAATTTTTGATTCAGCACATCCACCGGTTCATTGCTCTCAACGGCAATGATCTCTGTTCTGGGGATCATACAATCCCTCACTTTAATTCTGGAAAAATCGAGTGCGTTCTGGAAGAGTTTAATTTCATCTTTTTCCTGGCTGTTACTCTCGCCATTCATATCGTGACTTTCACTGATCAGGTGGTCCAGGTCAATTTTCCCAAAAACCATAGTGTCATACTGGTTTACCGAATCCATGCGCAGGATCTGCTTCAGGATCAGTTTGGACAGCCAGTGTACAAAAGCACTTGCCGGGTATAGTACAACAAACATGAGCAGCAGCGGGAACGACATGATGCGGAGGGCCAGGTTGGGATTTATCCTGACGAGTGTTTTGGGGATGTACTCGGCTACGGTGAGGACTATAAGGGTTGATAATAGCGTTTGTATTACCAGAATTCCCGTTTCCGATTGGATGAATCTTCCCAGGAAAGGGTCAAGCCCCCTTGCGATGAAAATTCCGTAGATGACAATGGCAATATTGTTGCCGAGCTGAATAGTGGCTATGTACTGTCCCGACCGGGCCTGAAACAATGCAATGATCCGTGAGGAAAACATTCCCTGTTTTCGGTCGAGTTCGAGCCTTAGCTTGTTTGAGGACAGGAATGCTATTTCCATTCCGGCAAAAAGGGCTGCCAGCAACAACATTAAGATAATAACAAACACCTGACTCATAACCCGCAAATTTATAAATTGTTTCCTGATCTATGGAGCAGGGTCCTGATCTTCTCTGAAGTTAACTGTTCCTTTTGAACCGATAAGTCTCCACTTTGTGAGATCCTGTCGCGATTCAAAACCATTCTCTCCATAAAAAACACCATCGCTGTTGGTAAGTTTGGTAAATTTATCGGTGTAAATTTTTTCTTCCCTGCGGTTCCAGAACATCTGTTCGGTTTCAAGTTTTTCTCCCTCGCGCGGATTATCTGCAATTACCTGACCACGGGCCTCCCAGATATCAGTGTTTTCATAAAAGATTGCATAGTTGGCCTGTATGGTTGATTCAGGATTTCCAACTTCATCATAAAAAATAACCTTCATGCCCCTGGGAAATTCAAAATAGGGTTCTTCCTTGTTGCTGTAATGATTCACCTCCGGAGCTATGATCTTTCCCACCAGTAACCCGGAATCGGTATAAGTTGTTTCGAAATCGAAACCAGACTGATCGGGGAGATTTAATTCGCTGGTTAGTGCATTGATGGTTTCAATATCATTCTTGCAGGAAAATTGTATAAATAATATAATGGTTATCAGAAAGAAAATTCTGAAGGTTGTTAACTGTAAACGTTTGTTGCATGCAGGTATCATTTTTTATCCGGCATATTATACTCAAGGATGTGATTTAATCCCGAAAGTACCAGTTCGGGTATTGCAAAGATGGTACTTTTTAGTTCACGAACAAAGAACGATGCATCACCGCCGGTTAGTATTATTTTACAACCGGGATACAACGTTTCAAATTCATGGATATAACCGTTAATCTCATAAATAATACCTTGCTGCACACCGGCAGCAATAGCAGACCCGGTGTTGTCACCAAACCGGGGGAATCGGTCGTCTTTCTCAACCAGGGGTAACCGCGCGGTATAATCGTTCAGTGACCTGAATCTTGTATACAGTCCGGGAGAGATATTCCCTCCCCGGTATTCACCAGCGGCGGCTACAACATCAATTGTAATGGCGGTTCCCATGTCAATGATAAGCATATCGGAACCGGGGAATGACTTCCAGGCACCGACAGCCGCAGCAACCCGGTCGATTCCCAATGATTCCGGAGTTTTATAAACAATTGACAGGGGTAACGGGGTGGTGTTATCAAGCAACAAAAGCCTGCTGCCAGGACTAACTGCAGCAGTGATTGCATCGCGGTGTGCATTGCCCACCTCTGAAATAATAACCTTTTCTGCAGGCCTGGCTTCAATGCAGCCTGTTATATCTTCCTTCGCCGGGTTTTCAAACCGCAACATTCCGGTGAGTGCACCCTTATCGAACCAGGCAAGTTTGGTGAGGGTGTTGCCGATATCAATTACCAGATTCATGGACGTGTCTTTAAATGCAATTCGTTTTATACTGTTTTCAGGGTGTATGGAAAGAACGTGCAAATCCGAAGATTGTATTGACGTTCAGCAAGCCTGTAATGAATGAGATTACCGCGGCAAAAACCAGATAAAATCCAAAGGAATAATACCAGCTGACCGGTATTTCTCTGAAAATAAAACAGCTGACAGCGATTACCACCGCAAATACAATAATTCTGAACATAAGGTTATAATCGGGTTTGAACTTAAAGATCCTGCCTGCGAGAACAACCTGGTATACAGATGTGAAAAGTTGTGTTGCCATATTGGCAATGGCAGCGCCGAAAACCCCGAATTCCCGGATCAGCATTACGTTCAGTGAAATATTAATGACAACGGCAATTGCTGCCATTGTGTTAAGCTGTCGGAGGCTCCCGTTGGCAGTCAGCAACGTCCCAAAAATATATGTCGTGCACATGCCCAGAAAACTGAAAATTTGAATTCCAAAAACCCTGGAGGATTGCTGCACATGTTCGTTATAAAGAACACCGATGATTTCATTTCGGTAAGTCAGGCATCCGAAAGCAATTATTACTGCCGGTACAAATAGCAATGTGAACGACAGGCGGGTGAGCTGTTCAACTGATTCACCCAGTTTGATCATCCGGGAGAAAACAGGCAACAATATTAGTGTAAAAAGATAACCATAGTTTGACAGGATCTCTATGATCCGGAAACTCTGGGCATAAATACCGGCCTGTTCTTTTCCGTTTTCCAGCAGCTTACCAAGTAAAACCGTATCGATCCGCAGGTAGGTTGCCATAAGCAGGATAAGCAGTGCATAAGGAAGGCTGCGACGCAAAAAGGAAAGGTAATATTTCAGGTTAAACCTGAACCTTACGGCGCCTGCTTTCGCAAGCAGGATACTGAAGGAAATAACGGCCACGATAAGGTAAGCTACTGTTTGGGCATAAACCAGCCATTCGATCCGGAATGTACTCCGGATCAGCGGGTCGAGTAAAAGAAAACCACAAATTAAAATTACGATGAAACGGTCGATGACCGAAATAATGCTGTCGGCAGCGAACAGATGCAAGCCACCCAGGTTAGCCCTGAAATATAGTATGAAGCTTGCCAGGAATTGGTTAAATAACAGTACCAGCAAAAGCTTGAACTCTTGTAACTGCCATCCCAGAAAATAACCCACCAGTGAGCAGAAAATAAGATAGCATGCGCCCAGTAAAATTTTCAATGGCAATATGTTCGAAAAATACTTGGTAAGCAGGTGACTATGCCGTGCAATCTCCCGGCGACTGAAGTTTTCAATCCCCAGGTCAAGCAATATTTGAAAAATCAGGGAAAAGTTCAGCAGGATATAATAACTGCCATAGCTTGTAGCACCAACCGCATTCTGTACACCAACATCGATGCCAAATGCATATACAGGTTTGATAAGCAAATTCAGAAAAAGAAGAAGGGCCAGATTCGTGACGAATTTCCTTTTCAATACTGTTGAAAATTGGTTTCTTTACAAATGTATAAAGTTTTGGGTACAGGCACCATTCTTTTTTAATGTGTTTCATAAGCCTTTCTGTAACAAACCGAAACATGAACCATGTCATGCTAAAGAGTCATTTAATTTCAGGTGTTCATGAAGCAGGGTGTGATGAGGCCGGTCGTGGCTGTCTTGCCGGACCTGTTTTTGCAGCGGCCGTAATACTGCCTCCCGGTTATAAAAACCCGGTTCTCAATGATTCCAAGAAGCTTTCACCGGAAACACGGTCAAAAATGCGCGTAATAATCGAAAAAGAGGCCCTTGCATGGTCAGTTGCCTGGCTTGACAATGAAAAAATAGATGAGCTGAACATTCTACGTGCTTCGCTGCTTAGTATGCACCTGGCACTTGATAAACTGAAAATCAGGCCTGAACATATCCTGGTGGACGGAAACAGGTTTTATCCGTATCATTTGGTACCGTACCGTTGCATTGTAAGGGGTGACGGGTTATATGCTTCAATTGCAGCCGCTTCGGTTCTGGCTAAAACCTGGCGCGATGAATTCATGGTATCGCTCCACAGCCAGTATGCGCATTACGGTTGGGACCGGAATAAGGGATATCCGACTTCAGTTCATCGCCAGGCAATCAGGAAATTCGGTATTTCTCCCTATCATCGGAAAAGTTTTTCGCTTTTTGGTAACCAGCCTGAATTAATTTTTTGATTTTTGCACAGATTTTTATTAATCCATTTTTTATAACATGAAACGATTTTTATTCTTTTTCCTGATCAGCCTGGTGACGTGGGGCACAAATCTGAAAGCAGATGAGGGAATGTGGCTGCTTCCTTTGATCGAGAAGCTAAATATCGACACCATGCATGCGCTTGGCCTGAAATTAAGTGCGGAGGATATTTACAGCATAAACCACAGCAGCCTGAAAGATGCCATAGTGATGTTCGACGCAGGCTGTACCGGTGAGATCGTTTCGGAAGAAGGACTCTTGCTGACCAATCATCATTGTGGTTACGATGCTATTCAAAACCACAGTACCGTGGAGCAAAATTACCTCAGGGACGGATTCTGGGCCGGGAATCATGGTGAAGAATTAACCAATCCCGGCATGACGGTGACGTTCCTGATACGAATTGAGGATGTTACCGACACGGTGCTGTCGGGATTACAAGATACCATGTCAGAAAGCAACAGGATCCAGAAAATTGCCGAGATCACCACCTCAATCTGCAGGGATGCCTCTGCAGGCACCCATTACGAGGCCGTGGTTGAGTCATTTTTCGGCGGCAATAATTTCTATTTGTTCGTATACGAGATATTCAATGATATCAGGCTGGTAGGGGCTCCTCCGACTTCCATTGGAAAATTCGGGCATGATACCGATAACTGGATGTGGCCGAGACATACGGGCGATTTCAGTGTATTCAGGGTTTACAGCAACAAGGATGGGAAACCGGCAGCATTCTCCTCCGGCAATATTCCGCTTAAACCGAAGCACGTTCTTCCGGTTTCACTCAAGGGTGTACAAAACGACGATTTCACTATGATCATGGGATATCCCGGATCTACCGACCGGTATCTTACCTCCTGGGAAATTTATGAAATGCTTAACATCACCAATCCCAACAGGATAAAGATTCGTGGTTTGCGTCAGGATATTTTGCTCGAAGACATGGCTGAGAATGAGAAAATTAACATTCAGTATGCTTCAAAGTATTCTATTTCCTCCAACTACTGGAAATATTCCATAGGTCAGAACCAGGGGCTGAAAAGACTGAATATACTCAGACAAAAAGAAGATCAGGAGATGGAATTTACCAACTGGGTAAACGGAGATGAACAGCGAAAGCAAAAATACGGTGATGCGCTCGACATGATAAAGAAATCGGTGCAGGGACGTGAGGAATTTCAACATATGTTGCAATATGCCTATGAAACTTTTTTTTCAGCATCAGAGATAACAGCTTTTGCAAACAAGGCAACCTACCTGTATGTTACCTTGCTCAGGGAACCCGGAAACCGTGATCTCACGGATTCTCTGACCACACTGCTCCGGAATAACTGGGAGGCTTTCTACAGCGAATACAGCGTTTCCACCGATCGCAAAGTTGTACCTGCTGTTATGCGACTTTTCAGTGAAAATGTGCCGGCTGAGTTCCATCCGGCTTTTTTTGAAACCGTAAGGTCCAGGTATAATGGTGATTTTGAGAGGTATGCACAGGATATGTTCGATAAATCTATTTTTGCCAATCGCGAAAAAATGGAAAACTTCCTGAGGCAACCCGCATCCAGGATACTGGAAAAAGATCCGGCATTTTCCGCCGCCCGCTCATCACTGGATATATACAGGATCGCCTACCTGGGACTTACCTCCTTTGATGAACAATATGAAAAGGGGCACAGGCTGTATGTGGCGGGTCTGATGGAAATGGACAGCGATAAGGTGTTTTATCCCGATGCCAATTCAACCATGCGGTTGAGCTATGGTACGGTAAAGGATTATTGTCCGCTGGATGCGGTTCATTATGACTATTTTACAACGCTGGACGGCGTGATGGAAAAGGAAGATCCTGACAACCGGGAATTTGTGGTACCGGAAAAACTAAAGGAACTTTATGCGACCAGGGATTACGGACAATATGGTTCAGATGGAAAAATGCCTACCTGCTTTATCACCACCAATGATATAACAGGGGGAAATTCAGGCAGCCCGGTTATTGATAGTGAGGGGAACCTGCTGGGACTTGCATTTGACGGTAACTGGGAAGCCATGAGCGGTGATGTGGTTTTTGAACCTGCCGTGCAGCGGTGCATTTGTGTCGACATCCGTTATATCCTGTTTATTATGGATAAATTTGCCGGTGCCAGTCATCTGATCAATGAAATGAAGATCGTCAGGTAAATTATTATTAACTTTTTTTTTAATCGGTTGAATTATGCAGGTCAGAATCCTCGATATCATTTCCGTGTTTATGGTGCTGTTTGCCGTGATCGATATTACAGGTGCCATTCCCTATATTCTGGAACTAAAAAGGAAATCCGGTGATATTGAAGCCGGGAAAGCAACATTGGTTGCCTATTTTATTCTGGTTCTTTTCCTGTTCATCGGAGAACCATTTCTTAAATTATTCGGAGTTGATATCAATTCTTTTGCTATTGCAGGATCATTTGTACTGTTGTTCCTGGGATTGGAAATGGTGCTTGGAATAGAATTCTTCAAATTTGAATCGATAAAACACACTTCCATTTTTCCGCTGGCATTCCCGCTTATTGCCGGCGCCGGCAGTATGACAACCATTATTTCACTGAAAGCCGCATATGATATGTGGACGATTTTTATTGCCCTGAGTTTGAATATGATCCTGGTTTACTTTGTGTTACGAGCCACCAAAATAGTGGAAAGGATTCTCGGCCCCACCGGAATTCTTATTCTTACGAAAGTTTTTGGCATAATTCTGCTTGCCATAGCCATCCGGTTGTTTTTATCCAATACCGGAATCAAGTTGCCAAATGCACCATAAGATCATTTTATATACCGATGGAGCCGCCAGTGGTAATCCTGGTCCCGGCGGATTTGGGGTTGTGCTGATCTCAGGACGCCACCGGAAGGAGATTTCGCAGGGATACCGTCACACCACAAACAACCGCATGGAACTCCTGGCGGTCATTACCGGACTGGAGGCATTGAAAGCCGGGAACTGCGAAGTCACAGTGTACACCGATTCGAAGTATGTGGCTGATTCTGTTGAGAAACGATGGGTGTTTGCCTGGGAGAAAAAAAAGTTTGCAGGTAAAAAAAACCCGGACCTTTGGAGGCGTTTTCTTGCCATTTACAGGAAGCACCAGGTAAGGTTTGTTTGGATCAAAGGTCATGCTGATATACCTGAAAATGAGCGGTGTGACAGGCTTGCGGTTGAAGCCTCCCTGAAACCCGACCTGCCCGAAGATGAGGGATATTCCGGCAATGGATCAACACAGGCAATTCCATAGCCTGTATATAAGTGCAAAGAAAGTTTCCTGATTTGTAACCATCTGCATTGATAATACGTTCTATTATTTGGCCGGGATAACAGCTGTAAACCGGACCAGATTGAATATATGATTAAATCCCAACCAGTTTTGGAAAATAAAAAGATTATTGATTTTAGTGGCACCATTCAATATGAGACCATTGGTGAATTAATTCATTTATTTAAAAATCAGGTTCATACACTGGGTGTTCAGACTGGAACTTATAAAAAATTACTGCTTGTTATGATCGAGTCGCTTGAAAACATCATGAAATACAGTGAATGTCCGGCCGTTACTGCGGAAACCGGAAAGACTTTTTTTCCGGATTTCTCCATCCGGAAAGACATGAACAGGTATATTATTTCTTCATCAAACCCCATGCAGAAGCAAAATATTTCCCCCCTGGAAAAAAAACTGAACCATCTGAACACGATGAATCAGCAGGATTTAAAAAATTTCTACAAGGAAACAATTACCAACGGACAATTCACAGAATATGGAGGTGCCGGGCTGGGACTGATTGAGATGGCAAAAATTTCGGGTAAACGGATGGAATATCAATTCCTGCCAATAGATGATCTCTATGCCCGTTTTAGCCTGATGATTACAATTGATGATGGTTCTTCCTGACGGTAAGGATCAATCCATTATCTCACCGCAATTTTGTTGTCGCGAAGCACGATATTCCATTCCACGAGTACGTTCAGGGCATGCTTTAGTTCACGGCGGCAATCATCTTCTGACAGATAATACTTTCTGGAAAATGTATCCAGGATAAACTCCATACGCTGTTTGCGATACGCAGCCATCAGAAGATCAGCATAAAAATCGGTAAATTCATGCCTTATATCCTGTCCTTCCGTGTTCCTGGCAAATACGATCACTTCTCCCGATGACATGCGTTTCAATTTGCATTCGGGATTTAGCTTGATAGTACCGGCACTAAATGAATCGCGAGGAGGCACGGCTTTTGCAGGAAATATTAAAACCAACGACAAAAAGAGCATACTTGCGATTCTGATGATGCTCAGGTTGTATGTGGAATTGGTTTTCATAAGGTATGTTTTATAAGAAGAACAGTCAATTAGAATAAAGGTTCATATCAATAAGGAAACGTATTTTTTTGTGATCTATTGCAGGGTGATATTTGTTACCTGTAAAGGTATGAATATACCTGCATTTAGTCAACTATAATTTTAGGATATTTTGTTGCAAATAAACTAAAAATGAAATAGTTTAAACATGAATTTTCAGACTTTATATGAAGGTGATCATATTACATTATCATTTGAATCCGGGAGGTGTTACACGTATCGTCGAATCCCAGGTCAAAGGTTTGGAAACTGTTGCCGGTGATATGGAAATCACGATACTCAGCGGACATGAAGGAGCCACCCCTGGTATTTCCGGAGTGTCTGCCGGGGTGCATACTTCCTTGTATTATCAGTTTCCTGAAAGTCAACATATCAACCAGCATGAGGAAAGGCGGATAATTGTTTCCTATATTAAAGGGCACCTCTCACCGGATACGATCCTTCACTGTCATAACGCAAACCTGGGGAAGAATCCTGCATTTTCGGCTGCCGTATTTCAACTCGCTGGGGAAGGGTATGGGATCGTCAACCATTGCCATGATTTTCCCGAGGACCGTCCGGAAAATTTTGCTTTCCTGGAAAAGGTTATTGCCGGATCGTTTGGAATACGCCTGGAAACACTATTGTACCCCAACCTCCCCCGGTATCATTTTATTACCCTGAACAGCTGTGATCATAAACGGATATTGCAGCACGGTGTTCCTGCAGAGCGGATTCACCTGCTGCCAAATCCTGTTGTAATGCATAAAATGACCGGGAATGGCAAGTACGAAAAGGACAGGTATGATATAACCAGAGCACTTGAACTGGATGCATCAAAAAAAATCTGCACCTATCCGGTAAGGGCTATCAGGCGTAAGAATATCGGGGAATTTTTGCTGCTGGCAGCTGTTTTTGAAAAGCAAGCCAGTTTTATTCTTACACAACCACCTAAAAATCCCGCTGAATTGCCCGGGTATGCAAGGTGGAAGTACTTTAGTAAATTAATCGGACTTGATGTGAAATATGAAGCCGGAGAAGCCGTTAATCATGAAATGCTGATCCGTGTATCTGATTTTTGCATTACCACAAGTTACCGCGAAGGTTTTGGCATGACTTACCTCGAACCCTGGATCACAGGTACCCCCGTGATCGGAAGGAACCTGGAGTGCATTACAGAAGACCTGAAACAGTTTGGTCTTGTTTTTCCGGGACTTTACAGCGCAATTTGGATAAAAACACATTCAGGATTTACTGATTTCAAGGATCTTACACCTGAAGAGCAGGAAAAGCAAATAGCCGCCGTAAAAGAAAATCCGGTCGAATGCAACAGGCTGCTGTCGGATAATCCGTTCCTGAACTCCCTGCTTGCACCGGTCTCCCCAGAAATCATTAACAAAAACAGGGGTATCATTGAAAAAAAATTTACGGTAAAGAAATATGGAGAAAAATTATTTGCAATATATAAAGCAATTTCTGGCTGATGTTCCGGAAATGAAACCGCTTCCCACCTTGCTGAAACCCTTTGTAAAGAAGGATACTCTCATTAGGGCAGTATTTTTTGACGTTTACGGAACCTTGCTGATCTCGGCATCGGGAGACATCGATGAGTCGGTGATCTCGACTGAGAACCTGAAGAGCGCCTTTGATGCCGCGGGTATCAGGCTTGTTGATTACAACCATGATCCCAGGCAGGTGCTCTCTGAAATTCTGGAGGAATTCAAACAGGCGATAAGAAATTTTCACAATATCCGGAAAACCGAGGATCTGCCTTATCCCGAAGTGGATATCCTGAAGGTATGGGGTGAGATACTGGCTGGCAATCAGCAACGAAACAGGGTATATCTAAACGGTCCGCCTTGCATCAGCTGCTTTGTTTTTGTTTTTGAAGTGCTGAGCAACAGGATATATCCAATGCCGGGAATGAAGGAGGTTATAAACCACCTTGCCGGTAACGGGTATCCGCTGGGCATCATTTCCAATGCACAGTTTTATACCCCGGTTATCCTGAACTTTTTTATGCATGACAACATTGAAGAATCCGATGTTGTGGTTCCTTTTGATCCTGATCTGACCGTGTTTTCATATAAGCACATGCGATCAAAGCCGGATTCCATGCTTTTTGATCTGCCAAAAAAAATATGTATACAAAAATTCGGTATTTATCCCGACGAGGTATTGTTCGTTGGCAATGATATGTTCCGGGATGTTTATCCGGCCCGCCTGGCAGGATTTAAAACTGCCTTGTTTGCAGGGGACGCAAAATCGCTGAGGTTAAGACAGGACAAACCCGAATTGAAAAAGATCGTGCCGGATTATATCATTACCGATCTGCGACAACTCCTTAACATTATGGAATAATGGATATATCACACCTCAATTACGGTATAATACATTCGCTGATTGGCAAAAACGATGGTGTTTCTATCGTGATCGACCAATCGGTGAATGCCATGGTCAAGGATTTTGGAATACCGCTGGGCAATATCTATTTTCTGGGCGCTCATTCATCACCCCGGTTCAATGCTGAAACCCACGAAATTTTCTGGCATAAGAACGAAGCCCATAAAACCATAATCCGGAAGTTCAATGAACCCGCAGATGAGTCATTGGACAAGCTTATCCATGAAAGCGCGCTGGTGGCGAAAGAAATCATCGCCGATTTTGTTAAACGCAACAACATTGATATTATTTTCGCACACAATATTTCACATCCTTACAATTTCATCACGGCTGTAGGCCTTGGATATTATATCGAAGAATTACGCCGGCAACGTATTATATGGCCGAAAGTGCTGGTATGGTGGCATGATTCTTATTTTGAACGGGAGCAGTTTTCACATCCCAACGTGATCATTCAGAAATACCTGAAGTACCTGCCCGGAATTAATGTCGACGGAATTGTCTTCATAAATTCCTCCCAACCGGAACTGGCAAAACGGGTATTTGAGCATTACGGGGTAGAAAGGCTGGATGAATATTTCCGTGATCGTACTGTGATCATCCCCAATACCCATGATATAACCTGGGATTGGAAGGAGCGAGACTGGAATGGAAATTCCCTGATCTATCCCAGGCAAGACAGTTACAATCAGTCGTTTTTCAAGGATATCGGCCTTGCAGAAATGGTTGAATCCAGGGGCTATACCGTGGATGATACCGTGATCTTGTTGCAGCATACCCGAATTGTACCCCGGAAGAAAATTGAACTCGCCATAGACCTGGCTTTTGAGTTGCTCGGTAAATTTCAGCAGGAAAAACTTAATAAGTGCATCGCCTTGCTGATAAGCGGACACTCCGGTGATGAACAGGCAAAATACAAGGAATTTCTGGCGGAGTATTTCCATATGAAAAAAGAAGCTGCACCTTCTGCCCCGGTATTTATGATATTTGGTGAAAACCATATCCTTTCTCATCGTGATATCATTGTGGATAAGAAATACTACAATTTTTTTGAGATACCTTCCATTATAGCAGCTCACGGTGGGATCGGCACATATTTCAGTGAGGTTGAAGGGTTTGGAAATAATCTGCTGGAGATACTGGCTGCCGGGTTACCGGCAATTATTAATAAATACAGTGTATATAAAACCGATCTGGAGCCCCTTGGATTTGATCTGCCTTTTACCGAGGACAATATCCTCGACCCTTCCCTGATCGATACAACCTTTAGGCTGGCTGCTGATATCCGCTATCGGAACAAACTGGTGAGACATAATCTGAGCATTCTGTCGGAAATGCTGGCACACCGTATCATAGCCGAATCGCTTGCACCATTGATCAATAATATTTTCACCAGGGGTCTATAATGATATTAACCGCGGAGTATGCAGCGCATGCAGAAGAATTCAGGCGATATTGGGTACGATGACTTTCCGGGTAGGATTGCCCGGCATTTGCAGGTCATTTATAAATCGGATTTCAGTGAAAGTACGGTTAACCGGATACTGGGAATAACAGGCAGGCATTACCCGGCTGTTTCGCCATGGGATGAAAAGGATGTTGTACTGATCACCTACGGGAACTCGTTTTTATTGCCAGGGGAAAGACCTTTGAAAACTCTGCACCGTTTCCTGTCCGCGAAACTCAATGATATTATCTCCTGTGTTCACATTTTGCCTTTTTTCCCCTGCACATCCGATGACGGATTTGCTGTGAGCGATTTCTCTGCGGTTAACCCGGAGCTCGGCACCTGGGAAGATGTTACCGAAATCGGAAAGAAATTCAGCCTGATTTTTGACCTGGTGATCAACCATGTTTCAGCCAGCCATTCCTGGTTCAGGGGATTTCTATCGGGTAAGATGCCCTGGAGCCATTATTTTATTGAAGCAGACCCTATGGCCGATTACAGTAAGGTTACAAGACCCAGAAGCACACCCTTGTTTACTGATTTTGTGACAAAAAACGGGAAGAGATCCATCTGGACCACTTTCAGTGCGGATCAGGTTGATCTGAATTTCTCGAATCCTGAGGTTTTGCTGGAAATGATCGCTGTACTGTGTGATTATATCGCACGGGGCGCCAGGATTATCAGGCTTGATGCCATCGCTTTCCTGTGGAAAGAAAAAAACACAACCTGTCTTCACCTCCCCGAGACACATGAGATTGTTAAATTGCTTCGCGATATTGCCACTTTTATAAGACCCGGTGTAATTGTACTTACCGAGACAAATGTTCCCAATAAAGAAAACTGGAGTTATTTCGGAAATGGTGATGAAGCGCATATGGTATATCAATTCAGTCTTCCTCCATTGCTGCTGCACGCGTTATTTTCAGGCACGTCAACCTATCTGACCAACTGGGCATCGGAAATACCAGGGACCGGAAAGGAACAGACTTTCCTGAACTATACAGCGTCACACGATGGTATCGGTGTTCGTCCACTCGAAGGAATCCTGCCGGATGCCGAACTGAGATCACTCCTTGCCGGAATGACCGGCTTAGGCGGCAGGATCAGCCAGAAACGTAACCCGGACGGATCAGACAGCCCGTATGAGATCAATATTACCTACCTGGATGCCATGAAAGGAACAAGATCGGGGATTGACGGCCTGCAGGAGCAAAGGTTTATGTGCTCCCAGGCTACCATGATGGCCATGAAGGGTATACCGGCCTTTTACATTCTCAGCTTGCTGGGTACGTCCAATTATCACGAAGGTTTTGCTGTAACCGGCATTTCCAGGAGCATTAACCGGCGACGTTGGAATGAGACAGAGATCAACGGGTTGTTGTCCGAAGATACCCCTCACAAGCGTGTTTTTGAAGCATTAGGAAAACTGATCCTTATCCGGAAACAGTTCATGGCTTTTCATCCCGACAGTCTGCAGGAAATTCTCAGGCCGGGTGATCCGTTTTTTGCCTTTAAACGGTATGATCCCAAGTCAGGGAATGAAATATTCTGTATATCAAATATGTCTTCGGGAAAAGCAATATTGAGAACCGATCAGTTAACCGGTTACACGGCTGGCAACGATTTAATTACATCCGGCAGATGCTTTTCATCACCGGAAGAAATATCCTTTGAACCGTACCAGGTCAGATGGCTGCTTTAATACCCGTTACCTTTTATTCTGCTGTTTTTCCTTTTTTGCTGCCCGTTTTTCTTTCAGGGACATTTTGGCAACCTTTTTTTCCTTATCTTTTGTTGGCGCTTTCTCTTTTACCATGGTTCAGATTTTATGGTTTATACAAATTTAATAAAGTTTTTGGCGATTTTGCACCCGGCAAAGGATAAAAACCGCTTAAATTCATCACTTTCACGAAATAATACAAGAGATGCTTATACTACCAGATAAATGGTATCATCCTGTACTTTACTTTCTGCATAAAAGCAGGTTTTTCATGCCAATGAAGGACTATTAAAACTGATGAAATGCATCGGAAATAAATGAAAGTACGTCGGGCAGGGATTCCCGCCAGTAAGTCCAGGTATGCCCCCCATTACGGATACGGAACTCATGGGGGATCTCTTTTTTACGCATGGCAATGTGCACCAGTGAATTTCCTTCGTATAAAAAGTCGTCATCCCCACAATCAATGAACCACCTGACTGCTGTTTTCTGGTCATCCTGTAAGCTGTCGAGCAGGGGAATTACGCTGTGCCGTCTGTAGTAGGTTTCTATTTCCGCTTCGGTCACATCATTCATTCCACTCTGTTCAAAACGGCTTTTTACCTGTTGCAGAGAAAGTGCGCCGGTGTATGCACTAAGCGGACAAGCTGAAGAGAACATTTCAGGATGACGAAGCGCATACATGAATGTGCCGCCACCACCCATCGACAAACCTGAAATGGCCCGGTACCGTTTTTCGCCTTTTATCCGGTATTGTTTTTCAACAAAGGGGACAAACTCCTCAAAGAAAAAATCCTCATACCGCCATTCTCCTTTAATATCATTAAAATAGCCACGCTGACCGGTATTGGCATCGGGCATAACGATGATCATGGGTGTGGCCTTCCCATGCTTAATAGCTTCATCGGCAATGTGAAGTACCTCTCCGAACTGTACCCAGCCGGTCTGGTCATCACCGCTGCCATGCAGCAGGTAAAGCACGGGATAGCTCCGTAGCGAGGTTTCATAGTCGGGAGGAAGATAAATGGCATATTTGCGTTCCATTTTGAGGATCTTGCTGGTCATGAACAGGTTATCCAGAACCTTGCCGGTTTGGCCCGTCAGCAATGCGGGAATTATCATGGCCAGGGCAAATGATAAAAGTTTTCTCATGGTTAAAGGGTTAGGGTAGTGAAAAATTAAAAGTGAAAACTAAAAGTGAAAAGGTAACAGGACTGTAAGTATAGTGAATAATGACAAAAAATGCAATTCTTCACTATTCACTGTTCACCGTTCACTATTCACTATTCACTATCCCTCTCCCTCCAAAACTTAAACTCCTCCACACGAAATCCGATATCATAGGAATCTTTGGTTTCACCTGTCTCAATGTCAATAAAAAGGACCACATTATCCGGATTCAGGAGGATATAGCAACTGGTTTCCGCATCGTAACCCGACATGCAGGCAAAATAATCATTACGTTCCTGTATCTGTACCTGGTAAACCAGTTCACCTGTAGTTGCATCCAGTGTTACCAGGTAATTCCTGTCTGTAACGACATCGTAGGTTACACCAATCAATCGGTCATTCGCTGCGTCATAATAACCGTTGGCAGGAGCTGCAAATGCTTTCGCCGAATCCACAATTACACCGGTATCAGGATTAATGAATACCAGGGTGCTGTCGGCACGCATCAGTATATATTCTTTTTCCGGTGTTTTATAAAAAAAGGTACAGGCCAGGGTCCCGGTGCCCAGGTCAACCTCGTTCCGGGCTGCAATTTCTCCGGTCTCCAGGTTAATTTTATACACATAGTTGGATCCTGCTTCATAGCACTTCCCGATCAGCATATTTTCAACCGTATCGATGACGGCCTGGGATAAAAATTCAGGAACGGCAATAGCTTTCAACGTGTCACCGGTGAGCGGGTCAATCAGGTAAAACTTGCCATGACAGTCTACATAGCCATATCCCCCTGTGGTAGGATCGAAAAGGGTGGATCCGAGCAAATAGCATTCAACCGGGCTGGAAGTAATCTTACCTGATTTTAATCTGACGTTTACGAGTTCGGATGTATTTCCGCTTTTGAACCCGGAAAGATTTAAGGTATCAGGTGTCTTTTCCTGCTGCTTTTCACAGGATAGTGCAAGCAATGCCAGGAAAAAAATGCACAGGTAACAGATGTTGTTTTTCATAATTGCATAAATGAAGTACTTCAATAACCTTCCTTGCCATTCAATTCCGCAATAACAGCCTCAATTTGCCTGTCGTAATAACCAATTGCATGGGTGTATTGTTCTGTCTCCTCGTTAATTGATTTGTAAATGAGCTCATAGCTTTTTATTCTCAGGTCGCAATACCACAGGATCTTTTTATTCCTTTCATGCAGGTCATCAGGCAGGTCAAGCTTGTCAGCCGCACTGACAATCCTGATACTTTCTTTCCAGCCTGGCAGACCATTTTCGGTTATCGCCGATAGCAACTGTTCCTTCGGCGTGTCTTTGGGCATATTGTATAACCCGAGTGCCTTTTCTTCCAGCGCAGTAAATTCTTTCATAAGGGCATCGTATTTCCCGATATCGTTGGGCAATTGCCTGTAAACGATCGCTGAAGCTGAAATAGTTACCAGGGTGAGCAATGCAATGGTCAGGTACTTTAACCAGGGTGCCTTGTGCTTTCTCAGGCTTGGGAAATAGGCAAATCCAATGGCCACACCACACAGTAACCCGCCGATATGGGCAGCATTGTCAATCCCTCCCTTCATGCCGTAAAGAATATTGTAACCAACAAACACAGCAATACTGGTAAACAATGATTTTCTGTCTGACTTTTCAACCAGATCAGAAGTAAGCATGGAAAGAAAAACGCCATACATTCCGAAGATAGCGCCGGAGGCTCCGGCACTGATCGTATGATCATTCCACCACAGACTGGTCATGCTGGCCGTTATTCCGGTAAGCAGGTAGGCGGCAATAATTCTTCCTGTTCCCAGGTAAGGTTCCAGTAACAACCCGATATAATAAAGAGCATACATGTTCATTAACAGGTGGAAAATCCCGATATGCAGGAAACAGCTGGTTATCAACCGCCACCATTCCCCTTCGAGTGTAATCCCGCGGAAATTTGCGCCCCACGCCAACAGGTTTTCGCTATCCGGTAATAATGCATTCACTCCTGATATTATCATCAATCCAAAAACGATGATATTCAGATCAATTATAACCGGGATGACAATGTAACCCTGTCGCGGAACGAACACCAACAGAAATTCCATGACATTGCCGTACGCTGAGGAATATACGGGTGCGACCTGGCCTTCCTCCTCCCCTGGTTTATGTTTAAAACCAATTGTCATTTCGGATCTGATTTATCGGGTTACATTATAATGAACATGGCTAAAGTCTCTTAAATTCAATAAAATTCAGATTAAATCCTCCCTTTTCCACAATCAGCCTTAGGGTATTATTTCCTTTTGCAAGGTTTACCTCTCCCAGCGATATGGTTTTCCATTGCTGATCGCCTCCGGTTATGGGGATAAGTATTGGTTCTGATGAAGAATTCATATTCCAGGATAATCGTATACCCTCCGGGCTGTTGTTATTTGCCACGCGGGCTGATAGGACATAGGCACCATCGCTTCCGGCTGTGACCGTAAACTGAAGCCATTCGGCATCGTCAACCGACATAACATTATACCCGTTTGTGAAACCGGATGAATCCCTGCAAATCCCAATATCAACACCATCATTCCGGTAATAACGGCCTTTGTTCCCGGCCTTTTTTCCGGATTCTCCCGTATTTTCATTCTCGGTATCGAAATAGGCATGCCCAGTATACCCCATGTCAAAGTCAGCCGCATAGATCCTTCCCGGAATCCTGTTTATCATGTAGGGCAGGGTGGATAAGTCCTCCCTTTGCCGGAACATCGCATCGATGACATCTTTATTGAAACGGCATTGCTGTGTCTTCATATTTTCGACAATAGTAAACAATACCTCAATAGCCAGCTCACGGGAAGGCTTTTCGGTGTTTTTGTTCCAGTAATTCACCAGTTGGTAATATTCTTTGGGTGCAACGATCATCAACGGGCATACCGCTGAATTGATTTTCTTTAGTGGCCACCAGGCCCATCCGATATTGTTTTTCTCCAGCAGGGAGATGCAATCGGTAAACCACTTGTTTGAATTTTCCCCGGTTTCGTCATAATCCGAAATGTTGGCATCTTTCCCTTGTCCTCCCGGAGCTGCATGGAGGTCAAGGATCAGGTAGAGGTTATTGGCCCTGCACCATTCCAGCAGGCTGTCGGTAAGTGCAAAGCCCTTCGCAAGCCAGGTATTCCTGCCTTTAGCCGGTTCATCTTCAATGGGCAGGGTGAACAGGTTATAATGCATGGGCAGGCGTATGCTGTTAAATCCCCATCTGGCCATGGAATCAACATCCGCCCGTGTCATGTGGTTCTGAAGCCACAGATCGTAGAACCTGTCACAGTTTTCCGGGCCTATCAGTTCGGTTATCCGCGCCCTTATCACATGTTGCATACCCTGGTTGTTGATTTGCAGCATATAACCTTCCTGCAGCATCCAGCCGCCAAGTCCCATTCCCCGGAGAATGATCTCTTCCCCGTTTGCTTCAACAATGCGTTTACCATCGGCTTTCAAATAGCCCTGACAATGTATTGGCTTAATTTGCGATGCGGATATCGCCAGCGCCAGAATTAACAGTTTGTATTTCATACTTTCACATAGCCACATTTTTCCAAAACTCTTTGCGAAGCAGTATTATATTCATACACCCCGGTCAGCCTGGGGGCATCAGATTCCCGTAAAGCACGGAGTTCAATTTCACCGGATTTCAGGTACATGGTCATTATTTAGGTAAAGTTAGCAGGGTGAGTGCTTCATCAACCTCTTCAACAGGCCGACTGCAGGTCTTATCAATGCACACATAAATCAACGTTTTGTTTCTCACCAGTTTATTTGCGAGCAGGGGAAGGTTTTCTGCTTTGCCCCCGAGAAACATGGCAGTGGGAAGATAATTCTTTTGAAGTTCAAGGCTTTTAGCGGTAGCCTTTTCGCCGGTAATGGCAACTTCGTGACTGGGAAACACGACTAATCCGAGTAATAAAGCCCAGTTTGCATAATAGGGCCCCCCGCCGGCCAGTTCTTGTTCCATCTGCCGGAGCATTTGTAAGGCTCGGCCAATATAAGAACTATTATCATGATAGTGTCCGAGGCGGAACAACACCCTGGCCAATACCGAATTGGATGCTGGAATGACATTGTCGGCCACCTCGCGTTTGCGGGCTATAAGCGGGTCTGACAGGTCAGAGGTATAAAAAAACAGGGATCCGTTGCCGGCGGAAAAATGTTCCGTTGCAAAAAGAGTTAGCCTGTCGCTTAGCTCCAGCCAGTGTAAATCAAATGTAACCTCGTACAAATTGATGCATGCTTCGGCAAAAAAAGCAAAATCATCCAGAAAACCCGCAACAGATGCTTTACCATTTCTAAAGCTCCGCCACAGGTTACCCAAATCGCGTATCATGTTGTTTTCAAGAAATGTTGCGGCTGAAATGGCAGCTTCAAGGTACAATTGTTTACCAAGAGCTTTGAATGCATCCACGCAAGCTGTTATCATCAAGGCATTCCAGGCTGTAATTATTTTTTCGTCACGGGCAGGCCGTGATCTTTTTTCCCGGGCAAGGAGCAATGTATTATTAGCCTTATCCAGCATTTCTGAAAAATTTTCCGGTTGCAGGTTATGCTGCCTGGCAAAAGCTGCTTTTGACGGCTGAGCAAGGAGAATATTCTGTCCTTCCTCCCAGTTTCCCTCCGGAATTGCCTGATACCAGGCTGAAATTATCCGGGATACCGATGGTCCGAGAATTTCTTCAAGCTCTTTAATGCTCCAGGCATAAAACCTGCCTTCTCCGCCTTCGCTATCGGCATCCAGTGAAGCGTAAAATCCTCCTTCCGGGCTCATCAGTTCGCGTTGTACAAAAGCCACGGTTTGCTCAACAATGCCGGCATAGGCCGGATTCCGGGTTACCTGCCAGGCATGCGCATACAGACTAACCAATTGGGCATTGTCATACAGCATTTTCTCAAAATGAGGCACTTTCCAATGTTTGTCAGTTGAATATCTGGCAAATCCACCCCCTACCTGATCATAAATCCCTCCATTTGCCATTGCCTGCAGAGTAATACCAATACTTTCCAGTGCTTTCTCATTTCCTGTAAGGTAATAGTACTGTAACACGAATTCCCATGCAACGGGCAGGGGAAATTTGGGAACAGCAGCAAATCCGCCGGCATGATAATCAATTAAATCCTCCCAGGCCGAAAAGATCTTTTTATATTGATCCTTGTTGAAATCGTAGTGGTCCCTGCTTTTGGACAGTATAAAGTGATCATTCCGGATGGCTTCTGTCAGTGAATCTGCCTGATGTTCAAGTTCCGTATACTGATCATTATAAATCCGGACAATCCTTTTCAGCAATTCAAGCCATTGATTTTTTGGGAAATAGGTACCGGCATAAAACGGTCTTCCATCGGGGAGGGCAAAGGCATTCAGGGGCCATCCGCCTCCTCCCGAAATATGCTGTGCGGCTTCCATATAAATCTGGTCAATATCCGGTCGTTCTTCCCGGTCGATCTTGATACAGATAAAGTGCCTGTTCATGAAACCGGCCACCACCTCATCCATAAAAGATTCATGTGCCATCACATGGCACCAGTGGCATGCAGCGTACCCAATGCTGATAATGAGGGGTTTGTTTTCATTTACCGCTTTGTCCAGCGCTTCTTCACCCCATTCATACCAGTCAACGGGATTCCCGGCGTGTTGCTGCAGGTAGGGACTGCTGGCTGAAGCAAGCCGATTAAGATGGGTATCCATTTGGTAGTAAAAATCGTCTGTTTCGTCTAATTTTGCAAGTGTGTTGGACAAATCCTGACAAGTATTAATTTAAATTTCTATTTTTAGTACGTCAAATCAAACAATGTCAAGAACTAATCATATGAAAGAAAAATCAAAAAAAGGATTAAACCGCAGGGAATTCCTGGGGCTATCAGCGCTTGGACTTACCGGTCTTACCATTCTTCCGAGCTATGTGGTGAATGGGATACGCATTGCTCCCAGCGACCGTGTGGTTATGGGCTTCATCGGACTGGGGCAACAGGGATTATCTGATTTTGCGGGTTTCGCAGGTGTTCCCGGATTACATGTAGCCGCCTGTTGTGATGTGGACTCCATGAAGCAATTGCGTTTCAAAAAGCGCATTGAAACCTGGCAGCAATCAAAATCAGTTGCACCGCGTTGCGATTCGTATGAACATTATGAGCAGTTGCTGGAACGCAGGGATATTGATGCAATTGAAGTAGCTACACCTGATCACTGGCATGCGCTAATGACCATTCACGCCTGCCAGGCAGGTAAAGATGTTTATGTGCAGAAACCATTGGCTTTTACTATCCAGGAAGGTCTGAGGATGGTAAGGGTAGCCCGTGACAATAAGCGCGTGGTGCAGGTAGGAAGCCAACAGCGGTCGAGCAAGGAGTTCCAGAAAGCCATTGAACTGGTTCAATCCGGTGCCATTGGCCATATTACTAAAATTTACTCAAAGGTAGGAGATCCGCCCAAGCCGCTCGACCTGCCTGAAATGCCTGTTCCCGGTAATCTGAACTGGAACCTGTGGCTGGGGCCACTCAATGATTCAAAAATAAATTATCACTCCGACCTGTGTCCTCCCATTTCAGTGGAACCGGAGGAAAGAGAAAAGCTCTGGGGTGCATGGCGCTGGTATCGCGAAACCGGAAACGGATTCACAGCCGACTGGGGTGCTCATATGTTTGATATTTCTCAGGCTGCAATTGGTATGGACGGATCAGGACCATGTGAGATTATTCCCAAGGGTTACAACGGGCAATCCTATATGACATTTAAATACCTGAATGGTATTATAATGACTGAGCAGCCATACCTCGAAGACATGCCGGGTGCACAGGGTATCAAATTCATCGGTACCGACGGTTGGATAGAGGTTGCACGGGGTTACCTGGGAAGTTCAAAACCTGCCCTTGTACCGCAGGAACTTGCAGGGAACCGGCCTAAGCAGATGACGCCCGAAGAGCGCCGGAAAATGTTTGAACAAATGCAAAATAGTGCTGCACGGGGTTCCGGGAGTTTTGAAATCAGCTCACCGCATATGCAAAACTTTGTTGATTCAATACGTTTGCGGATGGATCCCATTGCTCCTGTTGAAGTGGGCTGCAGCACCAACACGCTGTGCTGCCTGGGCAATATTGCCACGGAGCTGGGCCGCCCGGTAAAATGGAATCCTGCCACGCTGAGCTTTGGTGATGACAAGGAGGCCCTCCACCACAGGCTGAATGCGTATGCATACAGAAGTCCCTACAAGCTATAATTGCTGGAGGATGTATACCATCGAATCAGGACCGCCTAAGGGGCGGTCTTTTTTTTGCTGTAACAAAAGCTCCAAATGATCGTCACTATATCAATAAACCCTGTTAAGCATGCAATTCACATTTCCAAAAAACCTGGTATTTATTGCCTTTGTTTTATTAACACATGCATGTTTCGCACAAGGTATCAAAGGTACGACTATGCACCCATGAAGGAGGGCAATGTTCATTTTCATATTGGCAGTGAATCCGCGGATAATAATTCTGAGTCGGGATTGAATTCCTCGTTGAATTCACTGGTTTCGTTACTTTTCCGGCGAAATTATTTAAAGCTCTATCATCAAAATCATGCTTATCTTTCGAACCGGATTGATCTGACAAATGGACTGAATCTGTCGGCTACCCTGGGATATAAAACAGCACAGCCATTGAACAACTATTCGGATTATTCATTCTTTTTCAGGGGTGAAAGGGAGTATTCACCCCACAGCATTATTACCGGGTGTGGGGCGGGAGAAAGCACTACCAGCATTCAAAGTATCCTACTTTATTTGTCCGCAACAGGATGGCAGTTCCAGGCATTGTAAACAGCACTGCTGATTATGACCTGTTGGAAATTGGTGTAAAGCAGCACAGGGAATGGGGTATGATGCATGCTTTTTCATGGAATATAAAAGGTGGCTTCTTTTTAAACCGCAGCCATATTTACCTGATGAATGACAAATACCTCAACAACCAGGATCTGCCAGTTGCTTTGGGAAATACCGGAGATGCCTTCCGCCTGGTACCGTTTTACCGGAATGCCACTACCGGAAATTATGCAGAAGCACATGTAAGATTCACAACACCTTATCTGCTGATAAAATATCTTCCGTTCCTGAGCAACAAATTGTGGTGTGAGAACCTGCATGTTAACTACTTAACCACCGGCCAGCTGCAGAACTACCGGGGAATTGGGTACAGCATAAGTCAGATCTACATGGTAGGGAGCATTGGGGTTTTTGCAGGATTTACCGGCACTTCCTATCAATCGTACGGGATACAGGCATCGTTTGATTTTTAGGAAATAATAAACCCATTGATATTATTGAAAATCAACCGCATCTTGCATGATAACCTGGGGAGAACCATATGCCTTGCTCAGGCAATGATAAAACATCGAACAGGTAACCATAATGTCACGTATTACCTGTCCATCCAGGCTTTAAAGGCTGCTACCCGTTCACGGCTTACCAGTATATCCTCAGGACCTTCCCAACCTTCGGATTTTATTTTTAACCGGCTCGATGAATAGGCGACAACATCTTTGATTGCCGCATAATTGATAATAAAATTCCTGTTGACCCTGTAAAACCTTTCGGGATCAATCCATTTTTCTGCTGTATCCAGTGAAAAATCAACTGCATATTCCTTTCCCCTGAAGGTGCCTATAAAACAGTACCGTTCTCGTATGAAAAAGCAGGCTATATCCGCTGTCTGAATTGATTTATAATGTTCTCCCACTTTGATGAGAAACCGTTCTTTTGTCTTGGTCTGCAGTTGATTGAGCAGGTTTTCAAATATTTCCGTGTAATCCTCCGTTCTAAAATATGTTTTGAACTTTTGGATGGCTGTTCTCAATGACCCGGGATCAACCGGCTTCAAAAGGTAATCGATGCTGTTTACCTTGAAAGCTTTCAGGGCGTATTCATCAAAGGCAGTTATAAAGATCACCGGTGTTCTGATCGCAACGTTTTCAAAAATCTCAAAGCATAAACCGTCTTCGAGCTGGATATCCATCAACAACAAATCGGGAGGAGAATTGCTTAGCCACCAGTTTGTAGTGTCTTCAACCGATTCAAGACGGCCGGCTATTTCAATACCGGGATCAATTTCCCTGAGCATACGTTCCAGTTTCAGTGCAGCTGGCCGCTCATCTTCAATGATCAGAACCTTCATGGTTGTGAATGAATTATCGGGATCTTTACAACAAAAAGATTATTTTCTTCTATAATAATGAGGTCATTGCCTAAGATCAGGCGAACCCTTTCCTGGAGGTTTTTTAGTCCCTTTCGGGTGGTTTGCTCCATGATGTTCTTTCTTTGCAGCGTATTACTCACCACAATGTAATCATTATCATATGAAATATTTATGCTTAGCGGAGAATTACGGGAATAAGAATTGTGTTTGATGGCATTTTCCACGAGCAACTGAATGGATACTGGCAATATCTGGTATTTTTCCATGCTGGGGATGTTGATTTTCAGCGCTATTTTGTCCTCGTCCCTTGCCTGCTGCAGATTAAAATAATGTTGGACAAAACTGATTTCCTTTGCCAGTGAAATCAATCTGTTTTCCTCATTTTCAATGATATACCGGTACATATTGGATAACGCCTGAATGTAATTGTCTGCTTTACCGGCATCCTCATACACCAGTTCCGAGAGGGTATTCAGACTGTTGAACAGAAAATGCGGATTTATCTGCGACTTGAGCGTTTGGTATTGAAATTTAAGCATTTCCTCCTGAAGTGACTGTTCTTTTTTATAGGACTTACGCCACAGGATGTAAAAAAAGACAATGGAGAAGAAAAGAAACCAGATTAGCATTTGCCTGCTGGCATAATTCAACTCATGGTAGAACAACCAGGGGGAAAAGCCATGCAAATCCTTTCCAAGGGCCAGAAACCAGACAAATACGCCGAGACTTACAACCACATTGGCAATAATAAAAGATGAAATGAAAAATATAAGCAGTCCCGGAACTATGCGATTCATTACTTGCGGGTGCGACATTTTTGCCGACCGGTTTACCATATAAACAGCCAGGTAACCGATGAGCGCCGACAGGACAAAAATTGTTCCGAAAGGCACCAGGGTCTCAGGTATTAAAGCTTTGCCAGTCTGGTTGTATTTCATGATCATTGCTACGATAAGGCTGAAGACAAGCAGACCGCCATGGTATAATAACCAGAATTTTGTTTTGGATGCCTTTTTCATCATTCACAAATTTAGAGGTTAATGAATTCACCCGTAAAGAAATTCGAAATATTCCGGAGAAATAAATAATTGTTGCGGAGCTGTTAAATGATCTGTTCGAGTCGTTTGGTTTCTTTTGTTTTTATCACCAACCGATAGTATAAATCAGTAACTTTCGGTTACCAATAATATTGTGTTAAAATAATTAGGTGATGAAACGGATTTTGTATGTAATGGTTATAGTACTTATGGCTCCTCAAGGTTACACCCAAACCACAGACGATTATTTCAACCGGTTGAATCCATTGGTCAGGGGTTATGACGGGGGAAGCGAAATGGCAGGGGAATATTTCAAACGCGGTACGGCAAGAATGGCTGACCGGCCTATTCCTTACCCAGCAACTTGATATCCCTCACTTCAAGAATACTTTTTGCATACCCGTTCAATGAGACCCTGATCATGGCACCGGCCAGCTCTTTCAAACCTAGAACATACCTGGGAGCTATCTTTTTTATTGCATATATCAGCCAGGAAGTATACCTGTAAGTCTTATAATAGGTCTGGGTTGGTTTCAACGGCAGGAAGGGATCTATCAGGCCAGGCCGGAGATTATACACCTTTTTGAACGGTAACTTCATCAGATCATTTTCAGTTTTTCCCTTCACACGGGCCCACATTATTCTGCCCTGTTCCGAGCTGTCAGTTCCCGCACCGGAAATATAGCAGAATGTCATATCATGGTTGAGCTGTGCCAGTGTTTTGGCAAAATTTACCGTAAGAGAATGGGTCAACTTTGTGTATTCGGTTTCATTCCGGCCCATAGAGGATACACCCAGGCAAAAATAACAGGCATTGTACCCTTTTAACTGGGCATTCAGGGATGAAATATCCATGAAGTTGCTGTGGATAATTTCTTTCAGTTTCGGATGTGAATAGCCGGTTGGCTTCCGCGAAATGACCAGTATATTTTCCACATCTTTGTGATGGAGGCATAGGTACAGAACGCCTTCACCTATCATTCCGGTAGCGCCGGTAATAATGACATTTAATTTGGCCATTTGATTAATTTTAAGGATGCTCCAAAGAATGTTTACCTATTTCCGTTTCAGGGTTATCAGATAATCTGATCCGGTCCTTCTCCAATACGATAAGTCCCTTTTTATACAGATCACCCAAGGCACTTTTGAATGTTTTTTTGCTGATGGAAAAAAGAGAATAAATCGTTCCCGGTGAAGTTTTATCTGAAATATCCGAGTACCCCCCCTGTTGTTTCAGGTATTCGATAATTTTTTCCGTATGTTCTCCCACCTTATCATATCCTTCGGCATACAGGCTGAGATCTATTTTATTATCGGGACGTACTTTTTTTACAAATCCTTTAATACACTGTCCGGTATTAAGAGTCCGGAATATTTCATTTGAATACAGAATACCCTGGTGGGAATTATTGATAATTGCTTTGTATCCCATATCGGTTGCTTTCCAGATAAGCAGATCGACCTGCTGACCAACCTTGTAATCCGCAGGAACAGCGTTAAGAAATTTTTCAAGCTTTGCTGAGGCTGCGATACGGTTGCTGATTTGGTCATAGTAAACATAAACAAGATAGGATCTGCCTTCTTCCATGTTTACTTTTTGTTGCCGAAAAGGTACCAGTAAGTCTTTCATCAGTCCCCAATCGAGAAATGCGCCAACCTGATCAACCGATTTTACCCGCATAAGGGCAAAATCTCCTACTGTCGCATACGGTTTTTCAGTAGTTGCTATTATCCGGTCACTGGAATCGAAATACAGAAAGACATCTACATCGTCACCGGTTTTGCATTCGTGCGGAACATATCTTTTTGGCAGTAATATTCCGCCAAGTTCAGCACCATCGAGGTATACACCAAAATCAAGTTCCTTTATCACCTTCAATTTATTTATCTTTCCTATCTCAGGCATAATTCGGGGTTTACCGGACAAAGATAAGAAACATCGGCAGAACTCACGATACAACACCTGCAGGTGAATATTTCATGCCTGTCACGGTACAATAGCATGAGGGGTTGAATTAATTATTATCTTTATCGTAATATAATTCGACATGGAAAATACTGAAAAAGTTTATCAGGCTATGCAAATAGCCGGCAAGCCGTTAAGGACAGGGCAAGTAGCAGAACTGGCCCAAATTGACAAAAAAGATGTTGAAAAGGTCATTAAAAAACTTAATGCCGAGGGTAAGGTCTTTTCCCCGGTCAGATGCTTCTGGCAGGCGAAATAAAAGAGGTCGCGATCTCTTGTTACAGGGGAGGGTCAGGGATTCTTTTCAAGCACGCCTTTCAGGTTGGCCAACCCTGTTGACAGGTCTTTCCCAACCAATTTTTCCATATCCATGAAAAGCAGCATCAGGTTCATGGGATATTTCATTTCACTGTCAAAACCCCACCTTACGGCTGTCTGATCTGCCGATACCGATTCCGTTGTCATGTAGGACCTGGCCTGCGATTCAAACGGCCTGATAAACCGGATGATAAAATCTATTCGTTCACCTTCTGTTATTTTTACGATCTCCTGTTCACCTTTTCCTACATTTTTGTTATTACTGTCCCAGGCGGATACAAAACCGACTGTACCGTCCGTACCGCGGTATTCTTTTTTCATGCCCGGATCCATGGTAGCCCAGACACTGAAATGATCCTGGTTTTTTAAATATTTAATATAATCGAATACCTCCTGTCTGGATTTTCCAATGGTAATTTCATGTTCAATGGAATATGCTTTTCTTACAAACAGTGCAATAATCAGTAAGAGCGCTATTACTCCCGCAAGGACGATCAGGATGATCAGTATTGTTTTCATATTCAGGATGGTTTTAGATTTATACAGTGGAAGAATAACAAGGCAGATTTTTAATGGTTCAAAACCGGAAAAACAGGTATATATTCTTCATAAATCATATTATCTTTTCAGTTAACCGGAAACCAAAATTAGGCTTTTTTATCTTTTACTGAACAACATAGAAGGCTGGAATTTTTGCAAATCATTATCTTTACTTTATTCATTTATTCCCAAAAGACCTTCCGGACCATGAAAATCCTGATCTGTCCCGATAAATTCAAGGAATGCCTGACTTCCGGAAGTGTTGCTGTGCATATCCGGAACGGAATACGCAAGGTTTTTCCGGAGGCGGAATACAAAATACTGCCATTGGCCGACGGCGGGGAAGGAACCGCGGAAGCCCTTACTGAAGCTACCCGGGGCAGGATTGAAAATGCCCGTGTGCATGACCCGCTGATGCGGCCCATCAGTTCATTTTTCGGTGTTTCAGGTGACGGCAAAACAGCGATTATAGAAATGGCGTCAGCATCGGGACTGGCGCTCCTGAAACCGGTAGAGAGAAATCCCATGGTGGCATCCACATACGGGACCGGCGAGCTGATCCGGTATGCATTGGATCAGGGATGTAACGAGATTATCCTGGGCATCGGAGGCAGTGCCACCGTGGATGGCGGGGTGGGCATGGCACAGGCATTGGGAGTGAGTCTCACCGATGATACAGGCTGGGAAATCGCGCCCGGCGGAGGGGGATTGGGGGGGATATTTAAAATCGATTCGGCCAACCTTGATCCACGGGTGAGAAGCTGCAAAATCTATGCAGCCTGTGACGTAAGCAACCCACTGACCGGTCCGCATGGTGCAGCCCACATCTTCGGTCCCCAGAAAGGCGCTTCGCCGGAGATGGTCATCCAGCTGGAAGATAACCTGAAGCACCTGGCTCGTGTGATCCGTGATACTGACCGTATTGAAGTGGAAAAAATACCGGGCGGCGGAGCTGCAGGCGGAATGGGGGCGGGGATTGTTGCTTTTTTAGGCGGGGAGCTCAGGCCGGGTTTTGAACTGATCAGCCGTTTTGTAAAGCTGGACGAA
>DATEVU010000135.1:0-56954 GCA_035258345.1 Bacteroidales bacterium
TTGAAGCATCACCTTACTGAAATTCTTCAGTTCCTTTACCGGGCGTGAAACCGAAGCCACCTGGTCCCTTAGGTAAAACTGAACTACCTCTTCACCTGCAAATTTCCCGGTGTTAGTAATTGTTACGGTAACCGTCAGGGATTCATTTCCCTTAAGCTGCGTTTTACTAAGCCGGATATCGCTGTAGTCAAAAGCAGTATAACTCAGTCCATATCCGAAAGGATACAACGGATCATTCGGGCTGTCGAGGTATTTGGAAGTAAATTTGTTATTGGCATCCATTGGTCTGCCCGTGTTTTTATGGTTGTAATACAACGGGATCTGTCCCACACTGAGTGGAAATGTAGCAGTCAGCTTGCCGGATGGATTATAATCTCCAAACAATACATCAGCTATGGCATTCCCTGCATCATCGAAGAACTGGCAGTCAGCAACACGACAGCCAACAGGAAGACCGGTTGTTTCATAATGATATTACAGGTTGGGTTTCAATTCATTTATTTTTTGTGCGGGTACCAGGGCCACGGTTTCCTTTTTCACCGTTAGTTCTTTTGCAAGGGTGAAGGAAGCATTCAGCCTGATATCCCTTGAGGATGATCCGATCCTTACCGAGTACGTTCCAGCTTCGGCAATCCAGGATGACACTGAAGGTTCAAAGGAGGCCAGGCTCCGGGCATCGATCACAAAGGTCATCAACTGGGTTTCTCCGGGTTGCAGCAAACGGGTCTTGCCAAATCCCTTTAATTCCAAAGCAGGTTTGTCAAGCTTTTTGGCAGGTGCGCTCAGGTAAAGCTGGGCAATTTCCTTTCCAGCCACCTGGCCTGTATTCTTAACATCCACTGTTACAATTATTTTACCGTTGAATTTCGTAGAGCTTAATTTCAGGTTATTGTATGCAAAGTTAGTAAAGGATAAACCATAACCGAATTCATAGGATGGTTTTACACCAAATGTTTCATAATAGCGATAACCAACGTGTATTCCCTCCGAATAGGTATCTTCCTACCTGGCTGGGAAGGTGCCTGGCCATTTGCACATTATTTTGATAACACATGATCCGCCGCAAGCACAAGAAACATGTAATTCATCTCCCCTCCCCCCATTACATACTCTGCCTGCTGCCAAAGAAACGGAAAGTCTTTCAGTTCTGGGAAATCGGGTCTGATCAGTGCGGTTCCTGAAACCACACCACCGGGGATATAGGACCAGTCGGCCCTGTTATAGCCATAGGCTGTTGTCATTGACCTGGAACCCACACCTGAGGCAAACGAAGCAGTGTTTTCTCCGGGATGGCACCCCAGAACAAAATTCAGTGCGCTGAACATATATTCCGCTTTAAAAAGTTCGGGATAGAACTTATTCAGGTAGTATTGGGTTACCCCGAATTCCTGGATGTTCCAGCCTGCACCCCAGATATGCGGACGGTAAGGTACACCGAAAGGGGTTTCCTTTTCCTGCTCTGCTACCTGTTCCGAAAGTCCGGAAAGCGCCCGTTCAATGGCTGATGTGTACTTTTCATCGTGTATGGCAGGCAAAGTCCTTACAACGAACCAGCCTACTGATGAGATCCCTTTTGCCATGGAATCGGTCATCTGAATCAGGAATTCCCTGTATTCTCCCTGGCCTGTTGTGAGGAATAACTCAACGGCTGCCTTGATCTGTTGGGACAGATCCCTTACCCGTATCACCCGTTTTTGACCCCATAATCCTGTGGCTGCATTGAGACAGCGTGCAGCCAATGCAGGGTCATATTCCTTCAGCACCCTGGCAGCCGCTGCAAGTCCCTGCACCGCATCAAACTCATGGGAGGGATTTTCCTCGGTGAAAACCATCCTGTCATCTTTGATCCCGGCCTCTGTTTCAAAAGTGCCGTTGAATTTTATCAACCTGTTATAATTCTTATTGTTGGTCTGGTTGGATACATCCCCCACCATGGTATACTGGGGAATGGTAGGGCTGATGATCCCGCGGTAAACCCTGCCCATGCTTTCGTATCCGCCCAGAATAGTTAACACACCGTGCTCAATCTGCTGCAACATATCGGCTTTGCCATCGGGAACGTGAATATCCACCTGTCTTTTTGCCTGGCTGATGGAGGTTGCATCCAGGCCGGGTTTGAATTCTTCCCAGGCCAGGGAAAGCAGATGTACAGTTCCGGCCTGGGATTCAACGCGGAGATCGTCATCACCGGCATCGTGCCAGCCTCCCACATCCAATCCCGGCACCCGGTCACCCGGAATGAATCCGGTGAATGTTACGGGCCCCTGCAGGTAACCATCGAAATGATTGGTATCAACGGGGGCCATCAGGGCATCATCAAGGTGACACACCCCGTGCCATACCTTGTAGGCATCTGTCACACGCATATGACACATCTGTACCGGCAAAAAGTATTCGAAGGTAGGCTGCCACACATGCCGTTTGTATACCGATGGCGAGATCATAAAGGGATTTGACGTCACACTGCCATATTGCACGATATAAGTACCCTCCTGTTCAACAGCAGTAAAATCGAACTGATAATAATTGTAACGCAGGAATTTTCCCCAATATTCGGGACCAGTGGATTTAATCACAGTTTTCTCACCCGAAGGTTCTACTTTAAGCAGGCTGGTTTTCCGGACTTTTTTATCAGCCGCATCGAGCTCAATAACGGCCTTTTTAACCTGGCCGGGGTGGTATCCCACCTGGGAAACATGCACCACAGGCGGTGATATCCAGCCCGGTATCCGGTTAACCATAACGGTCCATACGATTGCATCTTTGGTGGCTCCGGCGGGGATGGCCGACCGTACCACGAACCAGCCGTTTGTATGTTTTATCCGTCCGTCAATTAGTTGTAGATCGGATGTGGAACTTTCAATGCTTATTCGCTGATCATCTTTCTCAGGCGCTATCAGCAGCTTACGGCCAACAGCCATGGGCACAGCCTGAGGCTCTCCTTTTTCGTCGAGGATTACCGGTCCGTTTGCCTGGCGGCTGAAAAAGCCGGGGTGATCATCCATGATCCAGGTATTCCCAAACAGAACAGCAGGATAAAGTTCGATATTAAAACCAATTTTCCCGGTCCATTCAGCCGGTACCGGCTCATCCAGATCCACAGTAATTCTGAAATAGTCATTTTCGCCGCTTACCCTTATATTATATGTAAAATGCAGATCGGGATAAACAATGGGGTTAAAGCCCCTGCGGTTAATGGAGGAGTCGGGATACCACAGCTTAACAGATATTTCGTTAAGGTCTCTATCCACCGCACGGTCACCTACTTTTGGAATTGGCTGAAACTGTCCGGGCGTGGCTTCAAGCCTTACATCACCGTTGGTGGCTACCCGTATGCCATGCTGAATGATCCCGATGCCCCCCTGGTGACCTTCGGGGTAAATATCCTCAAACACCATTACGTTCAGGCCCGGGAGCTCGAAGTAGTTCTGTTCGTTGATGAGGAGTTTTTCCTTACCGGTGTTATTGGATTTACAGGAAAGAAGAAGCAGAATACACAGGAACGGAATAATGGATTTCATGACGTGAATTTTTGCATAAAGTAGGCGATTATTGGGAGAAATGCAAAAATCCCCGTCAACGCGCTTCGCGAAGGCGGGGACTTCTTATGGGGTGCTGAAATTATTTAACTGCTTTCTGATATTTCACGGTTCTTTCGTCATGAATAACACCGTTCCAGTTAAGCCCAAAACCAAAATCATAGGTATTTCCCTCTGAATCGATATGACAATTCATATCAAAGGGCACATCCTCCTGTTGAAGTTCCACGGTATTCATATTTAACGGCATCTGGAAAGGCAGCAAACCGGAAGGTTCTGCCACACCGGCGAGCATATCCATGACAGCCTGATCCTGAACGCCAAAGGTTACCAGTATAGCCTGTGCATTTTTTTCAAATTCACTGAATACCATAGGATTGGATACATTAATGACAACAACAACAGGCTTATCCCCGAGGGCTTTTCTGGCATCGAGTACCATTTTTAAATCCGTTGTGTTTACTGCGGTTACCGACTTGTTCTTAAAGGTCCGGTTGGTAAACTTCTCCAGGGGATCGCCACCGGCGATACTGGGATCACGTGCATCAACTGCCTTATAAGGACCAAATTGCAAACTGATGGGGATATATCCATTCCCTCCTCTTGCAGCATCTGCAGGATCATATCCGCTGCCGGAATTGGGACTCGTGATACACACCAGGGCTATGTCGGCCTCACCGGGATTATCGGTTACGTTGAAATATTTTTTTACCACCTCTATGCTTAAAGGGTATTCGAGTGAAGAAGGTGTTTCCCCGCCAAAGAAATTCCTACCTGCCGGGGTGTATTTCTTAGGCAGATAAACGGTAATATCCTTATTCAACGGCAATACCTTTTCCTTGTTCTTTAGCAATATCATCGACTTAAGCTGCGCGTCATACCCGGCTTTCATAAAATCGGGATTTCCAACCGTATTTTTTGTTTCTTCAACATTCAGATAAGGGTTTTCGAAAAGGCCGGTCCGGAAAATATTTTTCAGGAGACGAACTGCTGACTGCTCAAAACGTTGCCGCATGAATTCCTCGCCGTGTTCCTGAACCCCCATCTGATAAGCCTCCACTACCGGACCTTTATCGTTGTTACCGCCAAACTGGTCCATTCCCGCCATGATAGCCTTGTAGTGCCGTTCGGCAACCGGCATGGATTCCACACCCCATGGGGTTGTTCCAAAACTGTTCACGGCAGGATTATCCTTGGTGACGCCCCAATCGGTACAGGCAACACCATCGAAACCATAGGTTCCCCGGAGGAGGTCATTTATCAGGTAAGCGCTGTAACTGTTCCCGACATTTTCATTATTTTTTGTGTCTATGCCATTGGAAATTGTATAATAGGGCATCACGGCCGAGGCCATTTTGGTGGATCCTTCCAGTTTAAGACCACCCTCGGTGAAAGGGATGAGGTGATCAGCCAGGTTATTCCCGGGATAAACAGCATATTTGCCATAGGAGAAATGTGCATCGCGTCCTCCCTCCTCGGGTCCCCCGCCCGGCCAGTGTTTGATCATGGCATTTACACTGGTGTAACCCCAACCGCCTGCAATTTCATTTTCACCGGTTGATGTCTGGAAACCATCCACATAAGCACGTGCCATGTCGGCACTGAGTTGCGGACTTTCACCAAAAGTGCCGCCGAAACGATTCCATCGCGGCTCGGTGGCAAGGTCGATTTGCGGTGACAAGGCAGTGGCGATTCCCAATGCCCTGTATTCCTGTGCAGCAACCTGTCCGAAATTCTTAACCACATCAGCATCAAAAGTAGCTGCCATACCAAGCGAACCTGGCCACATGGATATCTGTCCCTCGGAACCAACATTGTATTCCGCCTCCGATCTGCTGCGATGCCTTGGGTCGGAGCTGTTGTTGGAAGGAATTCCAAAACCGATACCTTCACAGAGCGCCTGAATGTTGTTATTCCAGATAGCTGCGATTTCGGGACTTTCTACCGAAGTAACCAGCACATGCCTGAGGTTGTCATCCGTAAGGAATTTGATCTGCTGATCGCTGAGATCAGATGCATTCGCGCCGCTTTCCTTATAAGGTTTTCCACCATAGGTGGCAGCGCCAAACCGCGTTCCACCGGCAGGAACAGCCTGATGGGCGCTGTACAACATAAGACCGGCAATCTGTTCAATACTCATTTTCGAGGCCAGATCTTTGGCACGCTCATCAGCTGACAGGCGCCAGTCCTCATAGATGTCAAGATTCCCGTCCTTATTAAGGTCCTTGAAAGCATATCCCCCATCATATACCAGTTTAACTCCCGAACTGGTGTCATAGGCCAGCAATTGTCCGTGCTTATTGGTCACTTTCATCACACTGCCATCGGGACTTTCACTCCACTTTTTGCAGCTGCCCAGCAACAAGGATACTGCAGCAACCAACAATACGAAACTTATATTTCTTTTCATGCTCTTTTATAATTATGTTTAATACAGGGGTAATTAAAAAAGAATAAAAGTAAATCATCCTGCGCTTAACATAAAATATTTGGATATGCAAAATTCCGGTATTCGACAAACACCTGTGATCTTTCGATGAATTTCCGGCACTATGGGTTACAGTTTGTTTTCATTGGCTGCAAAAAAATTCCTGTTAACGCATAGAACACGGAATTTTAATAAAAAAGATCCACTTATTGTTAATATTCATTTGATAATTGGGTTGAGAATCGTATGTTTATTGTTCAAACAACCCAATTCCATAAATCTATGAATCCCCGCGCAGTGCTTCCTTCATTACAAGATCAAACAAGGGTTGCGTGGGATGTAATCATTATCGGGGGAGGAGCAACCGGTGCCGGCATAGCATTCGATGCTTCTGCACGTAGCTTCAAAACATTGTTGCTCGAACAGGCAGATTTTGGCAAGGGAACCTCTAGCCGCAGCACGAAACTGTTGCACGGAGGCGTGAGGTATATGGCGCAGGGCGATATTGTACTGGTGGTTGAAGCCCTTAAAGAGCGTGGACTGATACTTAAAAACGCACCGCATCTAACCGGAAATCAGGAATTTGTAATTCCTGTGTATTCCTGGTGGGAAGTTCTGAAGTATACAATGGGTCTGAAGTTATACGATATTCTTGCCGGACGCTTAAGCCTGGGGAAATCTCGTTTTATCAGCCGGAGCACTGCCTTGAAACATTTGCCGCTTTTACAGCCGAAGGGTCTCAAAGGCGGTGTGATATACCATGATGGTCAGTTTGACGATTCCCGCCTGCTGATTGCCCTCATCAGGTCATTGACAGACCGGGGAGGAGTTGCACTGAATTACTGCAAAGTCACCGGTCTGCAGAAAAATGTTACCGGGCATGTAACCGGGGTAAAGGTCATGGATCTTGAAACCGGGTATGAAACGGAGCTGAAAGCAAAAGTGGTTGTGAATGCAACCGGCGTATTTGCGGATGATATTCTCAAAATGGATCGTCCGGTAACCAAACGCACGATCCGTCCAAGCCAGGGTATCCATATCGTCCTGGACAATTCATTTCTTCAGAGCCGGTCAGCCATTATGATCCCAAAAACCACCGATGGCAGGGTTTTATTTGCCATACCCTGGTATGATAAAGTTGTGATGGGAACAACAGATACACCTATTGATACCATTAGTCTGGAACCAACAGCACTGGATGAGGAGATCAGTTTCATTCTCGAAACAGCCGGCAAATATCTGACACGGCCTCCAAAAAGGGAGGACATCCGATGCGTATTTGCGGGTTTGCGGCCCCTGGCTGCGAGTCCCGATGATCCCACTGCAACCCGTGAAATTTCGCGCAGGCACAAAATCACCATCTCCCCGGCCGGACTGGTAACCGTAGAAGGCGGTAAATGGACGATATATCGCCGAATGGCGCAGGATGCAATTGAAAAAATCATGCGGGCAGGCCTGCTCGAAAAGAGGGAATGCCGCACCGGACAATTGCCTGTGCATGGTTACACCCTGGAAAAACTCCACGGGCATTACCATGTTTATGGGATCCATGCATCCGAGATCCACAGCATGATTTCAGAAAACCCTTCGCTGGGCAAACCCATGCACCCGCGCCTGCCCTATACCCGGGCTGAAATGATCTGGATATGCAACCATGAGATGCCCAGGAAACTTGAGGATGTTCTTGCCCGAAGGACACGCGCCCTGCTGCTGGATGCAACTGCAAGCAGGGAAATTGCACCGGAAGTGGCGGGAATAATGGCAAAGGAGCTGGGATTTGATGAGGAATGGGAAAAGAAGGAAGTGGATGAGTATAATTTGCTTGTAGAGAAATATCTTTGCTAAACAGCGATAACCTGACAGACCATGAAGAAATTCATTCTCGCACTGGACCAGGGTACTACCAGTTCCCGTGCCATAGTATTCAACCACCAGGGTAAACCCGTTACCTCAGCACAGAAGGAATTCACCCAGCTATATCCCCAACCCGGTTGGGTAGAGCATGATGCATCGGAAATATGGTCAACCCAGGCAGGGGTTGCGCTTGAAGCCATAACCCGCGCAGGGATCAACAGCCCCGATATTGCCGCCATCGGCATAACCAACCAGCGCGAAACTACGGTGGTATGGGACCGCAGGACCGGAAAACCAATTTACAACGCGATTGTATGGCAGGACCGCAGAACCGCCGCTTTTTGTGACCAACTGAAAGCAGCAGGCCGGGGTAACCGGATACGGCAGAAGACCGGACTCATCATTGATGCCTATTTTTCAGCTACCAAGATAAAATGGATTCTGGATCATGTTGGGGGAGCCAGGCAGCTGGCAAATAACGGTCATCTTGCCTTCGGTACCATTGATACCTGGCTCGTATGGAACCTTACACAGGGAAAGCTTCATATTACCGATGTATCCAATGCTTCCAGGACCATGCTGTTCAATATCCATACCCTGGAATGGGACAACGACCTGCTCGAATTATTTGATATACCCCCCGGCATTCTGCCGGAAGTACGTTCATCGAGTGAAGTCTACGGTGAAACCACAGGTTTGTTTTCTACCCGCGTGCCGGTGGCAGGAATCGCAGGTGACCAGCAGGCTGCATTATTCGGACAATTGTGCGTAAATCCGGGTATGGTAAAAAACACCTATGGCACAGGTTGTTTTATGGTGATGAACACAGGCGACAAACCCATAGATTCAGGCAATAACCTTCTTACCACTGTTGCCTGGAAGGTTGACAATACTGTTCAATACGCGCTCGAAGGAAGCATCTTTATTGCCGGGGCAGTTGTGCAATGGCTGCGGGACAGCCTGGGAATAATACGGAAATCCTCGGAAGTGGAAAAACTTGCAGCCCGGGTAAAGGACAGTGAAGGCGTATATTTTGTTCCTGCATTTGCGGGGCTGGGGGCTCCGCATTGGAACCAGCACGCGAGAGGAACGCTGGTGGGGCTTACCAGGGGATCAACGGCTGCCCATATAGCACATGCTGCGCTGGAGAGCATAGCGTTCCAAACCCTGGAGGTGCTCCAGGCCATGCAGGCCGATTCGGGTATACGTATCAGGGAACTGCGGGTAGACGGGGGTGCAACGGTCAACAACCTGTTGATGCAATTCCAGGCTGACCTGATCGGTACCCGGGTGGTACGTCCCAGGATCACCGAGACCACCGCCCTGGGAGCTGCCTATCTGGCCGGACTGGCAGTGGGATACTGGAACAACATCGCTGATCTTGAACACCAATGGCAGCTCGATCGTGCATTTACACCAGAAATGTCACCCGAAAAAATCCATGAACTGGTTCATGGCTGGAACAGGGCGGTGAAAGCAACAGTTGCCTGGGCAGATGAATAATTTGCCAATGTGCCAATGTGCCAATATGCTAATATGCCAATGTGCTAATATGCTAATGTGCTAATATGCTAATGTGTATAACATTCATAATTCATAATTCATAATTCCCCATGTCTCCATTTCTAGCAGAACTAACCGGTACCGCCCTCATCCTCATATTCGGAGGCGGTGTAGTAGCCAATGTGGTACTGAATAAAACTAAAGGCAATAACAGCGGATGGATCGTGATCACTTTCGGGTGGGCAATCGGGGTATATACTGGTGTGCTTGTGTCCGCCGAATACAGCGGGGCACATCTGAATCCCGCTATCACACTGGCCCTGGCAGTAGTAGGAAAATTCCCTTTTGCAAAAGTTGCGGGATATGTTGTTGCCCAGCTTATCGGTGCCATGCTGGGTGCATTCCTCGTTTGGATCGCATACAGGAAACATTTTGAGGCCACAAGCGATCCGGGTTCCATGCAGGCAATCTTTTGTACGGCTCCGAATATAAGGAGCTATATTGATAATCTCCTTACGGAAATCATCGGCACTTTCGTACTCACGCTTGCCGTTTTGTATATGGCTGCTCCCGAAGTGGGTCTGGGGGCTCTGAATGCCCTCCCGGTAGCATTGGTTGTGCTCGGGCTGGGATTATCCCTTGGAGGTCCCACAGGGTATGCCATCAATCCGGCCCGTGACCTGGGCCCCCGTATCATCCATGCCTTATTGCCAATTAAGCCAAAAGCAGGATTTGATCTCAACTATGCCTGGGTACCCATTGCAGGTCCGGTAATTGGCGGATTGCTTGCAGCCTTGTTTTGCCTGGTGGTGAATTAGGTATTAACCGGAAATTTTAAGACAAATTCGGTCTCATCCGTTCCGGAAAATACCGTTATGCTCCCGCCATGTATCCGCATGATCTCCCTGCTCAGGCTAAGGCCTATTCCGGATCCGTCTTTCTTTGTTGTAAAAAAAGGAATGAAGATGCTTTGCATGATATCCTGCGGAATTCCCGGGCCATTGTCGCGCACCCCGATGCATAGCTCATCATGATCAATCCTTGACACCATCCTGATTTCAGGATTAATTGTTTCCTTAAGGGCATGAACAGCATTGTTTATAAGATTTATCAGGACCTGTTCCACCAGTTTCTCATCTGCGGTCAGGCGCAGGTTATTCCCCTGGACGGCAATGGAAAGCCTGATGCCGTTGGTTTCCAGTTCAGGACCTGCCAGGGTTGAAACGCGATTCAACAATTCGCTGACGGAAAGCTCTGCGAATGCAGGTTTCTTTATCCGGGTAAGGCTCCGGTATGACTGCACAAATCCGATGAGTCCCCGGTTCCTTTTTTCAATGGAATGAAGCCCTTCAAGGGCATTTTTCAGAACAGTTTCATCCAGTTCCTGCAGGCTTTTTTGCTGCCCTTCACTTTCAAACATCCGTATGATGGTATTGGTTAGTGAATTAACAGGCGTCACCGAATTCATGATCTCATGGGTAAGTACCTGGATTAGTTTCTGCCAGGCATCCAGTTCTTCATCTTCCAGTTCATGCTGGATATTCTGAACCGAAACAAGCCTTACCTTTCTTCCCGATAGCCTGAATTCAGCAATTTTTAAAGATAAGCTTACCGTTTCACTGTCCACGTTTATCCGTACCATTTTTTGACGCCCCGGTTTCAAGTTGATCAGGAGCTCGGGCAGTTGTCCAGAAACCATGGAAAGCTCGGAAATATTTTTTAGCGATCTGACCCCCAATATTTTCCTGAAAGCCGCATTTACAGATTCAACTTCACCCGATTCATTAAACGAGATAATCCCCACACCTGCATGATCGATAATACTCCTGAAATAGAGCCGGTCTGTTTCCTTTTCGGTTTCAACTTTCCTGATAATACCAATGATCTCGTTATAAAGCATGTCTAGTTCCTCAAATGACCTGCCTTTACCTTTCTGCGTCCGCACCGAATCGAGATATCTCAGTGATTCCACAAAGGCTTTTAGCGTACGGTTGGTTTTGGTGACATAATTGATCAGGCTGCCGATCAGCAATATCCAGATCAATATGAATGTAAACCTGGCCACGAAAAGGTTCTCCTGAGTAAAGGACCACAAGACGAGGAGTCCGGTAAGCGCTATAAGGATAATCTGAACAACTACCTTTATCAGGAAATTTCTAAATAGCATACTTCTTTAGTTTATAATAGAGTGCCCTCCTGGATATACCCAGTTCTTTGACAGCCTTGGTAATGTTACCCCCGGATTTCGCAATTGACCTCCTGATGGCCTCCCTTTCAAGCTGTTCAAGGTTGAGAATATCCGCTAATGATTCCTGCATACGCGGACGGGCTCCGAAAAAGAAATCCTCCGTATTAAGAGTGCTTCCCTCACCCAGTATAACAGCTTTTTCGGCCATATGCTGCAGCTCCCTGATATTTCCGGGCCAGGAATATTGCAGTAATCTTTCCATAGCTGATTTATCAACTTTAAATTCGGATTTACAGTATTTTTCGGTATATTTTTTCAGGAAATGTTCCAGCAACGGGAGAATATCCTCCGTTCTGTTGCGTAAAGGTGGAATTTCCAGCTGGATCGTATTGATCCTGTATAAAAGATCTTCCCTGAACCGGCCATCTGTGGTAAGTTCGTGTACCGGTTTATTTGTAGCGGAGATGAGCCGTATATCAACAGGCACCGACCTGTTTGAACCGAGCCGGGTAACTTCGCGACTCTGAAGTGTAGTAAGTAATTTACTCTGCAGGGATGGAGGAACATTTCCGATCTCATCCAGAAAAAGCGTACCACCGGTGGCAATTTCAAACCTGCCGGGACGATCCTCCCTGGCGTCGGTAAACGCTCCTTTCAAATGACCGAATAGTTCGCTTTCAAACAATGTTTCGCTCAATGAACCCAGGTCTACCCCTATGAAAACCTCTTTGGAACGGGCTGATCTGCGGTGAATTTCCCTGGCTATGACCTCTTTTCCGGTTCCATTCTCACCCAGGATCAGCACACTGGCATCGGTGGCCGAAACCTTGTCAATGGTCCTGAATATTTTCTCCATCGCAGGAGAACTACCCATGAAAAAATCATACTGGTGGTCGATCTTTTCGCTCAGGTGTTTTTGCTTGTCACGCAAATTGTTGATCTCAAGCTTTGAGCGGCGCAATTCCCAGGCTTTGAAAACAGAGGCCAGCATTTTATCATCATCCCACGGCTTTTCAATGAAATCGGCAGCACCCTGCCTGATGGCATTCACAGCCAATTCAATTCCCGCGTAAGCCGTAATGAAGATAACCGAAACCGCAGGATCAACAGCCAGTATTTTATTCATCCAGAATATGCCCTCATTGCCTGTATTGATACCTGCCCTGAAATTCATATCCAGTAAGATTATATCAAAACTTTCCCTGGTCATCGCCTGGGGTATCAGATCCGGTTTCTTTTCGGTAATTACCGTTTCAAAATAACCCGAAAGTTGCAAACGCAAAGCAACCAGTATTTCCTCGTTATCATCAACAATCAGGATTTTCCCCTTTTTTTTCATGGCTGAATTTTTTGTATGCTGCCTCACCCCCTGCCCCTCGCCTCTTCCGAGGCTGTCCAATAAGTCAAAATATGAAAAACTCACGCAAAGCCGCTAAGTCGCAAAGAGCTGATTACCATAAATTTATTTCTTGGCGTCTTGGCGTCTTTGCGTCTTTGCGAGAAATAACTGCTTTTTAGACAACCCCGGCAGGGGGTGAGCCATAACAAAACTATTAAAATTAGTGCAATTATGGCGCTGTACTGTGAAATTTTTGCACACCTCCAAACCCCGGCACTTACCTTTTGTATTCATTGTGTGATTGTTATATTGCTGGCACGACTCTTGGCCCTGTCCGGTGAAACACATAAGCCATTACCGTCATGTTTAAAAACTATCTGTTGATAACACTAAGAAGTATTCTCAGGGACAAGGTTTTCCTGATTCTCAATGTATTGGGGCTTACCCTGGGTATAACCGGCAGCATTCTTATCATGCTGTTTGTGCGCCATGAGGTCAGCTATGAAAACTTTCACGAAAAAGCAGACAGGATCTACCGGGTAAATATGTATGCCAACATGGAGGGTAAAGAAATATCGGCCGCTATTACTGCACCGCCACAGGCCAGGGTATTCAAAGAGGAGTTTCCCGAGATCGAGGAAGCTGCCCGGTACTATTATCCTATGGATCAGAAAGTAACTGTTAACAATATAACTTACCATGAGAAGAATTTCTTTTATGCTGATCACGACTTCCTCCATGTTTTCAATTTCCCGCTTGAAAATGGAGACCCGAATACAGTCCTGAGCCTGCCTTTTTCTGTTATTCTCACACCGCAAACCGCTCAGAGATTATTCGGTACAGGGGATGTCATCGGCAAAAGCATAATCCTGAATAATGACCAGTTATACCAGGTAACCGGTGTGGTCCGGGAAATTCCGGGCAATACACATTTCCAGTTCGATTACCTTGCATCATTCAATTCGCTCGAGCTTAGCAAAACTGAATTCTGGCTGTCGCAAATGCTTGAAACGTATATCGTTCTGCAAAAGGATTATCCGTATCAGGATCTTGAAGAAAAATTCATTGGATTGCTTGATAAATATGTAATGCCGCAAATTAAAATGCTAATACCTGTTAAGGCCAACAACTATAAGGAGTTTGAGGCAACGGGAAATGTATTCAGGTTTCATTTGCAGCCCCTGTTAAATATTCATCTCAATACCAAGTACATGCTCAGCTACGGTCAGAGCACCGATAAAGTATATATTTACTTTTTCCTTATAGTTGCTGCATTCCTTCTTTTCATTGCCATCACGAACTTCATGAACCTTGCTACCGCCAGGTATTCATACCGTACCAAGGAAGTCGGGATAAAAAAGGTCATCGGATCAACCCGAACGCAACTCATGGTGCAATTTCTCACCGAATCAACCGTCATTGCCGTATTGGCAGTGATCATCGCACTGACCCTGGTGGAACTCATATTACCCGGATTCAACAATTTCACGGGAAAACATCTGGCCATCGGTTACCTGGACCATTGGTATGCCATACCCGTGCTTCTGGGACTTACCATACTTATTGGTGTGCTTTCGGGCCTCTACCCCGCCTTTTATCTTTCATCCTTTAAGCCGATCGAGATCCTGAAATCCAAGGTTCAGGGCGGATCGCGCAATATCAGGCTGAGGTCGGTTCTGGTAGTTGTTCAGTTCACCATAACAATCATTCTTTTGATCGGCACATTCATTGTTTCTGCTCAGTTACGCTTTATCAGGAACAAAGACCTGGGATTTGACAAGGCAAATGTCCTGGTGGTTAAGAACACAGGCGATCTTGGAGAGCAATCCGAAACTTTCAGGGAGCAGGTCATAAAAATTCCGGGTGTGATGCTCGCCAGCCGTTCCTGGACCTTTCCCGGTGATATCTATTCCGGATCTACCTATCAGATACAGGGCGATTCTCTTGACAAGATGTACCATTTTGAAATCATCCACGGAGATTATGATTTTATTCCCACGCTGGATATGAAAATAGTGCAGGGCAGGAATTTCTCCAGGGAATTTTCCACCGATAATGCAGCCATTATCATCAATCAGCGGGCAGTTGAATTTCTGGGACTAAAACAACCGGTCGGAGCAAGGCTCACCACACCCAATGCCCAGGGAGGACAGGATGTTTTTGAGATCATCGGGGTAATTGAAGATGTGTATTACAAGTCATTACACGAACGCATAGAACCTACCATGATTGGTTTGAATACAAGCAAATCGAATTCATACACCATAATTAAGCTGAGCGGGGAAGATGCCATGCAAACCATCAGACAGATTGAGAAAACCTGGAAAGGCATTCTGCCTGACCAGGCCCTGGAATATACCTTTATCGATGAAAACCTGAATACGCTTTATAAGGCTGAAACAAGGGCATCCAGGCTGTTTACCATGTTTTCAATTCTGGCTGTGTTTGTGGCCTGTCTGGGATTGCTTGGCCTGAGTGCCTTCACTGCCGAAAAACGCACCAAAGAGATCGGCATACGGAAGGTACATGGAGCAACAATTCCGGTAATTCTTCGCCTGCTGTCCAGGGAGATAATTATCCTCATCGGCATTTCATCGGTGATCGCCTGGCCTGTTGTTTATTATTTCATGCACCGCTGGCTGCAAAATTTTGCTTACCAGACCGGGATCAACCTGATTGTATTTGTGATCTCCTCCCTGCTGGCACTTATTATAGCCCTGGTAGTTGTGGTTTACCAGTCGTTGCGCGCAGCACGGATCAATCCTGTTGTTGCGCTGAAGTATGAATAATACCTCACCCCTTCCCCTCTCCCCAGGGAGTGGGGAAATGCAAATTTTTAAAATTTACTCTTCATATATTATTATATATCTGTTCTTTACAATAATATTCCCAATATTGCCGTACTAAAACAGTACCCCTGTTTTTAACAATTTCTTTTCGCAGTAGTGTTGTGGTGCCGGTTTGATTGACTTCGTACAAAGTATGCACTAAGTTTACTTTACGAATTAATTAAACCTTACTATGAAAAACAAACTGCGCTGTAAAAGTCTTCTTGCATTCTTGATTCTGCTGATTGCCGGTACTGCTTTGGGGCAGCAGGGAACAGTTACGGTTTCCGGAACTGTCATAAACGGAGAGGATAACAGTACACTTCCCATGGCTACCGTGCAGATCAAAGGCACAAACCAGGGAACCGTAACGGATATGGATGGCAAATTTTATCTCGAGAATGTATCTGCTGATGTCATTCTGATATTTAGCTTTGTTGGTATGCAACCTGTGGAGGAAGCCATCGGAGGCAGAAGCATTATTGACATTACGCTGGCACCCGATGTCACTACGCTTGAAAAGGTGGTGGTAATCGGTTATGGAACGGCCCGCAAAAGTCAGGTGGTAGGTTCGGTTTCCAGGGTTACCAGTGAAGAGCTCACCAAACAACCATTACTTACCGCAGTTCAGGGATTACAGGGTAAAACCTCCGGCATACAGATCATTTCATCAGGTGACCCCGGCTCACAATCGCAGGTGAGGATCAGGGGCACCAATTCGGTAACTGCCGATGCAAACCCCATTTACGTGGTGGATGGTGTAATTGTACCTGACATTACAAACATCAATACCAATGACGTGGAAAGCATTGATGTGCTTAAAGATGCTGCTTCACAGGCTATTTACGGAAGCCGTGCAGCAAACGGGGTCATCCTCCTCACCACCAAATCGGGAAAAACCGGGAAAATGCGTGTAAACGTTGATTCCTACGTGGGTTTCCGGTCGATGACCTCCAGGGTTGCGATGGCCGATGCAAGGACTTATGCACAGTTCACCAACGAAGCCCGGGCCTACGATGGCCAGGTTCCAATGTTTAACGTAGATACGCTTCAATATAATACCGACTGGTTCGATGCCATTACCCGTAAAGGAATGGTTCAGAATTACAGCATGAACGTAAGTGGCGGTACCGAAAAGACAAATTACTATTTCAGTTCCGATTATTTTAAGGATGAAGGTATTCTGAAAGGCAATGATTATTCCAGGTTTGTTATCAGGAACAGCAACGATTACAAGCTGACAAAATTCCTGAGTTTCGGCCATACTGTTAATTTTACATATGCCCTGAACAACATGAAACCGAATGTTTTTACCGATGCCTATCGCATCGGATCTACAGCTCCGGTAAGATATCCCAATGGCAATTATGGTTACGTAACCGGACTGAGTGTTTCAAACCCTGTTGCTGCAATCGACTACACGAACAATTTCAGCAAGGCCATGCGTCTTCAGGGCAATGCTTATCTTGAACTTACTCCCCTGAATGGTTTAACTGTACGCAGCAGTTTAAATTTCAACCGGCCGGAGGAGGTGGTCACCAACTATGTTCCCATGTATTTCGTAAGCAGTGTTCAGCAAAGCTTAAATTCAAACCTGAACCTTGGAAACAGCAGCAGCCTGTTCTATATTTTTGACAACAACGCCACTTATAGCAAAACCTTTGCTGAATTGCATGAAGTTAAGCTTACAGTTGGGTATTCCGCCGAGCATGAAAAAGGAAATTCTTCGGGAGGTTCGCGGAGAGATGTTCCCGACCAGGAAAATCTCTGGTATCTTGATCAGGGTGACCCGAATTCAGTGACCAATTACCACAACGGGTATATTAAGCAGCGGGCTTCGGTATACGGCCGGTTGACCTATACTTTTAACGACAGATACAATGTAAGCGGGGTGCTGAGACGGGACGGATCAAGCCTCTTCCCGCCCGACCAGAAATGGGGAACTTTTTATTCTGCCGGGGCATCCTGGATAGTAAGCCGGGAAAGCTTCATGGAGAACCAGCGGATATTTGACGAGCTAAAGTTGCGCGGCAGTTACGGTATTATCGGGAATGACAATATTCCTTACGGATCAGGAATCCTTACCTCAGTTACTCAGACCGGACCCTATGGATTTGGTGGCAATGCAATTTCGATCTCTCAGGGTATCACCTTTGATCAGATCAAAGATGCAACGGTTACCTGGGAAACTACAAAAGGAATTGATTTTGGCGTGGAAATGACCCTGATTAACAGCCGTCTTACATCAGAAATATCATACTACAACAAAGTAACCAATGCCTATATTCCCACTTCCTTTCCTTCCGCCGCCGGAGATGCTGACGGCAGGGTATATGCAAAGGCTGCAGATATTAGGAATAAAGGACTCGAGGTACTTTTCAACTGGCGGGACAATATCGGAGGCGCCTTGCGTTATAATGCAGGATTTAACATAACCTTCAACACAAACAATGTTGAAAAGGTAAGCGGCGGACTTCAACTTAAAGACGGAGGATTGGGCAACGGTCATATTACCACTTTCACTGTTGAAGGAGAACCTATCGGAAGCTTTTGGGTGTACCAGCAAATAGGCATCTACCAATCCCAGGATGAAATTGACGCCTCACCCCACCTCACCGGTATGAAACCCGGCGACCTGAAACTTGCAGATTTAAATGCCGACGGTGTGCTGGATGAAAGGGACAGGTTCCATGTGGGGTCCTACCAGCCGAAAACATACTATGGGATTAGCGTGGGTCTCGAATGGAAGCAATTGGATCTATCAATAGATTGTTACGGCAATGCCGGCAATAAGATCTTTAACGGTAAAAAAGCGGTTCGTTTCGGGAACGACAATATCGAAGCTGCCAGGGCTGAGAACAGGTGGACTCCTGAAAATCCGGGTGGTCTGCAACCCAGGGCATCCAATGCCATTCCCGCACCATCAACCTATTTCATCGAATCAGGTGACTTTTTTAGGGTAAATAATATCACAATGGGTTATACCCTTTCCACAGACAAATGGAAAGCAGGTATAAGCCAGCTCAGAGTTTTTGCTACCGCCCAGAATCCTTTAATATTAAAGAAATACAGCGGATTCACTCCGGAGTTACCAGGACCTTCGACCAGTGCGGGTATAGAACTTGGTATTTATCCCGTATTTTCAACCTATTTGGTTGGTATTAATCTGTCCTTTTAACCTTAAACTGTGGAATCATGAGAACATGTAAACTTACCATATTGTTTTTTTGCGGCTACCTGATGCTGATGCTGTCATCCTGCAAGGAAAGCTGGCTCGACCCTGCACCTGAAAATCAGCTGATAAAGCAGGATTCTACCTTTATTGATGTTCAGAATGCAGAGGAATTTGTCAATGCCTGTTACAATCAACTGCTGCAATGGAATGAAACCACCTTTTCGTGGATCGGCATGTCGAGCATCACTTCGGATGATGCCGATAAAGGCAGCGACCCGGGTGACCTGGGTACCGACAAGGACCAGATGGATAATATTTCCTACTCATCTACAAGTCTGTCGGTTGGTGAGGTATGGGTTGGAAATTACAATGGAATAACCCGGTGCAACCAGGCAATGGCCAACGTTCCGATCTATAATATATCCGATGGTCTTAAAACCAGGCTGATAGCCGAGGCACGGTTTTTAAGGGCCTATTATTATTTTAACCTGGTGCGGTGCTATGGCGATGTTCCTCTGGTAGACAAGGTTATTGATGCCAACACCCCTTCGGATCTGGACAAGGCAGTTTCACGGGCTCCAAAAGCAGAGGTGTACGCCCTGATTGAAAGTGACCTGGAATTCGCCCTGAATAATCTACCCACGAACGACGGTTACGAAGCAAAAGATGTTGGCAGGGCTACCAAAGGAGCAGCTGCTGCAATGCTGGCAAAGGTAAGCATGTATCAGAAAAAATGGGATGCAGTAATGGACCTCACCGATCAGATCATCAACGGTGAACTGGGAATATACGGGCTGGTTGCAGATTATGCCATCATCTGGCGCGAAGAAGGCGAAAACACCGAGGAATCCCTTTTCGAGATTCAGGGACGAGGATTGACGCCAACCGCAGGAGTACAGGGATATTTTGTTACCCAGGGGGTGCGGGGTAGTATCCGGTATCCGGATAACACAGCCGCACTTGGTGGCTGGGGTTTTAATACACCTACCGAGGATCTGGAAAATGCCTATGAACCGGGAGATGTCCGCAAAGCTGCCACCATCATGTTCAGGGGACAGATGCTGTGGGACAGCGCTACCATTCAAAGCAGTGTTTCCAATCCCCGCTATAACTACAAATCCTATGTTAGCAGGCGGTATGAATCTTTTAACGGAGGTGACTGGGAATCCAATAAAAATGTCAGGATCCTTCGTATGGGCGAGGTTTACCTGATGAATGCCGAAGCTGCCAACGAATTGGGAAATATATCAAAAGCTCAGACATCGCTGAATGCTGTAAGAAATCGTGCTGAACTGGGTGATACACCCGCTACCAGCCAGACCGACCTACGTGATGCCATATGGAAAGAAAGAAGAGTTGAGCTGGCCATGGAACACGACAGGTTTTTCGATCTTGTCAGGCAAGGTCGCGCCGGCGAAGTATTACGGGCACATGGTAAAGATTTTACGGACGGGAAAAATGAACTATTTCCCATTCCGCAAAGTGAAATTGATGCAAGCGATGGTAAATACACCCAAAACCCGGGATATTGATCATGAAAATTAAATTTTTATATCTCCCGCTTTCCCTGCTGCTGACAACCTGCACCCTGTATGCGCAGCCCTTTACAAGCACTGACCGGCTCAAAAACCTGCCGGACAGTGCTTTACTTGAGCTCGTTCAGAAGCAGACTTTCCGGTATTTCTGGGACTTTGGCCATCCTGTGAGCGGAATGTCAAGGGAAAGAAGCAACATTGCCTATGGTTACGGCAATGAAGTGGTAACTACGGGCGGTACAGGCTTTGGTATTATGGCCATCATTGTTGCAGCTGAACGCGGGTGGATCAGCCGCGACCAGGCTGTTGACCGGCTGTTGACCATGGTAAGGTTTATGCTCAAGGCAGACAGTTATCACGGCATATTTCCCCACTGGCTTCATGGTGAGACAGGCCGTACCATCCCTTTCAGCCGGAAGGATGACGGAGCTGACCTGGTGGAAACATCGTATCTCTTCCAGGGACTCCTGTGCGCAAGACAGTATTTTAATAAAAATATACCTGCTGAGAATGAGCTCAGAAGCCGCATCAACAATTTATGGGAAGAAGCGGAATGGAACTGGCATACCCGCGGAGGCAGAGATCAGTTTTACTGGCATTGGAGTCCAAACAACGGCTGGGCCATGAATTTCGAGATCAGGGGTTGGAACGAATGCCTGATCACCTATGTTCTGGCAGCATCATCGCCCCGGTACCCCATCAGCCCGCAGGTATATCACAATTGCTGGGCTCAGAGCAACCATTTTATGAACGGTAAGGAGTATTACGGCATTGAGGCCCCGCTGGGATTTGACTATGTCGGTCCCCTGTTTTTCGCACACTATACTTTTGCCGGACTCGATCCCCGCGGACTGAAGGACCGTTATGCCGATTACTGGGAACAGAACGTGAACCATACCCTTATCAATTACCGGCACTGCGTTGAAAATCCTAAAAAATTCAAAGGGTACGGTCCCGGTTGCTGGGGCCTCACATCCAGTGATACATATGATGGTTATAACGCGCATTCACCTGATAACGACTGGGGAACCATTACACCTTCAGCGGCACTTTCTTCATTTCCCTATTTACCGGAACAATCGATGCAGGCCCTGAAACATTTTTATAACATCCTGGGAGACAATATCTGGAGCGAGTTTGGATTTATCGATGCATTCAATGAAACTCAGAACTGGTATGCCGGCTCCCACCTGGCTATTGACCAGGGACCAATTATCATCATGATCGAAAATTATCGAACACAATTGCTGTGGAAATTGTTTATGAGTTGTCCGGAAGTGCAGCATGGTTTGAAGAAATTGGGATTTGAAAGCCCGTGGATAGGGAAGTGAAAAGTGAATAGTGACTGGGGACTGGGGACAAACACATTGGCATATTAGCACATTAGCATATTGGCATATTGGCATATTGGCATATTGGCAAATTAATGACACTCAACCCGAACCGATCCTTCAATAGTAAACCGTTGCTTCTGCTGCTTGGATTGGTTGCCTTTTGCTTCCGTGGCAATTCACAAACATACCTGTATTTCCAGGACAGCCCTTCCGATGAATACTACGATTACAGCTGGATGGAACTCATTGCCCCCAGCGAGCTCGAACGGAAGGGGAATGACCTGCGCAAATTCCCGGTTGAAACACTTACACCTGCCAAACAGGGTGTGAACAGCCTCCGCCTTACATGGAAATCCAATACGGGAGGAGACTGGGTGGCTATTGCGGCTGGTACAAACTGGACGGAAAAAGATATCAGTGCAACAGACACGTTGCGTTTCTGGCTTTTTTCAGTGGAGGGACTGAATTCAACGGACCTCCCGCTTGTTTTCATGGAGGATGTAGACAATGTAAAGACCACCAAACACAATTTCTCCTCGTGGTGCAACGATTTGCCTGCCGGTACATGGGTCCGGGTTATTATTCCCATGGAGTTGTTCCTGGATGCTGGCGATCCGGTTGATTTCACCCGCATCAAGACCATCGGTTTTGCACAAAACAATGCAGATGGTGTACAACATACCCTTTTCATCGATAACATGCAGGTGTTCGCCGGAAACGGCACCTTCCCGCCCCCATCCGTTCCTGAAGGACTTTCCGCAACAGGGTACGACAGTCATGTTGAACTCAGGTGGAATAGCAATCCCGAGACAAGCATAAGTGGTTTTTATGTGAAACGCTCAATCGACGGGGGAATCACTTTTAATACGATTGCCACAACCGTTGCCGAAGATACCTTCTGTATCGACCATGTTGGTGAGCTGGGCACCCAGGTTGCTGCCCATTACAGCATCATAGCTTCCAACACCTCCGGGGAAAATTCCGGACCTTCCGATACGGTTTCGGCAACCACACGGGTGTTTTCCGATGAAGAACTGCTGGACATGGTTCAACAATACACATTCAGGTATTTCTATGAATTAGCACACCCGGCATCGGGCATGACCCGTGAGCGCAATACCTCGGGAAACATTTTAACAACCGGAGGCACAGGATTCGGAATTATGGCACTGCTTGTTGGCATCGAAAGAGGTTTTATCACCCGGGAGCAGGGAATTCAGCGGTTGCAGAAAATACTGGATTTTCTTGCAAATGCCGATCGGTTTCACGGAGCCTGGCCGCACTGGCTCGATGGAAACACAGGGGTTGTTGTACCATTCAGCACCTATGACAATGGGGGCGACCTGGTGGAAACCGGTTTTCTGGTGGAAGGCATGCTAACGGCCAGACAGTTTTTTAACCAGGGAACCACCGAAGAACTGGATATTGTACAAAAAATCACCACACTCTGGGAAGAGGTGGAATGGGACTGGTACCGCAGAAACAATTCAGATGTGCTTTACTGGCACTGGTCGCCCAACTATGAGTGGCAGATCAACATGCAGATCAGGGGATGGAACGAAGCTTCCATCATTTACATGCTGGCCATCGCCTCCCCTACGCACGGCATACCATCATCGTTGTGGGACTCGGGATGGGCAGGCATGACAAACTATGTAAACGGGAAAACCTTTTACGGGTATAAGCTTGATGTGGGATGGGACAAGGGCGGCCCACTGTTTTTCGCCCACTATTCCTTTCTTGGATTTGATCCCCGGGATAAAAAAGATGCCTATGCCAATTATTTCAACAACAACCGGAATCATACCCTGATCAACCGGGCATATTGTATCGATAATCCACTGGATTTCACCGGATACGGAGAGAATTGCTGGGGGCTTACGGCCAGTGATGATCCCTATGGTTACATGGCGCACGAACCGGTGACCGGTCGCGATAACGGCACCATAACACCCACAGCTGCCCTTTCATCCATGCCCTATACCCCTGAGGAATCGATGAATGCACTTAAATTCATGTACAGGGAACTGGGTAAACGGATCTGGGGACCCATGGGCTTTTATGATGCCTTTAATCAGGAACTCGACTGGTATACCACTTCTTACCTTGCCATTGACCAGGGCCCCATCATCGGCATGATTGAGAACCACCGTTCACAGCTGCTCTGGGATAATTTCATGGCCAATGATGAAATACAACCTATGCTTGATGCGGTAGGCTTTACCGAAGATATCAGTACCGGTATTCCTGACCAGGCCACAAACCACGGATTGCTCGTCGTGCCCAATCCAATTCAGGAAAAAAGTTACGTTGTTTTCAACCTGAAATCTGCGGCAAAAACCAGCCTGATACTCAGCGACCTGTCAGGAAGAACTGTAGCTACCCTCATCCCGGGATATTATCTGCCGGCAGGGGAACACCGGTATGACCTGGAAAAATTGAACCTGGCATCAGGCACTTATTTTATAAAACTTTTTCCGGAGGATTATCCTCCCCAATCGGTAAAAATTATTATTTATAAATAACCTGAACTGTTAAAAGACGAAAGGAGGTGAGATCCCAATTCCGAAAGTATATGAATTGCATTTACTAACTGGATTTTTTCCTAAAAACGTAATAATAAATAAATTAAAACTAACAAACCATGAAAAAACTTTTACTTTGCCTTTTTAGTTTGCTGGCACTAACAACTGTAATTAGAGCGCAGCAGGTGATTGAGGATTTCGAATTGCTTACACTGAACCAGCTTTCGAACGAGCCTCTTCCCAATGACAGTCTCATCATTGTGGACAATCCGGCACCCAATGATCTTAACAGCAGTACCAGGGTATTGAAATTCAGACGATCCAAGGATGGTGCGGTATGGGCAGGATTTTGGAGCCGTCTTGATCAGGCTGTTGATTTGACAACCATGAAATACTTTTCGGTTGATGTTTTAAAACCCCGTATTTCTACAGTTAAATTTAAAGTTGAAGGTGGTACGTCAACACCGACTTTCTTTGAGCTTCCTTCACTGAGCGAACCCACCAAAACGGATGAATGGGAAAGACTCGTTTTCCATTTTCCGGATGCTACCGGAGAATATCCTATTATAGCCATGCTGCTTGATTTTCTGGACCCGGTAGATCTAACCGAGGATGATACTATCTATGTGGATAATATTGTGCTGAGAAGTGCAGCAGTAGGTGGAGATTCAGTGGTTGTTGAAGACTTCCAGGTGATACCGTTAAACCAGCTTTCCAACGGGGACCTCCCGAACGACAGTTTAATTATAGTTGAAAATCCTGTTATAGACGAGGTGAATGGCAGTTCCAAAGTTCTTAAATTCAGACGTTCCATGGACGGTGATGTTTGGGCAGGCTTCTGGAGCACGCTGCCCGAACCGGTTGATCTTACCACCAACAAATACATGCTGGCTAAGGTTCTGAAAACCAGGATTTCCCCAATAAAGTTCAAAATAGAAGGCGGTACTTCCACACCTGCCTTTTTCGAACTTCCATCGGTTGAAGAACAAACCATGACCGATGCCTGGGAGCAGATGGCATTTCATTTCCCGGATGCTACCGGAACTTATCCTACCATTGCCATGCTCCTCGATATGGCTGATCCTGTAGGTCTTACCGAAGATATAATTATTTATGTGGACGATATTGTTTTAAGTCCTACTGCTACCGGTGTGCCCACAGGAATCGATGAACCCGGTAAGGTTGATATTTTAATATATCCGAATCCGGTAAAATCGACCTTAAATTTCAGGAACCTGAAGGATGTTGACCGGATAACCATATCCAATATTGTCGGACAGCAGATTATGGTAACCCGCAATATAAGTACCGGGAATATTTCCATCAATGTCTCCTCACTGAACAATGGTGTTTACCTGGTGACGGTCTATGACACAAAGGGTAATTCTGTTGTCAGGAAGATCATTAAGGATTAATTCAGCATTATTTGACCGCAAAGTTCGCCAGGGTGGCGAACTTTGCGGTTAATCGTTTTCCGGAAACAAATAATCAGGATAATTCATTAATTTTGAATTGGTCTGATCATGTTTCCAACCAATTGTTATGTTACCTGCCATAACACCCTTTATCCGGTTATTCCGTTCATCATCGGCCAGTTGCCGGTCCTTTAAATACATGCTATTCTTTCATTTGTTCCTTCTGTTAACTCCGGGTGTAAACTCGCTGGCTAATACCAGTGTGCCACCTGTTATTGCCTTTACTAAAAATGAATACGGGGCCGACAGGCAAAACTGGAATATTGCCCAGGATCAGCAGGGTATTATGTATTTTGCCAACAATGCGGGCCTGCTACAATTTGATGGCAGCAACTGGCAGTTGTTCAGGATGCCTGAACAGCTGGGAATCCGATCGGTGGCAATTGGTACAAACGGCCGGATATATACCGGCGCCTATGAAGAATTCGGATATTGGGAACAACAGGCTGATGGCTTACTAATATATACTTCACTGAGTAAGCAACTCAAAGACTATGAATTTAACAATGATGAGATCTGGAGAATAATCATTGTTGGCCCCAGGGTATTTTTTCAGTCTTTTGGTACATATTTCGTATACGACGGAAAGCAGGTGGTTCAGTACAATACACCGGAGGCCGTGGTATTCTTTTTGAAAACCGGAGATTATGTAATTACCCAGGGAATGCAATCGGGACTATTCTCTCTGAAGGATGATTCCCTGCAATACATACCCGGGAGCGACATGCTGAAAAATGCAATCATACGGGCGGCCGTTCAGCTCGAGCCGGGCCTGATCCTGTTGGGAACATCTTCCCAGGGTCTTTTTGTGTTCGACACAACCAGGAACAGGTTTACACGCTGGAAAACAGAGGCTGATGAACTCCTGGTCAACGGACAGATCAATTGCGGAATTATGGCGGCCGATTCCGTGATTTGTTTTGGCACAATCGGTAACGGGATCATTGCTATTGACCGTAATGGAAAACTGCTCTGGCATTTCAATAAGGAAAACTCACTGCCCACAAATACGGTACTGTTCCTTTACACCGATCTGCAGAAAAACATATGGGCAGCCCTTGATCAGGGAGTGGCACTGGTAAGAATAAATTCTCCATTCCGCTACATAACAACCGCATCAGATAATATTGAACTGGTATATACAGCTGTCCGTTTCAATAAAGTGCTCTATATAGGTACAAACCAGGGCGTTTTCAGATCCGACAGCACGGCAGGCAACCGTTTTAAATTATTGCACGGCACACAGGGACAGGTGTGGCAACTGGTGGAAATTGATGACCAGCTTCTTTGCGGACACAATGAGGGTACCTTCCGGATCGAAAATGACCGGGTAATCCCGGTATCCACCGCCACAGGCGGAACCACAATCCGGCGCTTTACGTCACCGCAGGGCGAGTACCTCCTGCAGGGTACATATGGCCCCCTGGCTGTTTACAGGAAAGATGCCGGCGGAAAATGGACGTACAGTCACAGTGTGCGCGGATTCTCTCACCCTGTCAGGTATCTCGAGGTTGACCACCTGGGTTTTGTCTGGGCATCGAATTTCATCAAGGGCCTTTACAGGATAAAACTGAATGATGATCTGACGGAGGCGGAAGAAGTAAGAACATTCGGTGTAGACGACGGCCTGCCTTCGGACCACAAATTGAGTATTGCCAGAATAAACGGAAGGGTTGTGATTTGCACCGGCCGGCAATTTTATACCTATGACGATCTCAGTGACCGGTTGGTATCCTTTGTCTGGTTAAACCGGAATGCCGGTGAATTTGCATCTTCCCACCTGGTAATACCCGCCGGTGAAAAACGCTACTGGTTTGTTAAAAAAGGCAGGTTCGCCCTGGCCGAAGTTGATAATGACAGCTTGATCATCAGGGATATCCTTCCTTTTTCGCTTCTGCAAAATAACCTGATCGATGATAATGAAAATATTGCCCTCCTGGATAAGGACAGATACCTTTTTTGCCTTGAAAACGGACTGGTAGTTTATGAAAGGAAGGCAACTGACAACCGACCTGCTTTTCAACCCCGGGTACTGATCAGAAAAATACAGGTATACTCCAACAAAAGTACACAGCAATTGCCGTTGGTTTATACCCCCCGGGCGAGGCCGGTGATTCCCTATTATTACAGGCGGATAATGTTCACCTTTGCCTATCCCGATTATTCCGGCAGCGAAGTAAGCCTTCATTGCACCCTTAAAAGCTACCGCGAAACCATTACGGATACGGTTACAGGTCAGCTCGTCACTTATGCGTACCTCGAAGCCGGCCAGTACGAACTCAGCGTGGTAGCTGTGGATGATCACAACCGTGTGCTTGGAACCACCCTGTATAATTTTCATGTCAGGCCGCCATTTTATGCATCGGTGTTTGCTTATCTTGCCTATCTGGTATTGTTGCTGCTTGCCGCCTGGTTCGGCTGGAGAGGCATTAAACTGCATATCCAAAGGCAAAATGAAAATGTTAAACAGGAACAGGTCAAACTGCAGCAGGAAAGGATTGAAAGACGGGAACAAAAAATTACCCTCCTGAAAAATGATAAACTTGAAGCTGAGTTGCGGCATAAAAGCAAAGAACTCGCCAGCTCAACCCTTGCCATTATCCGTAAAAATGAAATGTTGCTGCAGCTCAAAAAAGAAGTGGAAAATCAGAAGCATAAACTGGGCAGCCAGTTCCCCAACAAATACGCCGATCATCTGATCAGGATGATTAATGATAATATAAGTTCCGATGATGACTGGGAAATTTTTCAGCAAAACTTTGACCTGATCCATGAGAATTTTTTCAGGCACATTAAAAGTAATTACGCCGATGTTACGGCGCATGACCTAAAGTTATGCGCCTTTATCAGGTTAAACCTGTCCACCAAAGAGATAGCCTCACTCCTGAACATAACCGTCAGGGGAGTTGAAGCTGCCCGTTACCGGCTCAGAAAGAAATTCGTGATCCCGGCCGAGAAGAACCTCACAGAATTCCTGATAGAACTTAAATAATCTCCCGGCACACCATCACCCCATTACCCATCACCTACCTCATCACATGCCTAGAACGTTCCATACAGTGCGTGCTCTTCCGTATTGCAGAATATCGAGGAAAAAAAGAGAAATCCGGGCCGGTTCGTAATTAACTTTCGCTGCAGATGAAGAACCGGGTGACCCACCGGCACCTTCAGGAATTCATGAATGAGCTCGTCGGCTTTAAACGCACGGATACGCTGCTCGCCACTTTTAACTTCTATCTGATATCCCTTTCGCAATATTTCAAAAAGCGACTGGTCCTCGAACTTCCTGTTGCAGAACCGCGGAAGGTTTATGTTCGGCAGGTAATTCAGATCATAGAATACCGGCGTATCATTCACCAGCCGCAACCGCTCTATGAATACACAACCCGAGTTGCGGAATTCATCGCTGAGCGGGAAAATGAAATCTGCAGGCCACTGCGTAACCACCGGCTTTGAAATTATCCGGGTCCGAAGGTTGTGCTTGCCGAGAACAGAGGTTGTGCCCGATATGGATAAGATACCGATGCCGTTTGGCGGCCCGTACACAATGCTGCCTTTCCCCTGATGTTTGCGGATCATTCCATCGTTCAGGAGGGTATCAAGAGCGTGTCTTACGGTTGGACGGGTAATACTATACTGGAAACAAAGCTGATTCTCAGAAGGCAGCAGGTCACCGGGTTTATAAATTCCGTCAACAATCTGTTTTCTCAGGGCTTCGTAAAGCTGCCTGTATTGGGGTATTGAACGCATAAATAAAAAAATATTGTAAATAACTTGTAAATACAAGTTTGTTTATTACATTTGTGAGATATATATTATACTTCAGATATTGTTGGTAAAGTTATATAAATATTTAACATATGTTTACAAGTTTACCTAAAAACATGCAATGTGAGTTCATGCTTTTTGCTTTCCTGGTCAACTTGTAAAATACTAATGTATTATACACTGAAAAAAACAAAATGGCTGTACCTGTAATTATGCCCCGTCAGGGGCAATCGGTAGAAACCTGCATCATAACCCGGTGGATCAAAAGTAAGGGCGATGCAGTGAAAACAGGTGATATCCTGTTTTCATATGAAACCGACAAAGCCGCTTTTGATGTTGAAGCACAGGCGGATGGAATATTGCTGGATACGTTCTATGGCGAGGGCGATGAAGTACCCGTGCTCACGAACGTGGCAGTGATAGGACAGACCGGTGAACCGGTTGAAAACCTCCGGCCGGGCAGTGAGATTGCTCCTGCAGTGATTCCTGCAGCAACAGAACAGGTCAGGACCGGAGAGAAAAGCCTCCCTGATCTGGTTTCGGTGAAAGATCAACCGGAGGACATGCGATTGCGGATTTCACCCCGGGCCAGGATAATGGCTGTGCGTATGGGAGTGGATCCTGCTTCCCTGGCAGGATCAGGACCCAATGGCCGGGTGATCGTCCGCGATATCGAAGCCGCGGTCACTGCCCCTGCCCACACCACTGGTGTGGCAGCAGAATTCACGGAAACCAAACTGTCCAACATCCGAAAGCTCATCGCCAGGGCTATGTACGAATCCATCAGCCAGTCGGCACAACTTACCCACCACATGTCGGCCGATGTGCGCAAACTTCTTGAATTGCGCAATAAGGTAAAAGCAGATATGGAAAAAGGAAATCCGTTGAATATTACCCTGAATGACATGATATGCTTTGCGGTAATCAGGGCACTCGAGAAATTCCCCTTACTGAACAGCCATTTTCTGGGAGAAAGTACACGCACATTCAGAAAGGTCCACCTGGGCCTGGCGGTTGATACACCGCGCGGGCTCATGGTACCTGCAATCCAAAACGCCGACGACCTGTCTTTAAAGGGTTTGTCTGTCCGGCTTCGCGAAATAGCCGACCAGTGCAAAAAAGGCAATATAAATCCCGAACTGCTTGCCAGCAATGCGGCTTCATTCACCGTATCCAACCTGGGCAATTATGGCGTTGAAATGTTCACACCCATTATTAACCTGCCACAGGTTGCTATCCTTGGGGTAAATACAATTACCCACCGTCCGGCCGACCTGGGTAACGGCATTTTTGGATTCGTTCCGGTCATCGGGCTTTCGCTTACCTACGACCATCGTGCAGTAGATGGTGGTCCGGCAACGCTGTTCCTTAGGGAAATAAAGAACCAGATTGAGAATTTTGAAGAGAAGATATAGGAGGTTGTGAAAGCATAACGCACAACAATCACAACGTCAAGCAATAACCAATATTATACAAATTCAAACATACCGCAATGCCCAAAAGCCAGTTCATCAATCCAATAGATATCCGTAAGCCCGGAAAATTGAGCTTCGGTACCATACCTGTCAATCAATATCATAAAAGTATCGCCGGGGAGAAAAATAACTTTTCAACAGAGGATTTCATAAGGATATTCCGGGATATGGTTATCATCCGTGAATTTGAGAACATGATCAATGAGATCAAGATCAAGAACGAATATCAGGGTATCGCTTACAATCATCCCGGACCGGCACACCTGTCCATGGGACAGGAAGCCGCTGCAGTTGGCATGGCCTATAATCTTACGGTGGATGACCTCATATTCGGTTCACACCGCAGTCATGGTGAGATCCTGGCCAAGGGCCTGTCCGCGATTCATCAGCTCCCCGAAACTGAGTTGATGGAGGTAATGAAAACCTATTTTGGCGGTAAGGTGCTCGCCGTGGTGGAAAAAGATCACCATGGCACGGCAAAGGACCTGGCTGTGAAATTTCTTCTTTACGGAACGCTTGCAGAGATATTTGCCCGCGAGAATGGCTTTAATAAAGGATTGGGTGGTTCAATGCATGCCTTTTTCACTCCGTTCGGTGTATATCCCAATAATGCCATTGTGGGCGGTTCGGGTGATATTTCCGTAGGGGCAGCACTTTTTAAGAAAGTGAACAACAAGCCCGGGATCGTGGTATGCAATATCGGCGATGCTTCCATGGCCTGCGGGCCTGTGTGGGAGGGAATTTCTTTTGCCACTATGGATCAGTACACCCAATTGTGGGAGGAAGCGTACCGCGGTGGTCTGCCCATATTGTTCAACTGCATGAACAACCAGTATGGCATGGGCGGGCAAACCTGCGGGGAAACCATGGGATATGGCATGGTGGCCCGGCTTGGTGCCGGAGTGAACGCCGAAATGATGCATGCCGAAAGGGTGGATGGATACAACCCGCTTGCCGTAATCGATGCATTTAAGCGTAAAAAGAAGATCCTGCTTGATAAAAAAGGGCCCGTATTGCTCGATACGCTCACCTATCGTTTCAGCGGACATTCACCATCAGATGCATCGTCCTACCGCAGCAAAGAGGAAGTCGATGCCTGGCAACAGGTTGATTCCATTGTACAGTATGGAAACGACCTTGTTTCAGCAGGAATATCGACCCAACCGGACCTGGAAAACATACGGTCAACTACCATCGGGAATATAACCGGTATCCTCAGGCTAACCATAGATGATGCTGTTTCCCCGCGTATAAACCTGGTAAGTTCACCTGATGCCATCGCAGAAATGATGTTTTCCAATGGTTCCCAGGATGCCTTTGATACCAGGGAACCGGAAGCGCTTATGTCGCTGGAAGAAAATCCCCGTGTGAAGACGCTGAAGAACAAGGAACGCTTTTACCTGGATAAAGACGGTAAACCGGTATCAAAAGCAAAGATATTCCAGTTGCGGGACGGTATTTTTGAAGCCATCATTCATCGTTTCTATAAAGATCCTACCCTGGTAGCGTATGGCGAAGAAAACCGTGACTGGGGTGGGGCCTTTGCCGTTTATCGCGGACTTACCGAAGCACTGCCATACCATAGGCTGTTTAATTCGCCCATTGCCGAAGGTGCGATCGTGGGCACTGCGATAGGATATGGAATGGCCGGCGGCAGGGTGATTGCGGAGATCATGTATTGCGATTTCATAGGCCGGTGCGGTGATGAGCTTTTCAACCAGTTGCCCAAATGGCAGGCCATGAGTGGGAACCTTATTAAAATGCCGGTGGTCATCAGGGTTTCTGTAGGTTCGAAATACGGCGCACAGCATTCACAGGACTGGTCCTCGCTCATTGCCCATGTTCCTGGGATAAAAGTAGTTTTCCCCACCACTCCCTATGATGCCAAGGGACTTATGAACAGTGCCCTGCAGGGTACCGATCCGGTGGTGTATTTTGAAAGCCAGCGTATTTACGATGTGGGTGAACAGTTTCACGAAGGCGGGGTGCCTGAGGGTTATTATGAAATACCCATCGGCGAACCCGATATCAAACGCAAGGGGTCGGATATTACCATTCTTACCATTGGTTCAACATTATACGTTGCCCTACAGGCCGCCGATAAACTGCAGGCAGATTACGGTCTCTCGGCAGAGATCATTGACGCCAGAAGCCTGGTACCCTTCAATTATGACCTGGTGGTTGAATCGGTTAAAAAAACAGGTCGTATCCTGCTTGCCAGTGATGCCTGTACACGCGGATCCTATCTTCGTGATATGGCATCAAATATTACCGAACTGGCCTTTGACCACCTTGATGCCCCTCCCGTGGTGGTCGGATCCCGCAACTGGATCACGCCCGCGTATGAAATGGAGGAATATTTCTTTCCCCAGCCACACTGGATACTCGATGCCATTCATGAACGGATCATTCCGCTGAATGGACATAAGGTTAAAACTGACTGGTCAGTAAACACGCAGCTAAAAAGAAGCAAATTGGGAGTATGATCATGAACAATATTCTCACACAGTTTCCCGGCGCAAAAGCGCTTGTTGATATGTTCCCGGTTGGGGAAGTATACGGGGTGAATGCCCATGTCCATTCTCCTTACTCATTCAGCGCATTCACAGGAATTTCCCAGATATTCGAAATGGCAAAGCAGGAGAATATTGCCGTTGTTGGTATTAACGATTTTTTTGTCACCGACGGATATGAGCCTTTTTATCGCGAAGCCCTGAATGCCGGTGTATTTCCCCTGTTCAACATCGAGTTCATTGGCCTGATGAAAAAGGAACAACAGCAAAACATCAGGATAAATGATCCCAATAATCCCGGTCGTTGCTATTTAAGCGGAAAGGGACTTAATTATCCTTTTGCTGTGGAGGACAGGTTTCGTGACAGGCTGATCAGGATCGTCGCCGAAAGCCAGGAGCAGGTACGTTCCATGATTGCCAAAACAAATGACTGGTTCCGTCGGATAAATTCCGGGATTACACTAAACTATGATGAAATACGGAAAAACTTTGCCGAAGAACTGGTAAGGGAAAGACATATTGCCAAAGCCATCAGGATCGCGGTTTTTGAACAGTTCACCGGCGAAGTTGAACGTATTGCCGCTTTCACTGCAATATTCGACGGAAAGGAGCCAAAATCAAGCCTCACAGATATTCCGGGACTCGAAAATGAACTGCGCGGTAATTTGCTCAAAGCAGGTGGAAAAGCATTTGTTAAGGAAGATGACCATACCTTCATGAACATCGAAGAAGTAATGGATATAATCGTAAATGCAGGGGGTATTCCCTGTTACCCGGTGCTTCTCGATGACAGGAATGGCCATTATACCGAATATGAAAAGGATCCGGAAAAACTCCATAAGGAACTTACCAGCAGAAATATAGACTGCATTGAACTGATCCCCGGCAGGAACGATGCCGGGCATATCGAAAGATTTGTGCAGTTTTTCTCCGGCAAAGGTTTTGCTATTTTGCTGGGAACCGAGCATAATACACCCGATATGATCCCGCTCACCTGCGATACACGGGGAAACAAACCTCTTTCCGCTGAAATGAAAAGGATATCCTGGGAAGGAGCCTGCGTGGTGGCTGCCCACCAGTACCTGCATGCCAAAGGTCAGGCGGGATTCATTGATCCGCAGGGCAAGCCAAAACATAACGAACGGGAGTCATTCGTCGAACTTGGCAATGCGGTTATCCAAAATTACAGGATCAAAACAAAAAAATACAACTGATGTATACAAACCTTACCGGTCTTATCGAAATATCCAGGCACTACGGCAGCATGAAGGACTATGTGATTGCCGGAGGCGGCAATACATCCTTTAAAAACGAAACAGGTATCTGGATCAAAGGAAGTGGCACTTCCCTGGCTGATATCACCGGGGAAGAATTTGCCTTCCTCGACCGGAGAATCCTCCGGGAGATCTATACGAAAAACTACAATTCGGAGAGCGTGATACGCGAAGCTGAGGTTAAAGCCGATCTTTACCGCGCCTGCCATCCCGGGGTGAAAGTGCGTCCCAGCGTGGAAACTTCCCTGCACGAACTCATCAATTACGCATTTGTGGTACATACCCACCCTACTCTGGTTAACGGCATAACATGCTCAAACAATGCAGAAGAGACAATACAACGGCTTTTTGGTGATTCAGCCCTGTATGTGCCCTATACCGACCCCGGTTATATTCTGTTTACAAAGATCCGTGATCTTCTGTTCACCTGGAGAGGCAGCCACAGCCATGATCCGAAAATGATCTTCCTTCAGAATCACGGGGTATTTGTGGCTGCCGACCGACCGGAAGAAATAAAAGAGCTTTACGCCTCCATGGAATCGGTTATCCGGAAGCAGATAAGTCAATTCCCCCCGACCGGTGACATCGAAATACCGGCTGATATTACCCGGATATTGCCGGCCCTCCGCATGATCTTTTCCGGCGACATTGTAAAGCTGGCATCTGTACGAAACAATGCACTGGCGCAACACTTCCTTACCGATGCCGGGACATTTGAAGGCGTTTCGCTGCCCTTTACACCCGACCAGATCGTATATTGCAAAGCCCGGCCTGTATATCTTGAACAGGATTCCCCGGAAGCAATCATAGATGAATGCAGACAAAAAGTATCCGCTTATTGCACCCAATATGGTTACATGCCCAAAATAGCCGGACTGAAAGGTTACGGTATCCTTGCATTCGAGGACAATATCAGATCGGTGGATACCATGCTGGATGTATTTGCCGACTGGATGCAGATCAGCTACCTTGCGGATTACTTCGGGGGACCGCACTTCATGGCCGAACGCGACATTACCTTTATTGATAACTGGGAGGTCGAGAACTACCGCCGGCAGGTGGCAAAAGCTACTGCCCAGGTGGGAAAGGCAGAGAATAAAATTGTCATTGTCACCGGGGGGGCACAGGGCTTCGGCGGGGGAATTGCCGAAAGTATGATGGCCGAAGGGGCAAATGTGGTGATCGCAGATCTGAATGGGGAGAAAGGCCTGGAAATGGCAGGGGCTTTGAACAAAAATGCCGGAAGGAACACCGCTCTCTTTGTAAAGACAGATGTTTCGGATAGTGACTCGGTAGAAAACCTCATCAGAGCAACTGTAAAAAAATTTGGCGGCATAGATGCATTTATCAGCAACGCCGGCATATTACGGGCAGGCGGTCTCGATGAGATGAGCGTGGATACATTTGAACTGATGACACGGATCAATTACAGTGCCTATTTTATATGTGCGAAACATGCCTCCGGGGTCATGAAGCTGCAATCGGCTTACCGCGATGGTTATTACAGTGATATAATCCAGATCAATTCAAAATCGGGCCTGAAGGGCAGCAATAAAAACTTTGCTTACTCCGGTGGTAAATTCGGAGGTATCGGCCTCACCCAGTCCTTTGCGCTGGAACTGATGCCCTATCGCATAAAGGTTAATTCAATCTGTCCCGGGAATTTCTTCGAAGGTCCTTTGTGGAGCGATCCCGAACATGGTCTGTTTGTGCAGTATCTGCGTGCCGGCAAGGTAGCAGGTGCGAAAACAATTGCTGATGTAAAGGCATATTACGAAAAGCAGGTGCCTGCCGGCAGGGGTTGCCTGGTTTCGGATGTTATGAAAGCCATATTTTATGTGATCGGCCAGGAATATGAAACCGGGCAGGCAGTTCCGGTAACGGGGGGGCAGGAGATGCTACGGTAGTAAATAATGAAAAGTGAAGACCCATGAAAACGAAAGCAGTAAGGATTTACGGAAAGGATGATCTAAGGCTGGAGGAATTTGAACTCCCTGCCATACTAGATGATGAAATACTGGCACGCGTGGTATGCGACAGCATTTGCATGTCGTCCTACAAGGCTGCCAAACAGGGTGCGGATCACAAAAGGATACCGGACGACATACACATACATCCCACCATTATCGGCCATGAATTCAGTGGAGAGATCCTGCAGACAGGATCGAAATGGAAGAACAGTTTCAAACCGGGTATGAAATTCTCCATTCAGCCCGCCATCAATTACCCCGGTGGGCCCGTTGGCATTCTCAGCGCTCCGGGTTATTCCTACAGGTATATTGGCGGTGATGCCACCCATGTTATTATACCCAATGAGGTCATGGAACGCAACTGCCTGCTGCCCTACACGGGGCCGGGGTATTATCCTGCGGCACTTTCCGAGCCTCTGTCCTGTGTGATCGGGGCTATGCATGCCAACTACCATACCCGCCCGGGATCCTATGTTCACCTGATGGAGATAGTGGCGGGAGGAAACCTGGCCTTGCTCGCCGGTGTGGGTCCAATGGGACTGGCTGCCATCAACTATGTGATCCACCGGAAGGATCGAAAACCCGACCTGATGGTGGTAACAGATATTGACCAGGTAAGGCTTGACCGCGCTGCCTCATTGTTTCCGCCCGAATATGCAGCAGAAAAAGGGATCCGTCTTCATTACCTGAACACCCGGTTATTTGAAGACCCGGTGCAGAACCTTCTACAGGTCACCGGCGGCAAAGGATATAATGATGTGTTTGTTTTTGCTCCTGTACCTTCCGTAATAGAACAGGGTGATGCCATTCTGGCTTTTGACGGTTGTCTGAACTTTTTTGCCGGACCCGGAGACCCGGGATTTAAAGCCGGTTTTAATTTCTATAACGTGCATTACAATTTTACACATATCGTGGGAACCAGCGGTGGAAACAACGATGATATGGAAGAGGCCCTGGTAATGATGTCGGAGGGCCTTGACCCGGCCGGCCTGGTAACCCATATCGGGGGACTCGACGCAGTGATCGGAACTACAAAGCAACTGCCAGGTATCCCTGGTGGCAAAAAGCTTATTTATACAAATATTTCATTGCCTCTTACAGCTCTTGATGAATTTGCTGAAAAAGGTAAAACAGATATCCTTTTCAGGCAGCTGGAAGTAATTATTGGTAAAACAAACGGCCTCTGGAATGCAGAGGCCGAGGAATATCTGATAAATCATGCAACACCCATATAGATAATGCATTACGGTTTTGCAAACAATGCCAGATCAACGGGTTGATTAATTTCCACCTTATTCAGTGTAGTTACCAGGAAAAATTGCCCGCCATAATCCTGCTCTATTTTATAGGGAAGCACATAGCCCATATCCGTTTTCTGATAATCCGAAAAATTCGTGGTAATTTCCATGAACTGACCCATCATTTCACTTTGCTGAGCTGTCTTAACAATGTATTTGGTTTCAGGATCGAAAAAGTAAAATGTTTCCAGGCTGTCCGGTGATGTTACCTTGATCTTATCGGCGTTTATGTCTCCAACCGTTTCTTGTCCGATCAGCTCTGCAAAATACCCTTTCCCGGCAAAGTCAACAAACGGCCCGGCGATATGTATCTGTTCCTTGCTGGCCTTATATTGTTCGGGTGACATATCTTCGGGACTTCCGGTTCCTGCCATTGGATTGATTGACCAGCCTGAAGAATCGGTAACACAATAAACGATGACAGTGCCCATTACATCAATTTCCTGTTTGAAACCTTTACCGCTCAATGTGGTTAATTTTATGCTACCCTGATTGCCCATGACATCCAGGATGCCTTCCATGTAAAGTGATGAGATTTGTGCTAACTGGTCTTTTCCGCCGATAGCCTCAACGTAATTACTGATGATTTCATCAGCAGTCTGGGCCGATGCCGGTGCAGCACCCAGGAATGCAAAAACTGATAGAGCTAATAATTTTATGGTTTTCATTTTGTAGAAAATAGTTAGAAAGATTTATAAATATAGATGCGAAAAGATAATTTAAGTGTTTGAAATTATTAAAAAAAAACAATTTAAGCTTAAGAAATTACATTCCTTCTTTATATAAATCCACGGATTCATATATCCCTATTTCACTTTTATCGACACTTCCGCCTCCTCCAGTCCTTCGGAAGTGGCTGTGAGGGTTATATTTCCACTACTGCCCTTCGACTGCAGAATAACCAGGCATATTCCGTTATAGGCCTTCCTGTAATCGGCTTTAAAAGGCTCGTCACTTGCCTGGAATCCGTTATCAACGCCGGCAATAAAGCCCTCTCCCGAGACGGTAAAGTTCACCAGGTTGTCGGCATGAGGAACCAGATTTCCGGCTTCATCCAGGATTTTTACTGTAACAAACGAGAGATCCTGGCCGTCAGCAAGTATGGTTTGCCTGTCCGCTGCCATCATAATTTTTGATGGCATCCCGGCAGTTCTTGTTTCCCGGGTAAGTACTGTTTTTCCATCCTTTCGGGAAACTGCCGAAATAGTGCCCGGTTCAAACTGCGTTCTCCACATAACATGCATATCATCACCCGATTTCTTTTTTACACCCAGCGACTTTCCGTTCAGAAAAAGCTCAACCTCATCGGCATTGTTATAATATGCCCACACATCCACCGTTTCACCCTGTTTCCAGTTCCAGTGCGGCAGGATGTGCAGCACTGGCTTATCGGTCCATACACTTTGATACAGGTAATATGCGTCCTTGGGAAATCCAGCCAGATCGATGATACCGAAATAAGAGCTCCGTGAAGGCCACCAGTAAGGCGTGGGTTCGCCAAGGTAATCCCAGCCGGTCCACACAAAGGTGCCGGCCATATAATCGAGTCTAAAGAATTCCTTTAAGGATTCTTCGTGGGTTGATGCCCATACTGCTGAAAAATTGTCATAGGATGATGCGGTGTGATCGGGGCTGAGGTTCTGGTTGCCTTGTCCGGCACGCATAATAACGTCCGAGGGCATGGTATAATCACCCCGTGAACCGAAGGCAGATGCTGATTCGGTAGCGATAAATGGTTTTTTGTCCCATTTGGCATGAACTTCCTTCCAGAAGGGATGACGATAATTATATCCGATAATATCGATGGCCCCGGATTGTATTACAGCATTTGACTTACCCTGCACCTGGTCGGCTCCGAAGGTAATAGGCCGGGTGGCATCAACTGACCGTACAATGGCGGCCAGTTCCCTGGCAATGACCAATCCGCTGCTGTCCGTTTGTCCCGATGAACCGCGTGGAGCGAACCACTGTTCCGGCACTTCGTTGCCTATGCTCCATACAAAAACGGAAGGGTGATTCCTGTCGCGCAACACCTGGTCTCTCATGTCCCTTTCATGCCACTCGTCCCAGTTAAGGTGGTAATCGTATTTATTTTTTGGTTTTTTCCACATATCAAATGCTTCATCAATTACGATGAATCCCATCCGGTCGCACAGGTCAAGCAACTCGGGGGCAGGCGGATTATGGGAGGTGCGGATACCATTACAACCCATTTCTTTCAGGATCTCAAGCTGCCTTTCAAGTGCCCTTATATTCACCGCAGCACCAAGAGCTCCCAGATCATGGTGATTACAAACCCCGTATATCTTCATTGATTTGCCATTCAGGGTGAACCCCTTTTCAGCATCAAAACTGAAAGAACGGATACCTACAGAGGCCGTGTATTCGTCGGTCATTTCGTTCTTACTAAAAACCTGCGTTACCAAACGGTAGAGGTAAGGATCACTAACGGACCAGAGCCTGGGATCCGGCACTTTTAATTGCTGATCGGTTTCTCCGAATTCCGTGCCGCCGATGTTTACCCGTGCAGTTGCACTGGCCACCAACATCGATGCCGAATCATACAACATGGTTTTCACTTCAATGTCAGTACTTTCATTCCCGCTGTTTTTGATTTTATTTACAACAGCCACAATGGCCTCGTTACTGGTGATTTCAGGAGTGGTAATATATGTACCCCAGTTGTCGATATATACGTTGCCCGTGGTGACCAGCCATACGTTCCGGTAGATACCTGATCCGGAATACCAGCGGGAGTTAGGCTGCCTGGAATTATCCACTTTTACCGCGATAACATTTTTACTGCTTCCGAAGCGAAGATAGGGTGTTAGTTCATACCGGAACGAAATATACCCGTTCGGGCGGATCCCCAGATATTGTCCGTTTATCCATACCTCGCTGTTGCAATAAACGCCGTCAAAATCGATGAATACTTTTTTGCCTTCAGCCGATGCCGGAAGGGTAAACGATTTGCGATACCAACCTGTGCCTCCGGGAAGGGCTCCGCCTCCCGGTGTTGCCGGATTATCGCCCGAGAATTTTCCCTCAATGCTCCAGTCATGCGGAAGATTCAGAAGCCTCCATCCGGAATCATCAAAATCCGGATCTTCTGCCTTTTCGGGTGTACCTAAAAAGAAGCTCCATTGCTGGTTGAAACTTTCCCTGCCGGGCTCCCCGGGCTGGGAACAAGATGAAAGCAGCATGCCGAAGCAAACCAGATTGAGACAGACAAAGTTTTTCATATTTGTAGTTTGTGGTTTAAGGGTTTTTCCGAAGAGCTACCTTCGGGAAAGTGTATTCAACATTCTTTGTTCTTTAATCTTTGATCTTTGTTCTTTGATCTTTATTTTTTGATCCCCCCATCCCAATCTCCACCGCCATCTCTATCGCCCTGTCAAGCTTATCATTATTTTTACCACCGGCTGTGGCAAAAAACGGTTGTCCGCCTCCGCCACCGTCAAATTCCCGTGCTGCTATCCTTACAATTTCACCTGCATTCATTTTCCGTTCACGGATAAGCTTATCCGATATCATTACGGAAAGATGCGGTTTGCCTCCAACGGTGGCACCGATCACAAGGAACAGATCATCAATTTCGTCCCTGAGCTGAAAAGCAACATCCTTGATGATGCCGGCATTGTCAATCGTTCCATCGGCTTTCCCGGAGATTACCGTGATGTCACCAACCCTCCTGATCTTTTCAAGGAGACTGGCTTTGAATGACAATCCATATTTCTTTGTAAACCTCTCCACCTGCTTCAGGAGCGCCGCTTTCTCATCCAGCAACACAGTTATTGCTTTCACAATATCCTGGGGTTTGTTCAGAAGCTCTTCCAGCGTTCTGAGCATTTTCTCTTTTTCTTCGTAACAGGCAAGCGCTTTCTCACCGGTAATGGCTTCAATGCGACGGATCCCGGCGGCAATCGAGTTTTCGTTTATTATTTTAAACAAGCCGATCTGACTGGTGGTATCAACATGCGTACCACCGCACAACTCCACGGAATCGCCAAATTGAATTACCCGCACCGTTTCTCCGTACTTTTCCCCAAAAAGCGCCATAGCCCCCATTTTCCTGGCGTTTTCCATGGAAGTTCCCCGTAATTCATTTCTTTCAATTCCATCCCTTATTTTCTGATTTACCATGTGTTCAACGGCAGAGAGTTCCTCCTCAGACATTTTCTGAAAATGAGAGAAGTCAAATCGCAGGTAATCAGGGCCTACCAATGATCCTTTCTGTTCCACATGTTTTCCGATTACATCACGCAGCGCCTGGTGAAGCAGGTGGGTTGCTGTATGATTGCTGGCTGTATCCCTGCGGGCTTTTTCCGAAACCACTGCATCGAAAACCAGGGAAGTATCGCGGGGCAGTTTTTCCGTAACGTGGATCACCAGACCATGTTCCTTTAAAGTATTGATAATGCCGGTCTTTTCCTCACCGTCATCCAGGTAGCCGGTATCTCCTGTCTGCCCTCCGCTTTCGGCATAAAATGGCGTCTGATTTAAAACAAGATGATAATACTGTTTGTCCTTCATTTTAACCCTGCGGAACCTGCATATCTTTACTTCGGCGCGGAGCGTGTCGTATCCGATAAATTCACCCGGCTGACCATCGGGACGTAAAATAACCCAGTCGGCCGATTCAACTGTTGCAGCAGATTTGGATCGGTTCCGCTGCCCTGCCATTTCCCGGTCAAATTCCGGGCGGTTTACCGTAAGGTTGTTCTCCTTCAGTATCAGCTCCGTAAGATCAATCGGAAAACCATAGGTATCATAAAGTTCGAAGGCAATTCTACCGTCAAGTTCGTGCTTTCCTTCACCTTTCATGGCGGCAATGCTTTCCTTTAATCTTTTATCACCGGTTTCCAGTGTATGCAGGAATGATTGTTCCTCTTCAAAAATAACTTTCTCAATCAGCTGCCGTTGTGCATGGAGTACAGGAAATGCCTCTCCAATCGAATCAATCAGGGCGGGCAACAATTTATACATTACCGGTCTGTTCTGGTCCAGAAAAGTGAAATTGTACCTGACCGCACGGCGTAAAATACGTCGTATCACATAACCTGCCCTGGCATTTGAAGGAAGCTGTCCGTCAGCTATGGCAAAAGAAATGGCCCTTACATGATCGGCCACCACATGCATGGCAATATCCGTTTTTTCCGATCTGCCATAGGGGATACCTGTTAAAGCAGCTATTTCACGGATAACCGGCTGGAATATGTCCGTTTCGTAATTCGAGATTTTGTTCTGCAATACCATGCAAAGCCGCTCAAAACCCATGCCTGTGTCGACATGCTTTTTGGGCAGCAGCACCAGTTCGCCGGAAACTTTGCGGTTATACTGAATAAATACCAGGTTCCAGATTTCAATTACCAGCGGGTTTCCTGTATTTACCAGTTTGCGGCCGTCGGTCCCACTCCTTTCCTTGTCACTTCGAAGATCCACGTGAATTTCAGAACAGGGTCCGCAAGGACCTGACTCACCCATTTCCCAAAAATTATCCTTTTTACTTCCAGGTAAAATACGATCCTCATCAATATGGGACTTCCAATAATTGTACGATTGCATGTCCCTTTCAAGCAGTTCAGCATCATCCCCTTCAAATATGGTCACATAAATTCTGCCCTTGTCAATCTTAACCTCTTCGGTAAGAAATTCCCATGCCCACCGGATTGCCTCTTCCTTGAAATAATCCCCGAAGGACCAGTTCCCAAGCATTTCGAACATGGTGTGATGATAACCATCATGACCTACTTCCTCGAGATCATTGTGCTTGCCCGAAACACGCAGGCATTTTTGGGTATTAGCCACACGACTGAATCTCACCGGTGCGTTATCCAGGAAAATATCCTTGAACTGGTTCATGCCGGCATTTGTAAACATTAAGGTGGGATCGTTCTTTATAACCATGGGAGCAGACGGCACAATCTCATGTCCCCGGCTGCGAAAAAAATCAAAGAATTTTTGACGAACTAATGCAGAATTCATTTCAGCTATACTAATTTATTGATGAAATACTGTTTTTAATTTAACAAATCTTTTCAAAATTCATTTGTAAAATTAGTTTTTTTCATATAGATTTGTTGTCACCGTACTTAATTAATTAACAATTAGTTGCATTTGCTTGATTCTTAGAAAGAAAAAATATTATTTTAACCAGACATCTCTCACCTTCGAGGAAATCAGGCCCGGCAAAAAACGGCGCTGGTTTGATTTGTTCTCGTATATGTTTGGAATTGTGTTTGTTACCTTTATATCAGGATACCTGCTCAGCAGTACTTTTGGTTCACCGGAAGCCCGTATACTGGAAAAGGAACTCTCTTCCCTGAAGAAGGATATGCACAGCCTGCTCAACAAAGGCAAAAACATTTCATCCTTGCTTCACAACGAAGTTTTTCCAAAGGACAATGCCTACAGGACGATCCTGCAGATCGACACCCTGCCCGTTTCACTCAGGGATGCCGGCACGGGTGGATCAGCTGCGGATCAGGGATTTACAAACATCAATGATCTCAGTTATCAGCTTGACATTATGGTCAGCAAGCTCAACCGGCAATTGAAAATACAGTCGGTTTCCTACGAGACTGTTTATCAGAAGGCAATGATGCATGCCAGCCATTTGACGCACATGCCTGCCATTCTGCCGGTTGCACAAAACGACCTGATTATGATCAGTTCAGATTTCGGGGTACGCTCCGACCCCTTTAACCATGTTGAGCAATTACACAACGGACTTGACTTTGTCGCCCCCACAGGCAGAAATGTCTATGCCACCGGGGACGGAACTGTAACTTTTATGCAGTTATCTCGTACAGGGTATGGAAACGAGATTGTTATCGACCATGCTTTCGGATTTGGTTCCCGTTACGCCCACCTCGACACGATTTTGGTTACCGGAGGGCAAAAGGTTAAAAGGGGACAGCTGATAGGCAGGGTTGGAGCATCGGGAAGAGCCACGGGGCCGCATTTGCATTATGAAGTACTGTATGAGAACAGACCTGTTAATCCGGCGTATTATTTTGATAACGGTTTATCAACGGATGAATACAGGCAAATTTTGAACCAGGCATCCGGAGAAACCAGATAGGGAGCCATAAACTTTTTCACCATGGGCAAGATAAAATATAAATTCAATCCTGAGTCCCTGAAGTATTACAAGGTTGAATCATCCTTCCGGCAAAAAGCCCTGAAGGGACTGGGTTATTTTTTCATATTTCTGTTAAATGCCTCCATCGGATATGGTCTGTACACCGTTGTCTTTGATTCACCCAAGGAAAAGGGATTAAAAAGACAGATAAGTGAAATGAACCTGAATATTGAAATGTTCAACAAGCAGCTTGATAATATTGAATCGGTGCTGAATGATATGCAACAGCGCGACGATAATATATACCGGACCATTTTTGAGGCTGAACCTCTCAATTATTCCGTGAGGGAAGCAGGATTTGGCGGTACTAACCGGTATAAGGACTTAGAGAAGCTTGAAGATTCAAAAATGGTTATTCAAACAGCAAAGCGATTGGATATCATAACCCGGAAAGTAGTTATCCAGTCGAAATCCTATGATGACCTTGTCAAAATGGCCGTCAGCAAGGAAAAAATGCTTGCTGCCATTCCTGCTATCCAGCCTATTGCCAATAAAGATCTCGAACGTACCGCATCCGGATGGGGATACAGAATCCATCCGATTTATAAGATCCGCAAGTTCCATTTTGGAATTGATTTCACGGCACCTACCGGGACCGATATTTATGTGACAGGTGATGGCGTGGTTGAAAAGACCGAATCATCAAAGCGCGGATACGGCAACTCGATCATTGTAAATCACGGATTTGGCATCAAAACACTTTATGCTCATATGAACGGATTCAATGTAAAACAGGGACAAAAGGTTAAACGGGGTGATGTTATTGGTTTTGTTGGTAACTCCGGTCTCTCTACTGCCCCCCACCTCCATTATGAAGTTCTCCGGAGCGGCGAAAAGGTAAATCCTGTAAATTACTTCTTCAACGATCTCACTGCCGACGAATACGACCGTATGATAGAACTCTCGATGCGGCCCGGACAGTCATTTGACTAAATCACAACAATCACAACCATCACAACCATCACAACAATCACAACCATCACAACCATCACAACAACCACAACCATCACAACCATCACAACAACCACAACAACCACAACCTTTCTTATAAAGTATTCCGCATAAACTATTTCTTCAACTGGAATTATTTTTCTATCTTAGGGAGTTCATTTTAACCCCATGCTATGCCCTACAAAGAAAAGAAAGTTGAAAAGCTTTATTATTCCATAGGTGAAGTGGCTGAGATGTTTAAGGTGAATGCTTCCCTTATTCGTTTCTGGGAAAAAGAGTTTGATGTAATTAAGCCTAAAAAGAACAAGAAGGGGAATCGCTTTTTCACCAGGCAGGACATTGATAATTTTCAGCTCATTTATCATCTGGTAAAAGAAAAGGGACTCACGTTGAACGGAGCCCGGAAGAAATTAAAGGAAAACAAGGAAGATACAAACAATAATTTTGAAGTAATAAAAACACTTACGGAGATCAAGACCATGCTTCTTGAGATCAAGGATTCGATATAATTCCTTTCCCGTTCCTGATTCACTTCATCTGTTTTTACACACGAACTAAGTATGAAACTTGCTGAAGTCATAGCTGCCTTTGAATCGGTTGTCCCCCTTGCTTACCAGGAAAATTATGATAACGCCGGCCTTACTGTCGGCGATCCTGAAATGGAAATCCATGCCGCCCTGTTGTGCATTGACGTAACCGAGGCGGTTATCCGGGAGGCCCTGGAAACAGGTTCTGATCTGATCATCTCGCATCATCCGGTGATTTTTAGTCCCCTGAAGAAAATTACCGGATCAAATTTAACAGAAAGAATTGTTGCCCTGTCTATCAGCCATAATATAGCGCTTTACTGCGCCCATACTAATATCGACAACCTGGGCGAAGGTGTCAACCTGGGTATCTGCAGGAAGCTGGGACTGACAAAGGTTAAAGTGCTCATGCCCCTTGAAGGTCAGTTAAGAAAACTGGTGACATTTGTACCCCGATCTTATGAAGAACAGGTGCGATCTGCACTTTTTGCCGCCGGAGCGGGTCATATCGGCAACTATGATTCCTGCAGCTTTAGCGTAGCCGGGGAGGGCAGTTTCAGGGCCGGCGAGGGAACAGATCCATTTGTCGGTGAACCGGGCAAATTGCATCATGAGAAAGAGACCAGGATCGAAACGGTGTTCCCCAGGCTGCTTCAGCAGGAAATAATAGATGCACTGGTAAAAGCTCATCCTTATGAGGAAGTAGCATATGACATCTATCCCCTTGATAATACCTATGAAAAGGCCGGAGCGGGCATGATCGGTGAACTCACGGAACCACAGGATGAAACTGCCTTGTTGAACCGGGTGAAAAATATATTTGGTTGCCGTATCATCAGGCACAGTCCCCTGTTGAACAAACCTTTGCGTAAAGTGGCTGTATGTGGTGGCAGCGGATCCTTTCTCATCCGCAGGGCAATAAATGCAGGGGCAGAGCTATTTATCACGGGTGACATTAAATACCACCAGTTCTTTGATGCAGATGGAAAAATAGTAGTTGCGGATATTGGCCATTATGAAAGTGAGCAGTTCACAATTGAAATATTTTATGAGATTCTTACAAAAAAATTACCTAATTTTGCAATCCGTTTTTCTAGCATAAACACCAGTCCCATTAATTATTTATAAGGTATGGCAGAAGTAAAAAAACCAGCAGCCGAAGTAGCAGAGCTAACCATAGAGGAAAAGCTCAGGGCGATGTACAAGTTGCAGATGATCAATTCTGAGATTGATAAGATACGCACCCTTCGCGGGGAACTGCCGCTTGAAGTGCAGGACCTTGAGGATGAAATTGCCGGGCTTGAGACCCGCATTGAGAAGTTGCAGGAGGAGATCAAAAGCTTCGATTCGGCTATTGGCAACAAAAAGAATGATATGGTGAATTCCAAGGCGCTCATAAAGAAATACGAGGAGCAGCAAAATAATGTCAGGAATAACCGGGAATTTGATTCGCTTTCGAAAGAAATTGAATTTCAAACGCTTGAAATCGAGTTAAGTGAAAAGCGCATTAAGGAATTTACAATACAAGCCAAAGAAAAAAGCGATATTATTGAAGACGCACACAAGATCCTTGAAGAACGAAAGAGTGATCTTAATCTGAAAAAGGCAGAGCTGGAAGATATTACCTCCGACACCCAAAAGGAAGAGGAACAGTTGCTGAAAAAACGGATGGAATATGAGCAAATAATCGAAGAAAGGTTACTTACCGCATACAGGAAGATCAGAAAAAATGCAAGGAACGGACTTGCCGTAGTTTCTGTGGAACGCGATGCCTGCGGAGGTTGTTTCAACCAGATACCCCCGCAACGTCAGCTTGATATCCGTTCGCGCAAAAAGATCATTGTTTGTGAATACTGTGGCCGGATCCTGGTTGATGTTGACCTTGTTGAGGAAGAAAAGTAGCACGGGCTTCTTATTCTGATTCATATTTTACTATCTTTGTTAGTACCTACAGGTAAAATATGGCTAAATGTTTTCTGGTAACGGTTTTTACTGTTTGCATTGCTTTTTCGGGACAGGCGCAACAGTGGAAACTGAAAAGGATTGAGGGTATCCTTGGTATAGGTACCACCAACGTTTATAGTGACCTTGGCGGCGCACCCAATGCAACAAACCTCCTGTTCATAAAAGATATAACTTTCCGTACCACCCGCCCTTCGGTATATGCAGGACTCAGGTACAGGATTAATCCTTACAGTACAATCAAAACCTCATTCATTTACGGTTACAGCAGAACAGAAGATTATTCCGGGTCCCGCAACGAAAATCGGGGATTCACCTCGGTCACGCAGCTTTTTGAGTTTTCGGGCAACTATGAGTATTATTTTTTCCCCGAGCAGCGGCGTTTGCGTTCTGCAGCCATGTTCAACAGGAGAGGCATGATCAATGACTATTCATCCTTTGGTGCCTATGTTTTTGCAGGTATTGGCGGAACGTTGTTCTGGCCTCACCTGGAACTTTCCGAAACCCGTGAAGGTGACAAATACAAGGACAATATGGGTATTACTGCCTGTATTCCCCTGGGTATAGGCTTTAAATATATCATTAGTGACAAATGGATCTTCGGCTATGAGATTGGTTACCGCCAGACCTTCTCTGACTTTCTCGATGGATTTCAGTCACCCTTCTCCAGGCGCTGGGATGTTTACTGGATTTCTTCCTTTAATTTCAGTTACCGCATACCTACCTCCCGCAGGGGACTTCCCATTTTCCTCGACAACCAATGGCGAAGGGCCCGGTTCTGACCTGTTGCCTTTTCCTGTCTTGTGAATATTTCAGTTTTTTTAAGATTATTTGTGATTTCAAGCGCTAAAATTCTATTACTTTGCGTTTATTTCCAATATACCTGATAAATCATGAACAAGTACCTGCTGCTTTGCTTATCGGGTTTATTCATACTAAACTGCGGTAAAGCCATGTCACAGCGGAATGCCAATATTGGTATATTTGGAGGCGTTTCCTATTACATGGGTGATATCAATCCTAACCGCCATTTATACCGGCCTGCACCTTCCTTTGGAGCACTTTACCGTTATAACCTCAATACGCGGTTTGCCCTGCGGGGCAGCATGTATTACGCGGATCTTTCGGGAAGTGATCTCGATTTTCCGGAGCTCTCTCATCCCGACCGCCCGGCAAGTCCGGCTGCTTTCAATACTTCTCTGCTGGATATGGCACTGCTCGTTGAGTTTAATTTTCTGCCGTTCACTCCCAATGTGGGGAACTGGTCATACACACCCTATATATCCACCGGAATTGCCGGTGCACTAATTATGGGCACTGATGCCGCATCGGAAAATCTGATGAGTTTCCCGTTTGGTTTGGGTTTAAAGCTAAATCTTACCAGAAGGATAAGTACCGGAGTAGAATGGTCATTCCGCAAAACCTTCAGCGACAGGGTTGATGGCCTGGAAAATCCTTCCGGTTCCGTTACGCTTTTGCATAATAATGACTGGTATTCCTTGCTGGGTGTTTTTATTACCTTTAAGTTTTTTAATTTTGCAGCGGAATGTCCGGCTTATAATTAGTGAAATGACCTCTGCACTGAAAGACAGGATCAACAAAGATAAACTGCCCAGGCATATTGCAATTATTATGGATGGGAATGGCAGGTGGGCGCAGAAACGTGGCAATCAGCGCATTTTCGGTCACAGGAATGCTGTAGCCGCTGTACGGGATACTGTTGAAGCTGCAGCCGAGCTGGGCGTTGGTTTCCTTACGCTCTATGCCTTCTCTACCGAAAACTGGCGGAGGCCAAAGGTCGAGATCGATGCCCTGATGTCGTTGCTGGTATCAACCATTCATGCGGAAACCAAAACTTTGATGGATAACAACATCCGGTTGCTGGCCATCGGAAACCTCGCCAGTCTGCCGCAGGGAGTCCTTGATCAGTTGGATAACGCCATCAGCTCCACAAGCAATAACACGGGTCTCCGGCTTGTGCTTGCGCTCAGCTATGGTTCGCGCTGGGAGATCATGAATGCAGTCAGAAAAATGGCTGCTGATATCGAAGCAGGCAAGCTGAGTTCGGGCAATCTTGACAATGCTTTATTTGAAAAATACCTCGATACTTCCGGATTCCCTGATCCGGAACTGTTGATAAGAACAAGCGGAGAATTCAGACTAAGTAATTTTCTGTTATGGCAGATTGCCTATGCGGAACTTTACTTTACGCCTACCTTGTGGCCTGATTTTCGCAGGGAACATTTATATGAAGCTATACTTGACTTTCAATGTCGCGAAAGACGTTTTGGGAAAACAGCTGACCAGATAAAAGAAAACATCAAAGTAAACAGTTAACCACGGATGAAAAACACCTTACTTGTTCTTACTCTGTTCTTACTCACCGCACCTGCAATCGGACAACAATCTGATTCTCTGGTCCCGGGTTATTTAGACTATGAACGGCCCAGAGATCTTACCATAGTTGACATTACCATTACCGGCGTTAAATTCCTGCAACCCACCTACCTTGTAAATATTTCCGGCCTGGCTGTCGGACAAAAAATTACTATTCCCGGTGAAAAAGTAACCACGGCGATTGATAAGTTCTGGTCTCTTGGCCTTTTCTCCGATGTTAAAATAATTGCCAACAAAATCCAGAACAATGCAGTTTACCTCGAGATTCAGCTTACTGAACGACAGCGGCTTTCACGTTTGAGAATTCATGGTTTGAATAAAAACGATACCAAGGATGTGGAAGAAAAGATCAAACTCAGACCGGGTAATCAGATTACCGAAAACGTGCTGAACAATACCGTTACCATCATTAAAAAGCATTTTGTTGACAAGGGTTTTTTCAACTGTAACATCGACATAGTCCAAAAGGCAGATACCTCACCCGGGAATAAGGTTTTCCTGGACCTGACCATCGATAAGGGAAACAGGGTGAAGATTTCAGATATCAGCTTTGACGGCAATGAGGCATTCACGGATGGCCGGCTGCAAAAAACAATGAAAAAGACCAAAAAGAAAAATCTTAACATTTTCAAGCCCTCCAAATACATTGACGCTGAATATAAGGCAGATAAGAAGAAACTGATTGAATTCTACAATAAGAATGGCTATCGTGATGCGCAAATTCTGGATGAAAAGCTGGTAGAAGTTAATAATAAACGGATTGGACTTGAACTCAAGGTGGAGGAAGGTATTAAATATTACGTCAGGAATATTACCTGGGTGGGTAATACCAAGTATCCTTCCGAATCACTTGCCCGAGTATTGGGAATGAAAAAGGGAGACGTATACGATCAGGAGCATATTATGAAGCGGTTAATGGCCGATGACGATGCCGTTACTTCCCAGTATATGGACGAAGGTTACCTGTTTTTTACCATCGATCCTGTGGAGACCAATATCGATGGCGATTCTATTGATCTGGAAATGCGGATCATCGAAAATACACAGGCTACAATTAACCGGGTAATCATCAAGGGGAATACAAAAACGAATGAACACGTTGTGAGGCGTGAACTCCGTACTGTCCCGGGTGAGCTGTTCAGCAGATCGGATATTATCCGGTCCGTCAGAGAGCTTGCTGCCATGGGCCACTTCAATCCCGAAAATATAACGCCCAATCCGCTGCCGAATCCTTCCGACGGCACGGTGGATATCGAATATTCCCTGGAAGAACGTTCCAACGACCAGCTCGAAGTGTCAGGCGGATGGGGTGGTTATGGTTTTGTAGGTACTATCGGGCTACGCTTTTCAAATTTTTCTGCCCGTAAGTTTCTGGATATGAAAGCATGGAGACCTGTCCCCACCGGTGACGGTCAGACCTTGTCCGTTCGGGCGCAATCCAATGGCAGGTACTACCAGGCTTATAACGTTTCCTTTGTGGAACCCTGGTTCGGCGGGAAAAAACCCAATAGTTTTTCTACTTCGTTTTATCATACCATTACCAAGAGTTTCAGGCAAACCGGTGCCGATACCGACGATGACTTCTTTAAGGTTCTTGGAGCATCCATTGGTTTGGGACGCAGGCTGTCTTGGCCCGATGACTATTTTGTCCTTTACACCGAATTGGGATACCAGCGGTATCATTTGAACGATTGGGGATCCAACTTTGTGATCAATGATGGCTATTCCAATGTAATTGATGTGAACATTTCCCTCTCACGCAGTTCACAGGACCAGATGATCTATCCAAGGAGGGGTTCTGCATTCACCCTCTCATTGCAGGCAACGCCTCCCTATTCCGCTCTTAAACGGGAAAATTTCTGGAGTATCTCAGATGCGGAAAAACTTGCCATCCGCGGTAATATCGCAGATGATTATTCTTCTCTGACCCAGGAACAGATTGACCAGTTTGCCGCCACGGAAATCGACAACCGCGAGAACTCTGAAAAATACAAATTCATTGAATATCATAAATGGACTTTTAACGGAACCTGGTATACCAGCCTGATCGGAAACCTGGTTGTGGCCGCTAAATCCGAATTCGGCTTTCTCGGTTATTATAACCCGGCAATCGGTGCCTCACCTTTTGAGAAATTCAACCTGGGAGGTAGCGGTATGATGGGCTATAACCTGTATGGTACCGATATTGTTGCTCTCAGAGGATATCCCGATGGCTCACTAACACCCCAGACCACCGTGGTACGCAACGGACAAAGGGTCCAGATCGACAATGGAAATTTATATGTAAAATATTCACTTGAAATGCGATATCCTTTTTCACTGAATCCTTCGGCGACCATATTCGGGTTGGCTTTCGTTGAAGGTGGAAATTCATGGCAGCGTTTCAATGATTTTAATCCTTTCATGATCAAGCGGTCAGCCGGAATAGGTATTCGTGCTTTCCTTCCAATGTTTGGCATGCTGGGTATCGATTATGGATTTGGATTCGATTTGCCGAACAGTGGCAGTATATCGAATGATGAGATCAGACGTGGATACCATGGAGGGGAATTCCATTTTGTAATGGGACAGCAATTCTAAGCGGCTATTTTTTTTTGGTACTGATTTTGATACATACTTTATTAATTATCCCATAAAAAAATAAATACAATTTCTATGAAAAGAATATTAGTTGTGCTCTCCGGATTGATACTTTCATTCGGAATGGCCATTGCCCAAAAGTATGCTTTTGTGGATACCGAATACATACTGAATAACATTCCCCCCTATAAGGCATCACAGGAGCAGCTGGATAAAACTTCCGAAGAATGGCAGAAGGAAGTTGAAGTTAAATATTCTGAGATCGAAAAGATGTATACGGATTATCAGGTTGAACGGGTGCTGTTATCAGAGGATATGAGAAGGCAGCGGGAAGAAGCCATTGTAAACAGGGAAAAGGAAGTGAAGGAGCTTCAGAAAAGTTACTTCGGACAGGAGGGTGCTCTTTTCAAAAAGCGGCAGGAACTTATCCAGCCCATCCAGGATGATATTTATAAAGCCATAAAAGACCTGGCTACGGAAAATGGCTATGCAGTGATATTTGACACGTCCAGCGGACCTACCATGATCTACTCAAATCCAAGGTATGACATTAGCGATGAAGTACTTCAGAAATTAGGATATAAGAATTAAATGTTTACATTTGTGCAGTTTTAAAAAAAAAGTATATGAGAAAAATAATATCAGTTCTGGCTTTAACCGGCTTATTCTTGATAGGTGGAAACCTGTTCGCACAAAGTCCCATTAAACTCGGCCATATTAACAGCCAGATGCTTTTTGCTTCCATGCCTGAAAGTGACAGTGCCCAGAAAAAGCTTGAAAGGTCTGCCCAGCAGATGCAGGCAACTATTGAACAATTACAGGTTGAGTTCAACAAGAAATATGAGGACTATATTAAGCTGACCAACGAAGGAACAACCGGCGACCTAATCCTCAGGACCAAGGAAGAAGAGCTCCAGTCGCTTCAGCAACGCGCCCAGAATTTCCAGCAACAAGCAGAGCAGGATATGGCAAATCAACGGTCTGAACTTTTCAAGCCCATTCAGGACAAAGCCATTAAAGCGGTTAATGATGTTGCCGTGGAAAACGGTTTTACATACGTTTTTGATACTGCCGGCGGTGCTATTGTTTATTCTGCAGCTGATTCACAGGATATCTTACAATTGGTCAAAACCAAACTTGGTGTAAAATAATTTCACGAAAACATACATAAGAGTTCCGGAGTCGATATGATTTCGGAACTTTTTTTTTCGACCTTCCCGTTTTTCTGTTTACATTTGAGGTATTATGAACAACATGAACCATAACGCAAACCGGCCAATCGGGGTTTTTGATTCCGGCGTAGGAGGATTGACTGTTGCCAATGCCATCAGGCAGGTATTACCCAACGAACAACTGATCTATTTTGGGGATACGGCTCATTTGCCTTATGGCGATAAATCAAGGGAAACTATTATTGGATATTCTTCCCGGATTACACGTTTCCTCCTGGAACAACAGTGCAAAGTTATTGTAATTGCCTGTAATACAGCCTCTGCCAATGCCTATGACGCCATAGTTGCCGAAGCAGGGAACAAAGCGCTCGTAGTTGACGTGATAAACCCGGTAGTTGAATATATTGCCGGAAGTTCAACCTACAAGCGTGTTGGTGTAATAGGTACCAAGGGTACCATCAACAGCGGAACTTATGTGAGCAAGATCATTGCAAAAAATCCGCACCTCACCGTATCGAGCCTTGCTACACCCATGCTGGTGCCGATGATCGAGGAAGGTTTCATTTTCGATGACATCAGCAATGCCATTATCCGTAGCTATCTGTCAAAATCTGAACTCAGCAATATCGATGCCCTCATTCTGGGTTGCACCCATTACCCGATCATCAGGAACCAGATCAGTAAATTTTTTGATTTTGGGGTCGATGTTATTGATTCATCCCGTATTGTGGCCAATCATCTGCGCAACTTACTGGTGACCAGCAACCAGCTGAATCAGGATCAGAACCATCATCAGGAGCATAAATTCCTTGTATCCGACTTTACCGACTATTTCCAGGTGATCTCCAAGCTGTTTTTCGAAGAAAACATTACGCTTGAGAAAATCAATCTCTGGAAATAACTATCCTAGTCACCTCTTCCCTCTTTGCTCTTAGATCTTTGATTTTTGATCTTTGATCTTTCTTCTTTGATCCTCACCAATCACTCTTTAAACCATCCCGCGTACATGATATAATCATCTGCAATCCGGTTAATCATCTCTGCAGTCTGCTCCGGATCCACATCCTTGATCCTTCGGGCAGGCACACCCCCGTAAATGCTGCCCGGTTCAACCTGAGTACCTGTTAATACAACTGAGCCGGCTGCAATAATTGAATTTTCACCGATCACGGCATTGTCCAGGATAACTGAACCGATGCCGATCAACACATTATCCATGATTTTAGACCCGTGGATCACTACATTGTGGCCGATGGACACATTATTGCCAATTTCAATTACCGATCGCTTGTACAGGCAGTGCAACACGGTGCCATCCTGTATATTGACTTTGTTGCCGATCCGGATTGAGTTCACATCTCCCCGTACCACCACATTAAACCAAAAACTGCATAGGTCACCTGCAACTACATCACCAATAATAACTGCAGTCTCAGCCAGATAGCAATCTTTCCCCAATTGCGGGGTAAAGCCGCGAACCGATTTTATCAGCGCCATTTTTTTATTTGCAAAGTTAATATAGTAGCGCTAAACACACACATTGCACTACCTTCATTCCTGCACATCCGGTAACCGGCGTCCGGCATCAATCCGAAATGACTTTTATCACCTTTAATTGTAACTATTAATCATGGATTGTTATTATAGAATATGCTAACATTGCTTAAGAAAAATCAAGTACACAATCATGAAGAAACGAATTCAGGTTATAGAAAGGGATGAAGTAGTTGTAAAATTTGCCGGAGATTCCGGTGACGGTATTCAGCTTACTGGTGCTCAGTTTTCAGACACTTCTGCTTTTATTGGCAATGACCTTGCCACCTTCCCCGATTATCCTGCCGAGATCAGGGCACCACAGGGTACGGTTGCAGGAGTCTCCGGTTTCCAGGTACACATTGGAGCAAAGGTAGTTGTTACGCCCGGTGACCTCGCTGATGTTCTTGTAGCCATGAACCCTGCTGCGCTGAAAGCCAACATGCAGTGGTTAAAACCCCATGCAACCATAATAATCGATATAGACAATTTTGATTCAAGACATTATAAAAGAGCTGAATACATTGAAGACCCCCTGGAAGACGGATCACTTGAAGGGTATAATGTTGTAAAAGCTCCTATTACCGAGATGACCCGTGATGTGGTCAAACAATTCGGACTGGATGCAAAAACAGCAGACAAAACAAAAAACCAGTTTGTTGCCGGC
>DATEVU010000136.1:0-7245 GCA_035258345.1 Bacteroidales bacterium
TCTGCTTTATATGAACACCTACTCCCCACTCCCTACTCCCCACTCCCCACTCATCACTCATCACTCATTACTCATTACTCATTACTCTTCCCTCATTACTTTTTTCCTATATTTGTGTTGTACCATCATGCAACATGAATCAAAACCACTATCTCTGGCAAAATTTCCTGCATGGCGATAAAGAGGCACTGTCAGGAATTTTTCTGAATGTGCATGATGATCTTTTCCGGTATGGATTAAAATTGTCAGGCAATGAAAACCTGGTGAAGGATGCCATACAGGATCTGTTTCTTAAATTGTGGAAGAACCGTTCCAACCTCAAACCGGTTGAAAACCTCAAACCCTATTTATTTAAATCACTCCGTAATCATATTATCGACAGTCTTGAAATCAGCAGACCTGTTGTGCGTATCGAAGACCATCCTGAATATCCCTTTGAGATCGTTTATTCGGGAGAGGATTTTCTGATCAGTAACCAGGTTACCGAAGAAACCCGGAATAAGGTTATTGAAGCACTGAACAGGCTTATGCCCAGGCAGCGTGAGGCCGTTTACCTCCGCTATTTCGAAGATCTTGATTTTGAAACTATCGCCACTGTTATGGATATTAACATTCAGTCAGCCCGTAACACCCTTCACCGTGGTATGGTTGCACTGCGTGATCTCTTGTTGATCCAGCCTTTTTTTCTCCTCCTCGGAAAATTTGCACCTTCTTTATAAAAATTGCTTATTTTTCTTCAGGTTACTGAGTATAAATTTCAAAATCCTCCGTGTTGGTAACACTAAGGAATAATAAAATTATGTTATCTGATGAACGCCAAAGAACATAAAAACTTCGAAGATCTGATTCTTGATGACTCTTTCAGGGAGTTTGTGGAAGGAACACGGGCATCCTCTGTTGAATACTGGAAAAAATGGATCCGGGAAAATCCAGACAGGGATATTGAAATTGCAAAGGCAAAAGACATATTAATCACCCTGTTGAATAACAGGAAACCCGAAATCAGGGCTGATAAAAATGAAGCATTGCAGAACCTGCTGGAAGGGGTTAAAAAACAGGACAGGCCGGTCACCAAAACCCGGAACATTTATTTCTGGCTTGCCAGGATAGCAGCAGTAATTTTCCTGTCTGCAGGTCTGGCCTGGGTATGGAATACCCTGTTTATCAAGGAATTTCCCGTTAAAAACCGCCTGGTATATAATGAGATCATCGTACCTGTTGGGGAAAAATCGCAGGTAATTCTTTCTGACGGAACACATGTATGGATTAACTCCGGAAGCCGTTTTAAATATCCCATATGTTTCGGAGAGGAATCCAGGGAGATCACACTGGAAGGGGAAGCCTATTTTGATGTAACCAAGGGCAAATCGACTTTTGTTGTCAATACCCATGATGCAAAGATCCGGGTACTGGGAACTGCATTTAATGTAAAGTCGTATCCCGAGGACAGGAAAACACAGACTACTGTTGTGCGGGGTCTTGTGCGGGTTGAGAGCAGGGAAAATGGTGTGGAACCTGTTCTGATCGGCCCCGATCAGATGGCTGTCATAAAGGATCTGCCGGATAATAAAATGAAGAAAACGGATGAAAAAGATCTGCATGTGATCAATAAGGTAAATACTTCGGTTGTAACTGCATGGAAAGACCAGTTGCTGATCTTTGCCGATGAAACCTTTGAAGATATGGCCATTAAAATGGAACGTTGGTTCAACATGAAGATCAGAATTGAGGATGATAAACTGAAAAAGGACAGATATACCGGAAAATTTGTGAACAACGAAACAGTTTATGAGGTGTTGGAAGCCATTGAAGTTACCACCCCCATCGAGTATATAGTAAATGAGGATGAAATAATAATTACCAGAAAATAATACCTGTAACCTTTAACCTAAAATGAATTGCCTATGAGTTGTTTCCACTGAAAAGAAAAAAAAGATCGGAAAATGCGCGAACACTTCCCGATCATAGTAATGTTAACCGTTACCGCTTTCGCTAAAAAGCAGTAACCAAGTCAAACTTTAACCACTCAAATTTATGACAAAAAATCTATTCCGGCGTGATTTTCATCTCACCAATTACGCAAAAAAACTACTTCTGATTATGAAACTATCTACCCTGATTTTAATTCTGACAACCTTGCAGATTTCTGCAACCGGTTATAGTCAGAATGCCAGCTTAAAGCTGGATTTTCAGACAGGTACGCTGTCCGACCTGATCCAGGCTATTGAAACCCAAAGTGATTTCAGAATCTTTTATAAAACCGACCAGGTTGATGTCCGTCAACAAGTGGTTCTTTCCGAAACCGACGGCTCTATTGCTGATCTGTTATCTGAAGCACTGGAGGGAAGCGATATTTCTTACCAGGTATTGGACAGGCTGATCGTACTTACAACAACCAGTGCCGGCAACCAGCAGATCAGGATTACCGGAACCGTAACGGATGCCAATTCCGGTGAACCTTTGCCGGGTGTGAACATCCTAATTGAAGGAACCCAGCAGGGTGTAGTCACCGGTTCCGATGGCGGTTACAGCGTTGCAGTCCCTTCAGCAACCAGTGTTTTGGTTTTCTCTTATGTAGGCTACAATTCCGAAAGAATAGAGGTAGGAGGAAGAAGTACGATAGATATTTCACTTATTCCCGATATACAAAATCTTGAAGAAGTGGTAGTAATAGGTTATGGCACCAGGGAAAGAAAAGACATTACCACATCCATTTCAGTGGTAAACGCCAAGGATATAGGCAATTCTCTTTCAATAACGCCCGAGATGTCCCTTCAGGGGAAATCCGCCGGAATTTTTGTTGAAAGTGGCGGCGGAAATCCCAATTCAAGACCTACTATCCGCATCAGGGGAACGAATACCTGGGGAGTTTCAGATCCGCTGTATGTAGTTGATGGGATTCCGCTTACTGAATACGGAAGCGGAGCAGAGGCAAGCCAGGGTGCCGGTGCTGACTGGAATCAGGCTGCCGTGACATCCGACATAAGAGGTAATATGAATGTGTTAAGTATGATCAACCCTGCTGATATTGAATCCATCTCTGTACTTAAGGATGCTTCTGCATCGGCTATTTATGGCGTAAGGGCAGCAAATGGCGTTATTCTCATCACTACCAAGAAAGGCCAGGCAGGAAAGCCCAGGATTGATATTAATCTCAAAAGGGGTATACAGAATATTCCAAAAAAATACGATGTTCTCAACACTTCTGAATTTACAGCTCTTTATGTTGAGTCATATCAGAATAATCCGGATGAAATGCCAAATTTCCCAACTGTGTTTGATGCAACCAGTCCAGATTATTTAGGCAATTCCATGACCTATGACTGGATTTCACCCATGTACAGGGAAAATGCCGAAGTCAGCGATTATAACCTCAGAATCAGCGGTGGAAATGAATTTACCAATTATTATGTTTCCTCCGGTTATTCGAGAACAGAAAGCCCGCTGATCAGGAACAACATGGACAGGTATTCGCTTGCAACCAATATTACAACTAAAATCAACAAGTTCCTTTCCGTGGGCGTTAACTACCGGTTAACCTATCAAAAAGCACAGGATGCTACACCCGGTGAGCTTACTTACGTAGCAGGGGCATCACCCTGGCAGCCTATTTATTCATTGGACGGTACAGGTGTAAATGGCTATGAACCTGCTGCAAGTTTTACATTTAACCCGTTTGCAGCTACATTGCTCTGGGGTCCGGAAACCAACAGCAATGTTTTTGGTGCTGCCTCCACAAAGGATAACCGTTATACCAACCTCCGGAATATCGGAAATGCCTACATTGAAGTGGAACCGTTGAAGGGACTGAAATTCAGGGGGTCAATAAGTGCTGACTTCTTGAATCAGGTGAGGAGTAACTGGAACCTTTACGAAGGAGAAATATTCAACCAGACGCCCAGCGACTGGAGTGTTTATGGTGATGGTAATTCCTATGGAAGCGTTGGTCAGAGAGACTCGAGAAACAGTAATCTTATCAAGGAATTTTCAGTATCCTATGCAAAATCCTTTGGCGAACACAATATCGATTTGCTGGTCAATGCCATGGACCAGACCTATAATTTTACCTTTACCCAATCCAGTTCAGAACAGCTAAGTTCTCCCGATCCGAACCAGAGGCTGATTGAGGAAGGCATTAAAGGCTATTCAAGCGGCGGGCAGATTAAAAACAAGAATGCCCTCCAGGGCTACCTGGGCCGATTGACATATAATTACAAATCAAAGTATTACTTTGATGCTGTGGTCAGACGTGACGGTTCTTCCAGGTTTGCTCCCGGTCACAAATGGGGTGTATTTCCTGCATTCTCTGCCGCATGGCGTATCTCAGGCGAACAATTCATGCAGAATCTTACTTTCTTAAACGATCTGAAGCTCCGTGCCGGCTGGGGACAAATCGGAAATCAGGAAACCCAGGCTTTCGCATACCTGTCCTTACTTGGCCGTGCTCCGCACACTACATTCGGCATCGATCCGCTGAATCCGGGACGCGGATACTTCTACTGGGGCATAGTGGCCGGAAACTTCCCGAATCCTGACCTGACATGGGAAAAGACCATAACGACCAACTTCGGAATTGACGGATTGCTGCTCAATTCACTGAATTTTACATTGGAATATTATGATAAAACCACCGATGGTTTAATTCAATCTTCAAATCTACCCGCCAGTGTAGGATCACAGCAAAATCCCATTGTGAATATAGGTAAAATCAAAAACACGGGCTTTGAAATCAGCCTTGGATACCGTGGGAAAGTCGGAAAGCTCAATTATTCCGCCAATGCAAACCTGACAACGGTTAAAAACGAAGTTATCCAGATGTATGATAATGCACCCATGGGTGATGAATGGGGAGGCCGGATTGAAGAAGGTTACCCGATTAATTCATTGTGGGGCTATCAGCTGGGTGGTATTTTCCAGAGTGAACAGGAAGTTCTTGACTACCAGGCAACCACCGAGGACAAGATTGCTACCAGTCAGCATGCCGGTGATATGTGGTTTAAGGATGTCAACGGTCCTCCCGATGAAAACCACCGCTTTTATACACCGGGACCTGACGGCGTTGTTGACAATTTCGACCGCACTTATCTGGGGAAAACCATTCCGGGTTTCTTCTACGGATTGAATTTTACGATCGAATACAGTGGAATCGATCTCGCTTGCTATTTTACAGGGGTCGGCGATGTTGAGAAAATAAATGGCGTGAGAGCCAGCCTGGAAAGTATGAGCAGCAGGGGTGTCAACCAGCTTTCAAGCGTAAAGGACAGATGGACTCCGACGAATCACTCAACCACTATGCCTCGGGCTGCTGCAGCTGATCCGGGTGCCAACAACAGATTCTCCGACCGCTGGATCGAAAACGCATCCTATTTAAGACTGGCTAACTTACAGGTTGGCTATACCCTGCCCAAGTTCAATACAAAGGTATTCGAAAGGGCACGTATCTGGGTTGGAGGATCCAACTTGTTTACAGCCACACAGTGGAGCGGACTTGATCCGGAAAATGAAGCCATTCCAATTCCAAGGACATTTACCATAGGAATTGATGCAAGTTTCTAACAGGCAGTCAAATAACATTAAAAAATGATGTTTATGAAAACACGAATAGTAAAAACTATATTTCCAATTATGCTGGTATGGATGTTCTCTTTCTCATTCAATTCCTGCAAAGAGAGTAATCTTGACCTGGAGCCTATGGCGGAAACCGAAGCGTCCTTTTTCAAGGATGATTATCAATTCTTCAGGGCAATTGTCGGAACCTATGCAAAAATGACCGACATCTTCTGGTTCAACAACAATAATCCAAGGCACTATGTATGGATTTTGCCCGGTGACGACCTGACAACCAGGGGAGGGTATCCTTTTGAATCATTTAACGGGATTATTCAAAGTGAAGGCGGACTCAATGATTTATGGATCGCCTATTACAGGATAATTTCAAGAGCCAATGTTATACTTGAAAAAATAGAGGAAGCTCCAGGTGATCCCGGAGTCAATATCACAGCGGAAACTTCAGAATGGATCAAGGGTGAAGCTTTGTTTCTGAGGTCATTGATGTATTACAAGCTATGGAATTTTTGGGGTACGGCACCGTTGATCAATAAAAGGATCAAGGATCTTGCTACTGCCAAAACTCCCAATTCCACGGGAACTCAGTTGCTCGATCAGGCGATTGAGGATTTGACACTGGCCGTAACCATCCTTCCTGACTCATGGGATGATATTTATACAGGCAGGGCAACCAGGGAATCAGCCTATGGCTTAATGGGTAAGTGCCTTGTATTCAGGGCATGCTACAACAAGAAAACTGATGCTGCCGGCGCCACTGCTGACTATACTGCTGCAATCAGTGCTTTTAACAGTATTACTACCCGTACACTGGTTCCCGGTTTCGGGGACAATTTCAGTTTTGCGGCAGAAAACAACAGTGAATCACTTTTTGAGTGGCAGGCCGGACTTCAGGAAGGTTTCGAAAACATATGGCTGAATAACGATTTCGGTCAGAACATGTCCATGCATTCCTATTGGGGCTTCTTCAACTGCGAGTGGTCATTCTGGGCAGGCACACCTTTTTATCCGACACAGAAGCTCATCAATGCATTTGAAGCAGGCGATCCGAGGATTGATGAATCGTTTGTTGCAACGGAAGATGGAAGGTATGACGGTTTCCAGTGGGTTAAATATACCAAGAACATTGGTCCCCAGGGATTGACAAATTCAGCAAACAACCCCAGAATTTTGAGGTACGCCGACGTCCTATTGTTAAAGGCAGAGGCAATACTTCAATCCGGAGGAAGCAAATCAGCTGCCATTGATCTGATCAACCAGATAAGAACCAGGGCCAGAGGTGCCGGTGCGGTTCCTGCTGACCTGAATAATGGTGAAACCGATGCGCAGGTTATTATGCAATGGATCATGGATGAGCGGTTCCGTGAACTTTCCGGTGAAGACGACCACCGGTGGTTCGATCTGAAACGCTGGCATTATGCCGGTTATATTGACCTTGGAACATGGGGATCTGAGGCAAACGGATTTAGTTCAGTGAGAACAGATTTTGAATTTACCAACTGGATCAACAACACAGCGGGTAAGATGTGGTTCCCCATACCCAGCATTGAAACCGACCAGAATGAGTTGATCGTTCAAAACCCGGGTTGATCCGGCAATTGGTACTCGTTCAAATATAATTTATTGTTTAATGCGGGGCTGTTTGACGGCCCCGCATTTATAAAACCACCATGAAATCTC
>DATEVU010000137.1:0-19823 GCA_035258345.1 Bacteroidales bacterium
TTATTTCCGGATGGATCTTTCGGTCACCATTGAAGGTAACCTTAGAAAAAACAAAATGGTGCACAGTTCTTTTGTTTTCAGCATGTATAACCTTACCGGCCGGAAAAATCCCTACTCTGTATATTTCAAATCCGAAGAGGGGAAAATTAACAGCTATAAATATTCTGTCATTGGTGTTCCGGTTTTTACGGCCACCTGGATTTTCAAACTCGGTAATTATGCTTCGGAATAAAACCTTTGTACTGACAGGCATCATAATACTTTTCGCGGCAGGGTGTATCGAGCCTTATGTACCGCGAATCAATGTTGAGCCGGGAGATCATTTTGTAGTCTCCGGGGAGGTAACTGACCAGGAGGGTTACCAGAATATTAACATTTCCATGGCTTCTCCCCTGAATGATCCCGGATATATACCCGTAAACGGCTGCCAGGTTGAAATACTGGATGATAAGGATCATCTTTTTGAATGTTATGAATATGGATCCGGAAAATACCGTGTATGGATGGATGCGGATTTTTTATCATCCGGCACGGCTTACAAAGTAAGGATCATAACCCCTGATGGTGAGGAAATTGTATCATCCTATGACAGGATGCCGGAGTCACCCGGTGTAGATTCGGTTTTTTATGAACGGGAGGAAATGCCTACGAATGTACCCGGAGAAAATATACCCGGGTTACAATTTTATCTGAACCTCAACGCGGGGGAGAACGACAGCCGGTATTACAGGTGGACCGCAGAAGAAACCTGGGAGTACCACGCACCCTATCCGCTAGAGTATTATTACGAAGGGAGCATTAAACAGGTCAGTCCGCCTGATTATTCAAACATGGTCTGCTGGGCAACTAATAAGATCAGCAGGATTTTTACGTTGTCGACAAATAACCTGATTACCAACAGTTATGCAAAACTCCCCCTTCATTTTGTAGACAAAACCACTACGAAACTTTATACAGGTTATTGCTTAACACTACGCCAATATGCCATGTCCGAAGCTGCCTATGATTTTTGGGAAAAACTGCGGATCAACAGCGAAGAACGGGGAGGACTTTATGAACATCAGCCTTTACCGGTTGAAGGTAATCTTGAAAACACAACATTTCCTGATCACAAAGTTTTGGGATATTTCGGAGCTTCTTCTTTTTCCATGAAAAGGATTTTTATTGAAGGGATCAGGGACATGGGTATTTACTACGATTCAATTTGCGCACCATATGCTTTGGGCAAGGGGGGGTGGAAGGAATTCCCACCGGAACAATGGCCCGTCTTTTTAATTTACATTAGGTACGGAAATTTTAGATTTTTACGGATCATTGACCAGGGTTGTGTCGATTGCAGGGTCAATGGAGGTGTAACAGTCAAACCCGACTTTTGGAAGTGGTAGTATGAAAGAAAAAGAATTACTCATTATGTTGCTGGTATTGGTTATTTCCCTCGTGGATAACCGGGTCAATTCCCAGCAATCAGATAATCAAATTGTTAATAATCAACTTGTTTTATTTACCGATAGAACCCTTTATATAACAGGCGAGGAGATTCAATTTTCCGTAATGCCGGTTAGGAATAACTTCTTACCTGAAAATGCGGACAGCAGGATTCTTTATGTCGAATTGATAACTGCAGGCGGGCATAGGATTACAGGTGGTAAATACGCTATTGAAAACGGCAGAGGTATGGGATGTTTGTCTGTTCCACGGGATGTTCTATCGGGGGAATATTATGTAAGGGCTTATACCCGGTATATGCGAAACTTTGGCCCGGCGGGATACCCTGGTGTGAGGGTAAAACTGATTAATTCATCAAATAACAACATTCTTACCGGAAATAGTTCAACGCCGGTTGTATCCCGTGAAGATTCCATACGCAAACAACCTGTTCTGGAAATTGAGATCGCGATGACTGACCGGAAGGAATATAAAACAAGGGAAAAGGTTGATCTTTTTATCGAAACCGGCAAGATGAAGGAATTATATTCAACCGGCTGGTGTATAACGGTTGTTCCTGTTAACTCCATTGATCCGGAAGAAGGAATACTGACTTCCGGAGCCGGGAGTTTTGCAATAAACCATGATTCAACGGGAATGCATTATTATCCTGAAACCCGCGGTGTCTCCATTAGCGGAAAAGTTACAGATAGGGGAACTGGCAGTTCTGCACCCGGGGCAGTGGTTACACTGTCAGTAATAGGGGAAAAGGATTTCAGCGCTTACAAGACGGGACAGAGCGGTGAGTTTTATTTTTCTTTGCCCGGTTATAAAGGACGACGGGATATTTTCCTGAGTTCATGGGCAATTTCAGGATCCCCTCCGGGAATATTGATCGACAATGATTTTTGCACAAGTCCTGTTAAATTACCCTCGTCCGGATTCAAACTTACCGAAGAGGAAAAGCGGACAGGGCTGACAATGGCTGTAAATTTCCAGGTTGCATCATTTTTTCATAACATTCCAAAACCAAAAACTGATTCGGGTTACAGCGTGGTTGAATCATTCTACGGGAAGCCAACTGAGACTTTGTTATTTGATAAATATATTCAACTGCCCACCCTGGAAGAGTATTTCAATGAACTGCCCATGGAGGTAAAAATACGGGAAAAACAGGGAAAGAAATATTTTAAATTCCTGTCACCCCTGGCTGAAATGATGGTATATGATCCGCTTGTGTTGGTCGACTGGGTGGTGGTAACTGAAACAGACAAGTTGCTGGACCTGTCTCCTCAGAAAATTTCCCGGATTGAAATTGTTAATAAACCCTATGTTAAAGGAAACCTTACTTATGGCGGCATTATAAGTATTATATCACGGGAGGGAGATTTTGCGGGAATAGATCTTCCTGCTTCGGGTGTTTTTATTAATTACGGATTTCTTGAGTATGACCGTGTGGAAGGCAGAAATGACCAGGTCGCAGCGCATATTCCCGACAGCCGGAATACACTGTACTGGGAACCAGACGTTGCATTGGATTCCCCGGACACCGCTAACATTTCCTTTATCACAGCGGATACGCCGGGTGACTACCTGGTTGTTTTACGCGGAGTGGGGAGGCAGGGAGTGATTTATGGGCAGTCAATCGCAATAAAGGTAGAATGATTGACTTTGGCTCAATTATTGCGTAACTTTAAAAAAATTTCAGATCATGAAAACAAAAGCATTACTTTTCTTGTGTTTCTTCATAAGTATCGCTATAGCACAGCTTTCAGCCCAAAAAAGCTATAAGAAAATAACAATAACAGGTACTGTAATGGATGCAGATGGCAGTCCTGTGGCAAATGCAATGATTATGATCGATGGCCAGAAAACCAGTGCTGTTACTGATGCCAAAGGAGCCTATAGGATTAAGGCAGATCCCGGAGCGTTGCGGATCGGGATCATCACATTTGGCAAAGGTATGATTGAGGAAGATATTGCAGGCAGAACCCTGATTGATTTTAGTTTTGAATCCAAATCAGCCCGGAAACCGGTACCCCAATCACCGCCTGCCGCAGAACAGGTTGCTCCAGCCGATGATCGTACTACGGTTGATATGGGTTATAGCAAAGTCAAGAAGAAAAACCTTACACAATCGGTTGGTAAAGTTGACGGGACAAATCCAAAAAGGGCCTATACCTCCATTTATCAAATGTTACAGGGAATTTCGGGAGTTGAAGTTCGTGGCAGTTCAGTTATCATACATGATTCCAGAAATATGATGGGATATGTTCCACCGCTGTTAATTGTGGATGGTGTTCCGGTCGGTGATATCGGCGACATTTCTCCTTCAACCGTTGAATCGATTGAGGTTCTCAAAGGTACTTCCGCTGCAATATACGGATCAAGAGGGTTCGGCGGGGTGATCCTCATCAAGCTAAAGAAGCAGTAAGATCCTTAAATTCGCTGTTATCTGAAAAAATAGCGGATTCCAATCGCCATATTGAAATCCAGATCTGTAGCGGGAAAAACATCCATGATCGGAACAAACTCCGTGAAGGTATCAAACTTACCGTTGGCAAAGATGTAGGCAATGCCCACCGGTGCCCGGAATCCGATATCAGCATTATCATTACTCGCATGAATTTTGAACCGGTTTCCCACACCGAAATACAGCGGCAATTCACCCACTCCGACAGGGAAGAGATTGAATTTATGCCAGGTGTAATCCACATGAAGGTGAACGGAAGGTTCGTGAAAATAAGACCATGCAGCCCCTCCGTCAAGTGCGGATGAGCCCGGCAACCACACCTTAAAACTGAGTCCGGTTGGTTCCCCTGCCATAACTCCCAATCCGAATCCCTTATGCTGTGCCCTGATGTCTGAAAATCCGGACAGCCCTATTGCCACAATTACAAATAAGATAACAGGTATTTTCATAGTAAGCATTTAAAATCATCCGGTCAATAGTATCGAGTTGTTAATACTTAAAAACGGAATATCAGATAATTTAGTATGAAAAAAGGTTACCGGAGGTTGCATCCGGTTCCTGAAAATATTTTCGTCAGGTTTTGATAGTAAATATTCTTTGCGTAATTTAGTTCTTCCCACAATATCGTTTATTTCAATTTACGATGAAACAAAAACCTTACCTATGAAAACAGTAACGATATACCTGAGATCAGTTGAGGATAAAGGCAAAAGCAGGCTTTCCCTGTTTGATTCAAACCGCAATAGCGGACTCGATGACCTGGTAACTGAAGTACCTGCCGGGGCCGTGATAATCTGGAAATTGGATTGCTTAAGCGGGATAAAGAGCATAACCAGAATATATTCCAAAACCGGAAAGCGCAATGTTTTTAAAAGCGATCCCCAAAAGAGACTGTTACACCAGGGCTTTGCCCTTCGGTTAACCGAGGATGCGGAAGGGGAGGAAGCCTATGCCATTGATTTTATCCTGTGCAATGGCGGGCCATTGACCATTGATCCGTATATCAGGGTTAAACCCCCGCAAACATAACATGGTCAGCCGTTTTATTACCGTTACCAGTATTGCTTTACTAGTAGCAATAAATTCATTGTTTGCGCTGCAGGCCAGCGTAACCGACAGTCTGTTGCATTTAATACAAAATAACCTGGTAAAAGATGAGACCCGGCGATACGATATCCTTTGCCAGATAGCTTCTAATTCTGCGGATGCGGAAATTATTTTACAATACAGCGATGAGGCAATTAAGCTTGCAGAAAAACTGGGGATAAGTCCCGCCCGCCCGACAGTTTTTAAAGGAATCGGATACCTGAATTCAGGCAGGCTTGTACTGGCGCTTGAAAGTTTTTTGAAGGCAGCCGGTTATTACAGGGCTGATGGCAGTGACATCGGGCTGGCAACAGTTTATATGTATATATCCGAGACATATAACATGCAGGAAAATCATGATAATGAGAAATATTATCTGAAAAATGCGATTGCCATTTTTACAAAGGAAAAGGATTCAATTAACCTGGCCTCGGCTTTACATAATCTGGGTTATGCAAATTACAGCATGGGACAATACGACACAGCCCTGATCTTATTTTCCAAAACAAGTGAATTGTACCGGAAGCTGGGTTACCTGTCGGAATATGCCTATTGCGTTGGAAATTCGGGATTGGTTTATTCCAAAAAATCGGAATTTGATAAGGCAGGGGAACATCTGCTGAAGGCTATTGAAATATTGGACAAACAGGGTGATGAATATGCGGTTACCGAGTATATGATTGAATATGCCCGTGTTCTTCAACACAAAGGCGAAATAAAGGAAGCTGTTGCCCTTGTGCGCAAAAGTTTTGGCAATGCCACCAGAAACAGCATCATTGAACTGCAACGCGATGCCGCCTATCGTCTTGCACAATTGTACAGGATTTCGGGCCGATATGACAGTGCCTTCCATTATCATGAACTGTATATGAATTTCAATGACAGCGTCAATAACTATGAAAGCATTCAGAAAATGGCCGATTTGCGCACTGCATTTGAGGTGTCGGAAAAACAAGCTGAGGTTGATGTGCTGGAAAAGAATAAGTTAATACAGCTTATTGTAATCGGAGGTTTAATACTTATCCTGTTGCTTGCCGGTGGGCTCATCCTGTTGTATTATTACAGCCTGAAACGATTGCGCAAACTTACAGCTGCCCTCGATGAGCGGCGCATTATACTGGAACAGCAACGCGAAGAGCTGAAGGAGCTCAACCGGATCAAGGACAAATTCTTCTCAGTGATTTCACACGATCTCAGGGGCCCGATAAGTTCCATCGGGGGCATTTCGTATATGATCAAGGAAAGTCTCGAAAACAACAACCCGGCGTTGCTTAATGAAATTACAGATTATATCGACCAAACCGTTTTTTCGCTGACAGGTCTGCTGGAAAACCTGCTTAACTGGGCCCAGAACCAGCAGGGAAAATTTCCCTTCGTGGAGGAAAAAATCGATGTTAAAGAAACAATAAATGAGGTGGTTAAGATATTTTCCACCATAACCATCTTAAAAAACATACGGATTAGCCTGAAGCTTAAGGCAAAACTTTTCATATCAGGCGATCGGAACAGCTTTATGATGATCATCCGGAATTTGTTAAGCAATGCATTTAAATTTACCAAAGCCGGGGGTACAGTTAGCATTTCAACAGGATTAACACCCGGGGGCGGGGCAGAGATTGTGGTTTCCGACAACGGAATAGGTATACCGGCAGAAAAGCTTCCCTGGCTGTTTGAATTCCGGGAGAACAAAAGCACCTATGGTACGGAAAAGGAAAAGGGGATCGGGCTGGGCTTAAACCTCATTCATGAATTTGTGAAGCTGAACAAGGGCACCATTGAGGTAAAAAGCACTGTTGGAAAGGGAACAAATTTTATGTTGCGGTTCCCGGCGGTAGACCACGCAACCTGATTGGTATTGCATGCATCGTGATGATCAGAGTCCGGAAAATTGCTTTAACATAACATCCGTGCCGTTATCGGACTGCGTCGCGATAACTGATGTTATGTTAACCAGCAAAGCTGGCCGCAATTTTCCTATAATATGTCCTATAATTAATATTATGTTAAATAGAATTTGTAAAGAGAAAGGGAAGCAGTAATACTTCCCTTTTTCAAATGAATTACATATTGTTGAGTTTGCTTACTACCTCGTTGTACTTATCAGTCATTTTCATGCGGTAGTAAATGGTCTTTAATGTTTCCAGCGAAAATTTATCGTTCGGATCAAGCTGGCTGGCTCTTTCCATATAAGGAACAGCCTGCAGCAACACTTCGTTTCCCTGAGCGCTTACTTTTTCAAATTCGGTATTATCCGTTATCTTGGATGCCTCTTCGTAGATCTTGACAGCCTTGTTGTAATACAAAACCCCCAGATTGTACTGTGCATCATAGAATTCGGGTTCCATCTCGATACAGTTTTTATATGCCTTCTCAGCTTCTTCAAAATTACCGATTTTGTCATACAATGTACCTTCAGCAAAAGTATAGGAAACGTTCTCGGGATCACCTGCCTTGGCTTTTGCAAGGAGCTTCAGCGCATCTTCACTCTGTCCGGAAACCAGGTAATAATTGATGAGTTCAATCATAATTGATTGATTATCAGGATATTTATTGAATCCTTCGTTAATTACTTTTACACCTGCTGCGGTGTCACCATCGGCAAAATAGCTTTGTTTGCGAAATACAAACAAATACGGATCAGAATAATTATGGGAAGCTGCTTCTTCAAAAAGCCGGTTTGCTTCCTTGTAGTCTTGATTTTCAAGGGCTGCCCTGCCGGCATAATAAATATCCAGTGTGTCAACCTGATTATTCATCGGAGGTAATTTGTTCAGGTCCAGGAATTTTATAAAATTATCATATGAAGCTTTGAAATCCCTCTTTTCATAAGTAAGGATGGCTTCAGTTTCCAGGGCGATTTTCAGGCTGTTAATGGAAGCAACGATATCGGAAGTGGCTTTACCGTCCGTATTCATCTTAAGTGCTTCATCAATGGCCTTACGTGCTTCAGCTAACGGATCAGGATGTATTTTTTTGGTATCTGTCCAGCTTTCCAGTGCACCATTACGAAATTGCAGGGTAACCCTGTCATAAACATAATTTTCAATTTTGTCATCACCATCCTGGGAGGTTTGGATTTCCATGGGTTCCTTAAAGAAAATTTTAGCACGAACAGGATCAATGCCCTTTGACAATACATCATTATGTACATTATAAACGCTTACGAGCAGTGCAGCACGACTGATCCAGGTCTTGGCCTTGGAGTTTTTCTTTGCATCCTGAATATCAGCATCGCTTTTTTTCAACTTGGTCTCCAGGCCTGTGTAATTCAGGGCAGTCGTTGCTCCATCAGGTGTCTGTGCTTTTAAACTTGCTCCGGTAAACAGTATCAGAGTAATAAGAATCGAACTTATGCGCTTCATTTTATTCGTTTTTTTTAATTGAATTATAAATATAGAATATTTGTTTAAGAGTACATATCAAAAATATTGCCAAATATAAATTCAATTTGTTTATTGTCCAAAAAAAACAAATCGAATTACTCCGGAGTTTCTTCAGGTTCCTTTTCCTCCATAACTTCTGTCGCACCAACCACATCGGTGACAGCGGCTATGGCATCACCGCTCCGGAATTTTATCAGTCTGACACCCTGGGTAGCCCTTCCTGCAAGTCGCATTTTTGAAACTGCAAGCCGGATTGTCAGGCCGGATTTCATTATAATCATCAGGTCATCATTGTCGGTTACCGATTTAATGGCAATCAACGGACCGGTTTTTGACGTTACGTTGATGGTTTTTACACCCTTCCCTCCCCTGTTGGTAACACGGTAATCTTCAAGCTCTGTTCGTTTTCCGTACCCGTTTTCTGAAACAACAAGTATGGTAACGGAGGGATCGTGCAGACAAACCATACCCACCACTTCATCACCGGATTGTGAAAACCGGATACCGGTAACACCTGATGCAGTTCTTCCCATCGGACGCACGTTTTTTTCATCGAACCGGATAGCTTTTCCTGACCGGACAGCCAGGAGTATCTGGCTTGCACCGTTGGTCAGCTGAGCCTCGAGCAGGCTATCCCCTTCCCTGATATTAACGGCATTGATCCCGTTCTGTCTGGGTCTTGAATAGGCTTCAAGGGATGTTTTTTTTATGATGCCCTTCAGGGTACATAAAACAATATAATTGTTACGGATATATTCCTCGTCGGTAAGGCTTTTAACATTGATAAAGGCCTTTACTTTATCATCCTGCTCAATGCTGATAAGGTTCTGTATTGCACGGCCCTTTGAAGTTCTTGTACCTTCGGGGATTTCATATACCTTCATCCAAAAGCACCTGCCCTTTTTGGTAAAGAACAGCATCGTGTTATGCATGGTGGCGTGGTAAAGGTGCTCCAGGAAATCCTCGTCGCGTGTTTCGCTTCCTTTGGAGCCAACCCCACCTCTTTGCTGTGTGCGGAATTCAGTAAGCGGAGTACGTTTGATATATCCCAGGCGCGAAATGGTGATGATCATGTCATCATCGGCATAAAAATCCTCGGGGTTGAATTCTCCTGCGTCGGGAATAATGGCGGTGCGCCTTTCATCTCCAAATTTTTCAATAAGGTCGGCAAGCTCTTCCTTGATCACATTCATGCGCATGGTCTCATCCGCAAGAAGGCTTTTCAGGTATGCGATAAGTTTCTGGATCTCCTCATATTCAAGATGGATCTTTTCCCTTTCAAGTCCGGTCAGTCGCTGCAGTCTCATATCTAGAATAGCCCTGGCCTGGATCTCGGATAGCTGAAATGATTCCATCAACCCAACTCTTGCTTCATCCGGTGTTTTGGAAGCCCTGATCAGTCTGATCACCTCATCGATATGGTCCAGGGCAATAAGCAGTCCTTCCAGAATATGTGCCTTTTTTTCCGATTCATCCAGATCATACTGGGTACGCCGGACAACAACCTCGTGCCTGTGTTCCACGAAGTATTTGATGCTTTGCTTCAACGACAGCATCTTTGGCCGTCCATGAACCAGGGCGATATTGTTAACATTAAAGGAAGTTTGTAACTGGGTAGCCTTAAACAGGTTGTTCAGCACCACACTCGACTGTGCTTCCTTTTTACAGATAATTACAATGCGGACACCGTTGCGGTCGGACTCATCATTGATGTAAGAAATGCCTTCCAGCTTCTTTTCATTGATCAGTTCGGCGATCTTCTTGATCATTTCGGCTTTGTTCACCTGGTAGGGAACTTCCTTCACCACGATAACTTCCCTGCCGGTAGGTGTGATCTCAATTTCCGTGCTTGCCCGCAAAACGATCCTTCCCCGTCCTGTTTCAAAAGCCTCCCGGATTCCCAGGTGTCCATAGATAATACCACCGGTGGGGAAATCAGGACCCTTAATATGCACCATGAGTTCCTCGGTGGTGATTTCACTGTTGTCAACGTAAGCAATAATTGCCCTGCAAACCTCGGTTAGGTTGTGGGGAGGCATGTTGGTGGCCATTCCCACGGCAATACCTGAAGCACCGTTGATAAGGAGGTTTGGCAACCTGGAAGGCAATACGGTAGGTTCCTGCAATGAATCGTCAAAGTTCAGCTGGAAATTCACAGTGTTTTTTTCGAGATCAGCCAGCATTTCCTCGGCTATTTTCTGAAGCCGGGCTTCGGTATATCGCATGGCTGCCGGATTATCTCCATCCATGGACCCGAAATTACCCTGACCTTCCACCAGCGGATAACGGAGTGACCAGTCCTGTGCCATTCTCACCATGGCATCATATACCGAAGTGTCGCCGTGCGGATGGTATTTTCCCAGTACTTCACCCACAATACGGGCAGATTTTTTATAGGGGCGGTTCGAAAGTACTCCCAAATCCTGCATTCCATATAGTACCCTGCGGTGTACGGGTTTGAGTCCATCCCTTACATCGGGCAATGCCCGTGAAACAATTACCGACATCGAATAATCGATGTAGGCAGATTTCATCTCTTCCTCAATATTTATTGGTATAATCTTTTCTCCTTCAGCCATAATTTCGTATACTATTTCAAATCGGTAAACACAATCACAAAGGTGAACTATCTAAGCAGCTAAAGTAGACAATTATCGGCGTTTTACCGCTTTTTTTTGGGTTGTTTATATTAACAAAACCTGTTGAAAACCGTTTCTAATTTAATTCGTATATTTGTATAATAAATGGTAATCCCGGAGGGGAAAAACACATAACCGACTTTTTATGGATGCTAAGTTCTCACAAAGAATTAAAGACGTACTTTCCTATAGTAAAGAAGAGGCCATCAGGCTTGGAAATAACGAGATAGCACCCGAGCATCTGCTTCTGGGCATTTTGCGTGAGGGTGAGGGTGTGGCAATCGACATACTGGTTTCACTTGGCGTTAATCTTTATCAGCTGAAAAAAGATATCGAGGTGCTAATTGCTTCAGCAGGTCCGGTGAAGGTCACCGATATCGAGAATATACCCCTGCTTAAAACTTCCGAACGTATTCTGAAGCTGGTTTATCTTGAGGCAAAATCTTTGAAGAAGAGTACTATTGATACCGGGCATCTGCTCCTTGCCATGATCAAGGATGATGCTACACCTGTTTCCAGGATACTGTTTGACCACAGTGTTGATTATGAGAAAGTGAGGAGGGAACTCCTGAACGAACACATGGGTGATTCCGAAGATAATGAGCCCCGTGCGGATTACCCGCATGAGGATGATGAGCCTATGGGCTCCTTTGGTTCACAGGGTGGAAAGGGAGGCAATCCCGAATCCGCTTCCAAATCGAGTTCAGACACACCTGTTCTTGATAATTTTGGCATCGATCTTACGAAGGCTGCCGAGGAAGACAAGCTTGATCCCATTGTAGGAAGGGAAAAAGAGATCGAAAGACTGGCACAGATACTGAGCCGTCGCAAAAAAAACAATCCCATCCTGATCGGTGAGCCGGGTGTTGGTAAATCAGCTATTGTAGAAGGGCTTGCACTCCGTATTATCCAAAAGAAGGTATCCCGGGTACTTTTTGGAAAGCGAGTTGTTACACTCGACCTGGCTGCCATTGTTGCCGGAACAAAATACCGCGGGCAATTTGAGGAACGGATGAAGGCTATCCTGAACGAGTTGTCAAAAACCGCCAACATAGTTCTTTTTATTGATGAAATTCATACGATCGTTGGTGCAGGTGGTGCTACGGGATCGCTCGATGCTGCCAATATGCTTAAACCCGCCCTTGCCCGGGGGGATATCCAGTGCATCGGCGCCACCACGCTGGATGAATACCGTCAGCACATTGAAAAGGACGGGGCATTGGAGCGCCGGTTCCAGAAAATAATGGTGGAACCTACATCGGCTGAGGAAACCTACGAGATACTGAACAATATCAAGGAGCGTTACGAGGACCACCATAATGTTATTTATACACCTGAAGCCATTGATGCCTGTGTAAAACTTACGAACCGGTATATATCCGACAGGCATTTGCCCGATAAGGCCATTGACGCCCTGGATGAGTCAGGTTCAAGGGTGCATATCTCCAATATACACGTTCCGGAGAAGATCATTGAGCTTGAAAAGAAAATAGAAGAGACCAAAAAGGAAAAGATCAAGGCGGTTAAGAATCAAAACTTTGAAAAGGCAGCAAGTTTCAGGGATAAGGAAAAGGAATTGCTGGAAATGCTTGAGGATGAGAAATTGCGGTGGGAAAAGGAACTCACCCGTAACCGCCAGGTGGTGGATGCTGAAAAGGTAGCCGAGGTTGTGGCCATGATGACCGGTGTTCCGGTACAACGGATAGCCCTCGAGGAAGGACAGCGGTTGCTGAAGATGAATGAGGAACTGAAAGGAAGTGTTATCGGACAGGATGAAGCGATAGGGAAGGTTGTCAAATCCATACAACGTAACAGGGCCGGATTAAAGGATCCCAATAAGCCCATCGGCACGTTTATTTTTCTCGGACCCACGGGGGTCGGAAAAACCCAGCTGGCCAAGGTATTGGCACAATATCTCTTCGATTCGCCCAACAACCTTATCCGGATCGACATGAGCGAGTATATGGAGAAATTTTCCGTTTCCAGGCTGGTTGGAGCTCCTCCGGGATATATTGGTTACGAGGAGGGCGGTCAGCTTACGGAAAAGGTACGGAGAAGACCTTACTGCGTTGTACTGCTCGATGAAATTGAAAAGGCACATCCCGATGTTTACAATATTCTTTTGCAGGTACTTGATGAAGGTCAGCTGACCGACAGTCTGGGCCGCCGGGTTGATTTCAGGAACACCATTGTAATCATGACCTCGAATATCGGCACCAGGCAGCTGAAGGACTTTGGGCAGGGAGTTGGTTTTACCACCAGGACGAAACAGGAGACAACGAACGAGTACACGCGGAGTGTGATTCAGAATGCCCTGAAAAAAGCATTTTCTCCTGAGTTCCTGAACCGGATCGACGATGTGGTGATATTTAACACACTTACCCGGGAGGATATTCATGTGATCATCGATATTGAACTGAAAGGCTTGTACAACAGGATACTTGCCATGGGTTACCTGATCAGGATGTCAGATGCAGCCAAGGATTTTATTGCTGAAAAAGGCTATGATATCCAGTTTGGAGCCAGACCGCTGAAACGTGCCATCCAGAAATACCTGGAAGACCCCATGGCTGAACTGATCATCAAATCGAACATGAAGGAGGGTGATACCATTGTCATTAGCTTCAATAAGAAAAAAGAAGAAGTGGCTATGAAAGTGATGCATGATGAGGAAGCTGCCAGTACGGTAATTGATGATGCAGCAGAAACGGAATCGGAATAAGGGATCAACAGATGAATTATACTTTTTCCACTACTTCTCCGAACAGATCAAAGTCTTCTGTGCGGGTTATCCGGACGTTATAGAACATACCAATTTCCAATTCATTACCTGCAACGGGGATCAGCACTTCGTTATCTACTTCTGGAGAATCTGCTTCTGATCTTCCAACATAGTACTCCCCTTCCCTGCTATCAATTAAAACTTTAATTGACTTTCCTAATTTCTTGTCATTTAATTTCTTGGATATATCTTGTTGGATGGTCATCAATTCATCCGCCCGATCTTTTTTCAACCGTTCGGAAAGGGTATCTTTGTAGTTACCAGCTGCCCAGGTATCTTCCTCTTCGGAATAGGTAAAAACTCCCAGCCTGTCGAATTTCACATCCTTTACAAAATCACACAGTTCGGCAAACTCCTTTTTGCCTTCACCCGGATGACCGGTAAGCAAGGTGGTGCGAAGTGCAATACCGGGGATCTGTTTCCGGATTAGATCAATGAGTTCATAATTCTGTTGTTTGCTGTGTCCCCGGCGCATTTTTTGCAGTACCTTGTCACTGATATGCTGAAAGGGTATGTCCAGGTAACGGCAAATATTTTCCCTTTCCTTCATGATATCGATTATTTCAATTGGAAATCCTGCAGGGTATGCATAGTGCAGCCTTATCCATCCGATGCCGGGAATTTCCGAAAGCTGCCGCAACAACCCGGGTAATGCCGGACGTTTATAAATATCCATGCCATACCAGGTAAGGTCCTGGGCGATCAGTATCAGTTCCTTTACACCTTTGGCGGCCAGGGAAATGGCTTCCTGCACAACGGTTTCTACAGGTTTGGATATATATTTACCACGTATGAGCGGAATGGCACAAAAGGCACAACGGCGGTCACATCCCTCGGAGATCTTAACATAAGCATAATGCCCGGGTGTTGTCAATATTCTTTCACCCAGAAGCTCTTTTTTATAACTTAAACCAAGATGTTGGATGATTGACTCTATATTGTTGGTACCAAAGTATTTATCTACATCATGAATCTCTTTTTCCAGGTCTTTTTTGTATCTTTCCGACAGGCATCCCATGACAACGACGTGTCTGATCAGTCCTTCGTGTTTTGCATGCATGAACCGCAGGATGGTGTCAACCGATTCCTGTTTGGCATCCCGGATAAAGCCACAGGTATTGATGATCACGGTTTTAGCATCAAAGGAATCGGAGTTGTGGACGAATTCCATGTCGTTGGCCTCCAACTGTCGCATGAGTACTTCTGAGTCAACAGTATTTTTTGAACATCCCAACGTGATCATGTTGACCTGCTCCTTTTTCCTTTTCCGGGTATGCATGGGTTTCGGCCTCTATCTGGCCAGTTTGCTGTTTTTGCGGCTGTACAGAAAATAAATTGCAAGGCCTATGGCCATCCAGATAATAAGTCGCTCCCAGGTTTCCCAGGGCAGGCTCAGCATCTGGGCAACACAGATAACTGCGCCCAGCAGGGGTACCCAGGGTACAAAGGGGGTTTTGAACGGCCTGTTTAGATCGGGGCGCTTTTTACGGAGAATGAAAATGCTGATGCAGACGATAGTAAAGGCAAGCAGTGTGCCGATGGAGACCAGTTCGCTCAGGATGTTAATGGGCAGTATTCCGGCAATTACACATGCTACTGAACCCGTGAGGATGGTGGTAACATGCGGTGTCCGGAACTTTGGGTGCACCCGGGAGAAACTCTTGGGAAGCAGTCCGTCTGTCGCCATGGTATAGAATATTCTGGGCTGTCCGAGCAACATGACCAGGATTACCGAACTAAGACCGGCAATGGCACCGATCTTAATCAGGGGTCTTAGCCACAACAGGGCACTACCGGTTCTGTCAATGGCAAGGGCAAGCGGAGCCGGAACATTCAGATCGGTATAGGGAACTATGCCGGTTAGCACACCGGAAACCAGCACATACAGGAGGGTACATACCAACAGTGATCCAAGGATCCCAATGGGCATGTCACGCTGTGGATTCCTTGCTTCCTGGGCTGCGGTTGAAACCGCGTCAAACCCGATATAGGCAAAGAAGATGACAGCAGCACCCCGCAAGACGCCCGAAATGCCAAAATGCCCGAACTCCCCGGTATTCGGTGGTATAAATGGTTTCCAGTTAGCCGGTTCTATAAAGGAAAGGCCGAAACCGATAAAAAGCAGGATTACAATAATCTTAACGGCAACAATAATGCTGTTAAATCCGGCAGACTCCTTAATACCGATCACCAGCAAGGCGGAAAGGAGCGCAATGATAAATACAGCCGGGAAGTTTATGATGCTGCCGGTAAGCACCCATCCCTGGCCCTTGATAAAATCAAGCGGGGCATTACACATATGGGCGGGAATATTGATGCCATAATCGTGCAGAAAGCTCACCATGTAACCCGACCAGCCGACAGCCACCGTGGAAGAAGCAAAAAGGTATTCCAGGATAAGGTCCCAGCCAATGATCCAGGCAACAAACTCACCCAGCGTGGCATATGCGTACGTGTAGGCGCTACCGGATATGGGTATCATCGAGGCGAATTCGGCATAGCAAAGGCCTGCAAATACGCAACCAACCGCTGAAATTATAAAGGAAAGCACCAGTGCAGGACCTGCATTGTTAGCAGCAACTGTTCCGGTAAGAACAAAAATACCGGTTCCGATGATTGCGCCGATCCCCAGGGTAACCAGACTGGTGGCACTGAGTGCTTTTTTCAACCCGTGATCCTTATCAAAGGCATCTTCCAGCAGCTGGTTTATGGGTTTTGTTCTGAACAATTGCATAGGAAAGAATTTGAGATGTAAATTACAAAACTCAAATATATTCTTTCTTATTATACAGTTGAAGGATTTAACAGAAAAACTAGCGGCTGGTGCTATTAAACAAGGTTTCCACAAATTCGGTCTTGTTAAAGACCTGCAGATCATCAAGCTTTTCACCGATACCAATATAGCTTACCGGTATTTTAAACTGATCGGAGATTCCTATTACAACACCGCCTTTGGCCGTACCATCGAGTTTGGTAATGGCCAGGGCATTTACCTGGGTGACCTCGGTGAACATACGGGCCTGCTCGAAGGCATTCTGGCCGGTTGACCCGTCGAGGACCAGCAGTATCTGGTGCGGGGCTTCCGGGATCACTTTCTGGATAACCCGCTTGATCTTGGAGAGTTCGCTCATCAGGTTGGTCTTATTGTGCAAGCGGCCTGCTGTATCAATAATAACCACATCTGCATTCCCTGATTTAGCCGAGGTAACCGTATCAAAAGCCACAGAGGCAGGATCGGAGCCCATCTGCTGCTTGATGACCGGCACCCCCACCCGCTCAGCCCAAATGGATAACTGGTCAACAGCGGCGGCCCGGAACGTGTCGGCAGCTCCAAGCAATACTTTTTTATTTTCTTTCTTATAGAGGTAGGCAAGTTTTCCGATCGTGGTTGTTTTACCTACGCCGTTTACGCCTACTACCATGATCACAAATGGTCCGGGAATTTGGTTTGATCCGTTACCGGTAACCTGATCGGGGTTATCTTCACCAAGCATGGCAGCGATTTCTTCCCTGAGGATCCGGTTGAGTTCGGAAGTGCTCATGAATTTATCGCGCTGGACCCGGGCCTGTAAACGTTCGATGATACGCAGGGTAGTGTTCACCCCTACGTCGGATGAAATAAGTGCTTCCTCCAGGTTATCGAGAACCTCGTCATCAATCGTGGATTTACCCATTACAGCGCGGGATATCCTTTTTATAACACTTTCCTTGGTTTTCTCAAGGCCACGTTCGAGATCGCCCTTATTTTGCCCGCCGAATAAACCAAAAATTGCCATTGCGTGAGGTAATTGAAAAAAAAAAGCTTTCTTCTTTCAAAGAAAGCTACGGGATCTATACTGTAAAAGGTCTATTTTTCAGTGAAAAAGTCTTTTATATGATCAGCATGTACAATCTCTTCCTTGTACATATAGGCACCTGACTTGGGTGATTTCAACATCTTGATGCATTTGGTAAACGTCTTGCCGGTCCCGGTCTTCAGTGTTGCTATTACTTTCTTTGCCATGTGTTCTGTTATTTTATTTCACGATGTATGGTAACTTTTTTCAGTGTTGAATTGTATTTCTTCAATTCAAGTCTTTCCGGCGTGTTTTTTCTGTTCTTGGTGGTGATATACCTGGAAACTCCGGGTAAACCACTATTCTTGTGTTCGGTGCACTCAAGAATTACCTGAATCCTGTTTCCTTTTTTTGCCATGTCCTGATGTGCTTACAATTAAAAACTCTTTATAAATCCTTTATCTTTAGCTCCTTCGAGGGCTTTTTTCAGTCCAACCTTGTTGATCAGTCTCAACCCTGATGCCGAAACCCTCAGGTTTACCCAGCGGTTTTCCTCCTGGAGGAAAAATTTCTTATCGAACAGGTTTACCTCAAAGGTTCTTTTGGTCCTTCTTTTTGAGTGAGAAACATTATTCCCAACCATTGAAGTTTTTCCTGTGATCTGACAAATTCTTGACATTTTAATCAGTTTATTCGCTTTCTAAAAACAGTTCGCAAAGTACGTGAATTTTTTTCAATATTTCAAATGTGCCTCGAAAAATATTTATAAACAATCCCTTATCTCATTTCTTAGCATGAAAAGCGCAGCAATGGCGGCCTTTTGCATATTTCTGCCCCTGTCTTCCCCAAAGTTATGAAGATTTGATATAATTCTTTTTTTCGATGCCACGGCAATCCATGTAGTACCTACGGGCTTTTCGTCTGAACCACCTGATGGGCCTGCAATACCGGTTACGGCAACCGAGAAATCCGATTTATAACGTGTGCGTGCCCCTTCTGCCATTTGCTCGGCAACCGACTGGCTTACAGCGCCGTTTATTAACAGGGTGTATGGACTGACGTTCAGCTCGGATGTTTTCAGATCATTGGAATAGGCAGTAATTCCGCCCTTATAATAAGCGGAAGAACCGGGTACCGAGGTGATCATACTGCTGATAACACCACCGGTGCAACTTTCGGCCAGTGAAAGGGTAAAACCGTGTTCCTTCAGCATGAGGCCTACAATCCCCTCAAGCCTGTCGTCGTTGTAACCGAAAATATGTTTGCCTATAATTGCTTCCAGGCTTCTGACTTCATCCTCAATGGACGATACTGAAATCCCGGGTTCACCGGTACCTGTTTCCGTAAGCCTTAAGCGCAATATACCCGGCGAAGGCAAATAAGCCAGTTTGATCGTCGCAGGAAGTTGAACTTCCCAGTCATGTATCAGTGTTGCCATTCCCGATTCCGGGACGCCGTGGGTGAGTACGGTAATATGGCGGATCCGTGGAAGGTTAAAGCGTTGTTTCAACCTGTGCTCCAGCTCATTCAGGTAAATGGCTTTCAATTCAAAAGGTACTCCGGGCAGTGAAATATAAGACTTCGTTTTTTTTTCGAACCACATTCCCTGGGCTGTGCCTGCCGGGTTATGCAGCAATTCACAGTTATCGGGGAGCTCGGCCTGCCTGGTATTTAATTCATTTACCTCAACGCCGCGGGATTTCAGCAGATTCCGGATATGCTCCAGTACGGCATCGTTTTGAACCATTTTCGAGCCAAAATAAGTTGCCAGTGTCTGTTTGGTTACATCATCACTGGTGGGTCCCAGCCCACCGGTGGTGATAACCAGTTGTGCCCTTGTGCCGGCAATGTCCAGCGCCTGAATAATGTGGTCACGGATATCGGGTACAGCGGTGATGCGGATAACCGAAATCCCGATCTTGTTCAGTTCACCGGCCAGGTATGCTGAATTGGTGTCCACAACCTGACCGATCAGGATTTCATCGCCAATGGTGATTATTTCTGCAAGCATAATAAAGATTTACCTTTAAAAGAGCGGGAAACGGGATTCGAACCCGCGACCTAAAGCTTGGGAAGCTTTCACTCTACCAACTGAGCTATTCCCGCCTGATATCCTTACATTAAATATAAAAATATATCTATTTTTTATATCCCGCGACCTCTCCGATGTAAATCGGAGCACTCTACCAACCCTGCCTGCCGGCCGGCAGGTGAGCTATTCCCGCCTGATATCCTTACATTAAATATAAAAATATATCT
>DATEVU010000138.1:0-45468 GCA_035258345.1 Bacteroidales bacterium
AGATATAACCAGCCACAATTAGAACACTCTTTAATACGCTTTAATGAGTCGGAAATTAATAATTCATATGCCGATTTAACAACTGGAAGCAATGCCCACATAAGGTCAGATTGTTCGTAGCTCCATATCAGGTTTGATTCAAGTCTTTCATTAATTTCGATATTAAGAAAGCTGAATGTGAAGGAGAGTTCTTTATTAAAAATTTGGATATCTGCCGCTGAAGGTCTTTCCTTTTGTGCAATTACGCGAAATATTCTATAAAGTAGTTCTCTTATTATAAGGATTTTTTTAAGCTCGTTAATAGCTTTTTCCTGATTTTCCAAAATGTACTTTTTTAATTTCTGTGCTGCTTCTTTATCAAAAAGTTGTGCTCTATAACTCCACAGAAGCCAATCCTCAGGGGTTACTATAAATTCGTAGAATGGATTTTCGAAACGGTTTCTCACCGAATTTATAATATTCAGACAAAGAGCCCCTCCATCCAATTCCAGTGTTTCTATGGTACGTATAAATGGTCGCATGTATCAAAATTAATAATACTTATTAACACTTGCAAATATATTATTGCTGGTGTTAAAAAAATATCTATTTTTGTGTAACTCTTATAGTATTCAAAAAAAAACCTGCTCGGATCATGATAGGAAGAATATGGATTGGAAAGGTACTTGAGATCAACAGAAATGAATTCATTGAGTACATAAAGCAGACTGGATTGCCTGGACTCAAAGAAACCGAAGGTAACCTTGGAGTGCAGATTTTGGTTAAGGACATTGAAACCTTATCCCAAATTATGATAATATCCTTTTGGGATTCTGAAGAATCAATCAGAAACTTTACGGGAACCGATATTACTAAAGCGCGGTTATATCCTGAAGATCAAAAATATCTTATAAGTATGGATCCTGTAGTTCACTACGAAGTGGTAATTAAAGATTGTTAAAGGACTAACACGGACCGAAGTACCATACCCCATGAAAGAAAATCAGAAACCAGGTACCGGCGGGTTTTAATTTTCAAAAACTTAACCGGAAATACGGAAAGTATTTCGAAATGCCGGTTTCTGTAAAGTATCCTTATGGCATGAAGTCAGGCTCTCAGGACCGAGAACCCTTGCATGCTATTGCCAACATTTATCAATCTTTCTTCCTGAGTCCGGACAGGATCTCACCTGATATTTCCTCAATGGGTTTATTGGTAATATCTATTTTTGTCCAACGGGCCTGGTGCCTGTAGATATTGTTGGCAAATTCCAGTTCTTTCTGGATAAAGGCCGGTTTGGCATAGTCTCCTAAATTGCCACCCAGATGTTTTTCACGGACCTTTCTCAGTTCGGCCAGATGATTCGGTAAGGTTGTCAGACAATATACCCGGTCGGGAGGGATTTTAAAGAGGATTTCAGGAGGTTCCATTCCCAGCACAATAGGAATGTTGGCCACCATCCATCCCTTATGTGCCAGGTAAATGCTTACCGGTGTCTTGACTGTTCTGGATACACCCAGGATAATTATTTCGGCTTTATCCAACTCTTCAATCCGCTGACCGTCATCATGACGCAGCGTATATTCCACCGCTTCAATCCGTTTGAAATAGGACTTGTTCAATTCATAATATATTCCCGGCTTTTCAGATGGTAAATTGGAAAAATGATGAGATAAGTGAGCCAGCAGAGGCCCGATCAGATCAATGGTTTCAATAGCATACAACCGGCCTTGCCTATCAATTATATCACGAAGCTTACCGGAAACAACGGTAAAAACAACCAACCCTTTGACAAGGCTCGCTTCAGCCATTATTGCCGCGATTTGTTTTTCAGTACTGACCTGAGGATATATTTTGGTCTGAACATTACTGCTTTCAAATTGCATCATTGCGGCATTTAAAACCTGTTCCGCTGTTCGTCCGGTTCCGTCGGAAATGATAAATACATGCTGAATCATACCTTGAAAGAATTAATATATCATCCTTTTCGCTGCTATACTTAAAAGGTATTAAAGTAAATATACATGTTTCCCTTGATAGTTAATAATATTCACTATTAATTCGATTCTAACCAACATCCGGAATATTATACTCTTGCAGGCGAAGTCAGGTTTTTTGTAACATTTCTGTTGATATTCAGTTGGTAAACTGCTTTATCGTGGTTACTTGAATATCATATCAGTTTCAAAATCATACTGAACAGAATGGATTGTATTATTCCCGATAGTTTTCTAGCTTTGATTTAAGTTTTTTTAAAATCAAGAATTTATGAGATTCCGTTATAGGGCTTTGATTTTGATGATTATATTATCATCTTGGTTATCCCTGCGGGTAATTTCCCAGGAAATTGAGTTCTCTGCCAGCAGGCATGATGTCCATAACAGTTCAGCACGTCTGCATAAAATAATTGGTCACGATGAGGAACATTTTTACGTAGTAAAATTCTACGGAAACCAGTATTTTTTAGGAAAACTGGATCAGAACCTGAATATCATGCTTGAAGCTCCCATAAAACTTTTTAAAGGAATAAAAACGTATCAGCTCGAACATATTGTCCATTTTTATGATGAGCTCATTGTGTTTGTTTCCAGAACAAGGCTCATGGATATCACGCTTTATTATCAAAGGATAAATAAAAGCAGTTTACAGCCGTCTACAGAGCTTATTGAACTTACTACCGTCCAAAACATTAAAGGCGCGTGGGCTGATTTTCACTTTGCCCTGTCGCGGCATGAAACGAAGCTCCTCATAGCCTGCCGGACAAAACTTTCCTGGTCTGGCGCGCAATTCAATGAATACTATGTGTTTGGCGAGAACCTCAGCCCGGTATGGAAAAGAAGTGATTCCTACGAATTTAAGGGACTGGGTCCAAGAGATAACAAATATATCGTGGATGAGGTCGGAAACATTTCAATCCTTAGCCTTCTGAAAAGAGAATCCATCATTTCCCTTATCCGGGAGATAAAAAATCAGTTCACCATCTACCGGTATACCCGGGACGGGGGCGACTTTAAGGAATATCCGGTTTCACTGCCTGACAGGTATATCCGGGACATAAGAATTATTGGCGGTGCGGAGGGTGAACTTATCTGTGCCGGACTTTATTCGGATACTTTTATAAAGGGTATTGCGGGTACTTTTTTTATCAAGATCGATCCTGAAACAGGCAGGATTTATGATAATTTTCAACATAAGTTTGAGGATGCCCTGCTGGCGCAGCTTTCAGAATTGAACGAGCCGATGATAAAAGACAAAGAGCTAATCAGATACCATATTACCGATATGGTTTTGCGCAAAAACGACAAGATCATCATCATTGCCGAACAGATTTTCGAGCAAACCTATAACACCTACAACAACCTGATTGTAACCTGTTATGATATCAGTGGCCAGGTATACTGGACCCGTGTAATCGAAAAGAACCAGGATTTCAATTTCAGTACCAAACAGGACAAAGTGGTTGAACTGGCGGATTACCGGGATTATATCATGGAGACCGGTTTCCTGGATCAGAATTTTGAAAATTACTGTTCTTATGCCCTGATGGCCCCTTTGGACGAATCCGGGATCATCCTGGTATACAACGATGATATCAGAAACCTGGAGAATCCCGAAGAAAAAAGAGGTTTCAACCGCCCCAAAAAGTCCTATTTACTGTCGGTTGCAATAGATGAATTTGGCAACCTCTTCAGGAAACCACTGGTTTCCTGGAAGAAGAAAGCACTGTTCCCCGAGCCGATCCGGTTTTATGACACACGGTATAATACCATTGTGATACCGGCATTCCGGTACCGGAAGTTCAATTATTACAAGATCACAGCCGGCTTTTAGTATTTCTAATACCGGTTAAAATCCCATTTTCCCCGGTAAGCGCGGCTGCGCATCATGTTGGCGTAATCGTCGTTGATGAATTCTTCGGCAACAGGATCCCATTGCAGGGGACGCTGCAATTCATAAGCAATATTTACTATATTACATACTGAAGCGGTACGATGCCCTGTTTCAACATCCGATACCGGTTTGGTGCGGTTCTTCATGGCATCAACCCAGTCCTGGTAATGATTATCGCTGAAATAAACACGTTTGTCCGCAGGTTTCAATGCTGCTTTTGCCAGATCCTTGTCGGGGAAGGTCCTTAAAAATTCACGGCTTACTTCAATCCGGCCGGTTTTTCCAATAAATTGAACCGCATTTTGTTCGCCCCACTCTTTATGGGTAACCACTACGCCATTTTCGTAAATCATCGATAATCCATAATCTGAAGGAACGGATGGCGGTAAAAACTTAACCGGACCAGCGTTATCCATATCCAGGGCCCACTGGGCAATGTCAAACATGTGTGCGCCCCAGTCGGTCACCTGGCCACCGCCAAAATCACGGTATCCCCTCCACCAGGCCCAGTTATCATCTCCGAATTCAGGTGCAAGGTCGGGATGCCAGCCACGGTATAATGATGGTCCTACCCATTCATTCCAGTCGAGTTCAGCAGGAGCTTCCCTGGCGGGCAAATCACATTGTTTAACGGGCTCACCGACATGAACATTGATCTCCGTAATTTCGCCGATGTATCCGTTGCGCACCAGTTCAACGGCATGGCGGAAATCGCGCCACGAACGCTGCATGTTCCCGGTCTGAAAAACACGATCGTATTTGCGGGTGGCATTCACCATGGCGCGACCTTCGGCAATGGTTAATGCCATGGGTTTTTCACAATAGATATCTTTTCCTGCCTTGGCGGCATCAACTGCAATCTGGGCATGCCAGTGGTCGGGAGTAGCTATTACAACCGCATCAATATCTTTACGGTCCAACAGTTCACGATAATACTTATAGGCATCAATTTGGGCCTGTATATTTTTGGCATTGTTGTTGGCCTGTGCGGAAACTTTAAACTTCCCAAGCTTTTTCTGATCCACATCACAGACTGCCAAAACAAGGGTTTCTTTACATTTACTGATATCGCCAAGCAGACCATATGCCTGTTTTCCTGTTCCGATATAGCCGAGATTGATACGGTCATTGGCAGCGATAAAACCATTCCCACCCAACACATGGCGGGGAATGATTGTGAAGGCTGCAGCGGCCGCGGTAGAATTTGTTATAAATTTCCTGCGATTCATGGGTGCATGTATATGGTTTAAAATATGAATTAGAAAGCATACGAATTGGTAGCCGGGGCTGAGTAAAAATAGCATTTTATTCCGTATTCAGAATCTCGTTTCGGAAAGATTATGTATCTTGAGGTTTTCAAATATTATGCACAAGCTCTTATCACTGCCGGAAAACCTGGTATCTTCTTTTCATGAAATAACCGGAAACAAAACGGAAACCTGGTTCGTTGCAGCCGATCCGGAAGGGTCGGGCATCGGCTCCGGGGGAGGAACTGCCTATCTGCTGGCCGAACACCGGAGAAAAACGCAGGAGGGCAATTCCTTTCCTGATTATCTGGCCGCTGACAAGAAAATTATCATTCATGCCGGCGGACAAAGCCGGAGACTGCCTGCTTATGCCCCCTCGGGCAAGGTGCTGGCACCAGTTCCTGTTTTTCGCTGGAGCCGGGGACAACGGCTCGACCAGACTTTGCTGGATCTGCAGATGCCTCTGCTTGAAAAGGTCCTGGAGGTCTCCGGACCCGGTCAGAATACGCTGATCGCTGCCGGTGATGTGCTTATCCAGTCCCCCGAAGTTCCTTTTGAATTGCCCGCGGCCGATGTGGTTTGCTTTGGTATATGGGTTGATCCCCATCTTGCCTCACACCACGGGGTGTTCTTTACCCCGCGGAACGATACGCAGCAGCTCGACTTTATGCTCCAGAAACCCGGCCATGAGGTGATTGAGCAGCTGGCAGGCTCCCACCTGTACCAGATGGACATCGGGATATGGGTGCTGAGCGACAGGGCTGTGGAACTGCTGATGAGGAAATGCGGATGGAACGGAGGTGTTTTTGCAGAATCAATTCCCTCTTTTTATGACCTGTACAGTTCTTTTGGCACCTGTCTGGGGGAACATCCTTCCGAACCGGACGAGGAGATCAGTAAATTATCTGCCGCCATAGTGCCCATGAACCAGGGCGAGTTTTACCATTACGGCACCTCGCTGGAACTTATCACCTCTACCGAGAAAATCCAGAACCGGGTACTGGACCAGCGCAATATCTGGCATTACCGGGTGAAACCCCATCCATCCTTATTCGTGCAAAACGCGATCACTGAAATAAAGTGGGATGACCACCACCACCATGTATGGGTGGAGAACAGCCATATACCCTCCGGCTGGAACATGAACCATCATCATGTTATTACCGGGATTCCGCGGAACGACTGGAACCTGGTGCTTGATCCGGGAATTTGCCTGGATATAATTCCTGTTGGTGAGGACCTGTATTGCATCCGTCCCTATGGTATGGAGGATATCTTCGCCGGGACAATTGGTGACGAAACGGCATGTTGGATGGGACGACCTGTCCGCCAATGGATGGAAGAAAGAAATATTACCCTGTCGGATGCAGGAATGAAAGATAATGTGGATATCCAGAAGGCACCGCTGTTTCCGGTAACGGGAAAACCGGATACGGCTGCCGGATTGATTCAATGGATGACAGACAGGAGTAAAGTGCCGGATCAAAGGGATAACTGGCTGAATTCTGACCGGTTGTCGGCCAATGATATCAGCGCCCGCGCAAACCTGAGGCGGCTGTTCGGTCAGCGTGAATTATACCGGCAGCAAAACCTGAAAAAACTGGCTGACAATTACAAACGCAGTGTATTTTATCAGGCTGATCTTAAACAGGCTGCCAAAGAGTATGCCAGGGCAGGTATCAGCCTTCCTGATGAAATAAAGCCATCGGAACCGGCCATGCTTCGGTCGAGAGACCATATGTTCCGCTCGGAAGTACTCAGGTTGAAAGGGCAGGACGGGGCCGTGGATGAAGCGAAAGCCTTTCAGGTGCTTCAGGAGTCGGTCACCAATACTGTTTCGCGGCAAACAATTCCCAGGCTTAATGTATTTTCCGACCAGATAGTGTGGGGACGAAGCCCGGCGCGGCTGGACCTTGCCGGCGGGTGGTCGGATACCCCGCCATACTGTTTGCAGAACGGCGGCAGCGTGCTGAATGTAGCCGTTGAGTTGAATGGTCAGCCCCCCATTCAGGTGTATATCCGGCTATGTACCGGGAAGAAAATAACACTTCGCTCTATTGACAACGGGGTATCGGAAGTCATCTCTACATACGGTGATCTGGTGGCTTTTAACCTGGTGGGCTCCGCGTTCTCGATCCCAAAGGCTGCGCTGTGCCTGGCCGGGTTTAGTCCTGATTTCTGCGGGATATCCTATAGATCGCTGGAGGAGCAGTTGCAGGATTTTGGAGGAGGTTTTGAAATTTCTTTGCTGGCAGCAATACCCAAAGGCTCCGGATTGGGGACCAGTTCCATCCTGGCAGCGACGATACTGGGATCGCTTTCCGATTTCTGTGATCTCGGCTGGGACAACCAGGCTATTTGTCACCGTACCCTGATACTGGAACAATTGCTCACAACCGGTGGGGGATGGCAGGATCAGTATGGCGGGATACTGCCGGGCATCAAATTATTGGAATCGGAACCGGGCATGCAGGAAAAGATCAGTGTACGCTGGATGCCGGACCGGCTGTTCACACAACCCGAATTTAAGGACAACTGGTTGCTTTATTATACAGGTATTACCCGGGTTGCCAAAAACATCCTTGCTGAAATTGTGCGCGGAATGTTTCTCAATGAAGGGCAACGGCTGCGGATTGTGGACGAGATCAGGCAACATGCCTATCATCTCGCGGAAGCCATTCAGCGGTCAGATTTTGCATTTACCGGAAGAATGGTGGCGCATTCTTGGGAATTGAACAAAGCCCTCGACAGCGGAACCAATACACCGGAAGTTCAGCAGATCATCAGCCTGATCGGCGGCTATACTTATGGGATGAAGCTGCTGGGTGCCGGAGGAGGCGGTTACATGTTCATGTGTGCCAAAGATCCCGATGCTGCCGTAAAAATCCATTCGATACTTACCCAAAGCCCTCCCAACTCAAAAGCCCGGTTTGTAAAGATGGAAGTGAGCCAGACGGGATTTCAGGTGTCACGATCCTAAAATCGGATCCTCCAGAGCAATACCGGTAAAATCCCCATTTGTCCGACATCTTCCACCTGCCCGGTGTCGGGGTTATAAAGCTCAAAAAACCTGTTTTTGTGATTGGTGACATTGGTTATATCTACTGCCCATTCCTGGCTGTATTTCCTATGGTTCATCTTCAGCGAGATCCTCAGATCGGCCCGGTAATAGTCGGGATTTCGCTGTTCAAAAGCCCTGCTGTAATCAAATACCGTTTCCCCATTCAGCTGTGAAGCCGTAAGATCAATGGGAACAGAACGCAATCCTCCTGCCCAGGTAAATTTCAGATCAAATGCAAGAATCTTCTGATGCGGGAGCCTGAACTCATAACCACCCAGGGCATTAAATACATAGTTTCCATTATAGGCCGTATTCCGGAGAACATTGTCGCTCGCCCTGTACCTCGAATCGAAGAGCGACAGTGTGGCGAGATAGTAATAATTGCCTGTGAAAAACCTTTCAAATGTTATTTCCAATCCGGTGTTGTACCCTGTTCCACCGTTAACCAGGCTGTCGAGGTTCATATCATAGAAGCCCGCATCCTTATTTATAACTGAGGTTGTTGAAGGGTAGTTCTTTACAGGAATGTCACTGAGGTGCTGATAGTATGCTTCCGCCTTGAGTCTCAGGTTATCGTTCATCAGCAAATTGTACCCCACCACCAGGTGGTGGCCCTTTGAGAAGTCCAGGTTTTTATTTGAGCGGAGGTAGGTTCCCTGAAGCGTATCACTGAGCACCTCCCGGAAGTAAATGTCCCGGGGTTGCATCTGGCTGTGTAAACCATAACCCATGCTTAGCGATTGTGTGGCTGTCATCTGCCATTGCAGTGATGTCCTGGGTTCCAGGGCCATTTCTTTATTGATGCCGGTTTGCTGGTAATGCAAGCCTGCTACCAGGGTAAGCCTGTCGGAAAATTTATGCTGTCCCTGTAAATATCCCTGGAAAAGGATCATATTGCCGTCAAAATCAAAATGGCGGACAAATATCTGAGGGTCTTCAAGGTATACGCTGTCGAGATAGTCCATGTTGATCGCCTCCATGCTGAATCCTATCAGGATGTTGTCACGGGTATTTATCTTGCTTCTGAATTCTTCGGCCAGGTATAGCTTTGTTTCCCTGATGTTGTCGCCATACCACTCATCAAGTATTCCATGACGGTATATTTTGCTTATCGTATTATTCTTCTGGTATGTGGCAGCAACGGTAGTTTTGAATCTTGAATTTTCATGGAGGCGCACCAGGTTGTTAATACCGATAATCCCCACATCAGAGGCAAATTTTGTAAATTCCCGGGTGCCGTATTCATCCTCGGGGTCATCGAAATCAATATGATTCATGCCGCCAAGGCCAAAGACAGAGATCCTGCCCAGCCTGGTTCCCGGAAAGTCGAACTTAAAAGACAGATCCTGGTAGTAAGGAACGGCTCCTATTCCCATATCTATCCCGATTGCATCAAATACGCCAAGGGTGGAATACCTGTAATTGGCCATATAGGATGATCTTGAATCCTTACGGAAGGGACCTTCTACTCCCAGTTCAAAGCCATTAAAACCTATCTGTCCCATGTACTCACGCTGTTCGTTGTTGCCTGTGCGCATTACCAGGTCGAATACTCCTGAAGAAGCGTTTCCGTACTGGGCCGGAAAGGCCCCGCTGAAAAAGTCGGAATTGCTGAGTGTATTGTTATTCAGCATGCTGATCGGACCACTGGTGGATCCTATGTCACCAAAATGGTTGGGATTGGGGACCGGTACTCCGTCCAGTTTCCAAAGTAGTCCTGCCGGTGAATTGCCCCTCACGATTATGGCATTGATCTGATCGTTGCCGACCATCACACCCGCGAAATTCTGGGTCATCCTTGCTGGATCGCCCCAGCTTCCGGCATATCGTTCGGTTTCCTCAATGGTAAAGGACCGGGCACTAACCATAGCCATATCATTTACAGGCTTATCCTTACGGGCATTGGCCCGTACCACAACTGCCTGTGTTTCAATAATATTTTCCTCCAGGGCGATTTTTAGAATGAGTTCTTTCCCGGAAACAAGATCAAGCGCCGAAAGGGTAATTGTTTTGTAACCGATAGAACTTATCTGCAAAGCATGCCGCCCAACAGGGACATTATCCAGCCTGAATTCACCATCGGAATTGCTTGTTGTTCCCGTTAAGGGATTGGTGCCGGTTAATACCACCGATGCGCCGGCAATGGGGATATCGGAGTTCATTTCAACTAGGGTGCCGCGAATGGTCTGCGTTATGGTCTGGGAGGTGATGAACAGCGCGGTGTTGCACAACAGGGATAAGGTTAACAGGATTTGTTTCATCAGGTTTTTATTTTTAAAGACAAAACAAAGTGTGAAGGGTTGCACATTTAAAATTGTGAACTTATGAATTTTCTGTATTGGTGGAAGAATAAGATTGCTTCATCAACTAAAAACAACTAAAGAAATCTTTGCTGCGTAATAACTTTAAACCTGCCCAAAGTAATAATTTCCTTCTGACATTTTCAAATCATCTGCCGCAACGGTCATGACAGCATTCAACCGTTGGCAGAACAAGTCTTTCCAACAAAACCAACGGGAATTATACCATACAGTTTGAACCCACGGATGAAAAACAGCTAACAGCAATAACATGCCAATACCCGAAGAAAAACAGAGAAACCTTCAGAATCTTAAAGTGCTGATAACCGAAGATGACCCGGATGCAGACCTGCTGTTGTGTTATTTTCTGGACAGGACGGCCGGAGAGATCCTGCATGCCCGTACCGGTAATGAAGCGGTAGCGCTCTGCCTGAAACATCCGGATATCGACCTGGTGCTGATGGATATCAGGATTCCGGAAATGGACGGATATGAAGCGGTACGACAGATCCGGAAATTTAATAAAACGGTTGTAATAATTGCACAAACAGCATTCGCACTTGCCGGTGAGAAAGAGAAATCACTTGAATCCGGTTGCAATGATTACATTTCCAAGCCCATACGCGAAGAGGTGTTACTTTCAATGATCGACAAGCATTTAAAATTGCTGAAACAGGATCGCGAAGGGGAGTGAAATTTTCACTGACGTTGAATCATAATTCTTTCAGTATCCATATATTGCAGGAATAATGCCCGGAATTAACACCCAGCCACAGCAAATGAAGACTAAGGAAGCAGGAATTGTTTAATAAACGCTGAGGAACCACACGGTACCGCCATTCTGCTGTATCTTTTCCTTCATTTGCAGCGACTCGGAATGCGGTACCCGGGGGTCATTGCCACCCTGCACGATGAACATGGGCTTTTTGATTTTGTCGGTATGGTTCATGGGAGCTATTGATTCAAAATATTCAGCCATGGCAGGGTCTCTTTCGTCACCGTATTCAACGCGTCTCAGATCTCTGCGGTATGCTTCCGTATTTTTCAAAAAGGTATTGAAATTGGAAATCCCAACCACATCCAGGGAGCAGCGGATCTTATCGCTGAATAAATAGGAAGTGGCCAGTGTCATATAGCCTCCGTAACTTCCACCCATGACCATGATCTTTTCTTTATCCAGTCCTGGTTGCAGTGCGATCCAATCGATCAGTGAACCGATATCTTTAACCGATTCTTCACGTTTCATACCATTGTCCAGATCAACAAATGTTTTTCCGTAACCGGATGAGCCCCTTACATTGGGATAAATCACAGAGACACCCAATTCTTTCAGGAAATAATTTGAACGTCCTAGGAAGGTGGGAAGCGACTGCCCTTCGGGTCCGCCATGAATGTTAATTATTACGGGGCGTTTCCCTGTAAAACGGGTGGAGGCTTTATACAGGTAGCCCGAGATCATTCTGCCGTCGAAGGATCTCCAGGTAATCAGCTCCGGTTCCTGTAACGTGGAGACATCCATTCCACCGAGTTCGCTTTCGGTCCAGCGCATGAATTCACCGGATATTACGTTATACTCATAAACATCCGCCGACGATTTATACGAGGTAAGCGTAAGTCCAATGGATCCGGAATCTCCCGACCAGTCAATTGAATTTATGACTCCCGTGGGGACGCCGGGAATAACGTTGTATTCATTGGTGGCGGTGGTCAGCAGGTACAAGCCGGACCGGCCGTTCTCATTTGTTACGAAAGCCAGACTGGAGCCGTCATGGGAAAGTACGGCATCCTCTACATCCCAGGTAAGTCCCCGGTAATATACTCGGGTTTCCGGGTGGTGAGACTTACATAGGCGAGCTGGTTAAACTCACCTTCTCTGTTGTTAATCAGGTGGATTGATCCGGCGAATTCGCCGGTTGATGGATATACGACTGCCGGTAGTCATATTAAAACAACCGGAAATAAGGTAATGCGTAAACACTATTATAAAACGCCGGAGTCCTTTTTATGAAAGATTCATAAACCGGAACTTCCCACACAATGCCATGAAAACAAAAAAGCTAAAAATATTAATTGCTGAAGATAACAAAGTGGCAGACTTGCTCTTCACACTCGTGCTGGAAGAATATGCATATAAAATTCTGCATGCCGAAACTGGGATAGAAGCAGTAACTATCAGCAGGGAAAATCCGGATATCGATTTGCTGGTAATGGATGTCAAGATGCCTGAAATGGATGGCTACGAAGCAGCCAGGCAGATTCGGCTGTTCAACAAAACAATTGTCATAATTGCACAAACGGCTTATGTTCTTCCCGGTGAAAGGGACAAGGCAATTGAGGCCGGATGCAATGACTATCTGTCAAAACCCCTCAGAATAAAAGAATTGCTGGCTATAATCGACAATTATTTTAATTCCTGAGTATCAATTCCGCTATCTGTTTTACCGCTAATCAGATCATTGATCACTGCCGATGCGCAAAAACACCCGAATACTGGGGGCATATACGATATAGTACCTACCATGGAACGCTTGTTTTCTTCTCCCGCCACTTCGCGTATTGCTTTTTTACTAACCGGTTCCGGTGAATATACAACGGTAATGCCGCTGAAAATACCCTGCCTGTGCAGATACTTTCGCACAACGTAGGCAAATTTGCAATGGTGCGATTCCGAAATATCACTGATCCGAACAATTTCGGGATGCATCCTTCCTCCCGATCCCATTGAGCTTACGATACGATGTCCCCTCCTTACTGCCTCCCTGAGCAATGATACCTTGGGTGTAAGGGTGTCAATGGCATCAACGATATAGTTGAATGGCCGGTCAAGAATCGTTGCAAAGCGGTCTTCTTTCAGGTACTCACCGATGATATTAAGTTTAATTCCGGGATTGATATCCGCAAGTCGTTGTGCCATCAGGGCTGCCTTGGGTTTTCCTTCGTTGCTGATAAGAGCAATGATCTGCCTGTTGCGGTTGGTATGGTGGATTACATCGCCATCGACGAGGGTCAGTTCACCCAGGCCTGCCCGGCAAAGCTGTTCTGCGGCGTAACCCCCAACGCCGCCCAGTCCGGCCACCAGCACGTGTGAACGGGCAAGGATATCAAGACTTTCTTTACCAATGAGCAGTTCGGTGCGGCTCAGCCAATGTTCCATGATCCTAAACTTGAAAACACCGGCCGAAGTTATCCAAAATCCGGCTCATTAAATCAGCAACCGTAATATTTCCAAGACCGGCGGCTCTGGCATATATCTCCCGGATACCATACCCGGCATCATCCGTTTCCAAAAAAATGCTGTCGGTGGGAATTGTGTTGAATACTCTGCAGGCCTTGCTTTGTTCCCTGAAAAGCATATGTCCGAATGAAAGGTAACAATTCTTGCGAATCAGTTCTTTTGCAACCTGTTCATCCGCATTGAACCAGTGAAATATCCAGGGAACTGACTGATCGGATTTTTTGCGGTGAGCCAGTATTTCACTATAGGACCGCACACAATGTATTATCAACGGTTTCTTTTGGTTTTCAGCAATTGCCACCTGTGCTGCAAAGGCTTGTTGCTGTATATCATAACTGTTCCCGACCAACTTGTCCAATCCTGCTTCTCCAACTGCCAATACCCTGTTATTTTCAACTGCATTTTGGACCAAACTGACCCTTGTTTCCCAGGTATCATCCTGCACATGCCAGGGATGAAGGCCAACTGAAAAATAGGATGACAATTCCAGTTTATCCTGCTCTTCGGGAAAAACGTTCAGTATCAGGGTAGTTTCCGGATCCTGGTAAAAGGTGTGGGTATGGATATCAATGTAATGCAAGTGAAAAACTAAAAGTGAAAAACTAAAAGTGAAAAACTTTGTGTTAGGTTTGATGGGAGTTGTGGATTGTGGTGGTTGTGGGTTCTACTTATCCCTTGTCCCTTGTCCCTTGTCCCTTTCCAAAATCACCCGCTCTATTACCCTCGGAAAATGTTCGTACTCCAGCTGGTGAACCTTTGTTGCAAGAGTTTCCGGTGTATCATCCATGGTAACGGGGCAGGTTGCCTGAAACAGGATGCTGCCCTTGTCGTATTCGTTGTTCACAACATGTATGGATATTCCCGAAACGGTGTCTTTGTTATCAATAACGGCCCGGTGTACAAATGCACCGTACATACCCTTGCCACCGTATTTGGGCAGGAGGGCGGGGTGAATATTGATAATGCGGCCGGGATAACGGTTGATCAGGTATCCCGGAACCAGCCAGAGAAACCCGGCCAGGATGATCCAGTCCGCTTCATTTTGCCGGAGATAGTGCAGCACTATTTCCGACTGGTAAAACTCATCCCTGGAAAATACAAGTACCGGAATATCATGCCTTTTTGCCCTTTCAATAACGTAGGCATCAGACCGGTTTGTGCAAATGCATGAAACGCTTATCTGTGGCTTGTTCTGAAAATACCGGATAATATTTTCCGCATTGGTACCTGATCCTGAAGCAAAAATGGCAAGTCGACCCATGGTGAACTAAAATATTACTTTTCAATGAAATATAATTAATAACTGCTTAAAAAATGCCGGTTGCCAAAGAAAAATAAAATTTTGTTTGTTTTTTCCTTATTATTGCATTTTCTTTGCACAACATTTTTCAAAAATTTTAAGTAATAATTAAAACTTGGTATTATGTCAGACATTGCATCAAGAGTAAAAGCCATTATTGTTGACAAATTAGGAGTTGATGAGAGTGAAGTTACCCCCGAAGCCAGTTTCACCAATGATTTGGGCGCGGATTCACTTGATACTGTTGAGCTGATCATGGAATTTGAAAAAGAATTCAACATCGGGATTCCTGATGATGCAGCTGAAAACATCTCCACTGTTGGCGACGCAATCAAGTACATCGATGAGAACGTAAAGAAGTAAATTAGGTTTTACAAAATCTGTCATTTATGGAGTTGAAGCGAGTAGTAGTTACCGGACTTGGTGCGGTAACTCCCCTGGGCAATAATGTTAAGGACTATTGGAACGGACTGATAAACGGCCACAGTGGGTCAGAACTCATTACTCGTTTTAACACGGAGAATTTCAAGACCAAATTTGCCTGCGAAGTTAAAAACTTCAAACCCGAAGATCACTTTGACCGGAAAGAGGTAAGAAAATACGATCTTTTCACCATATTTGCCCTGGTTGCAGCCGATGAGGCTGTGAAAGACTCAGGGCTTGACCTCGAAACTGTTGATAAGGACAGGGTTGGGGTGATCGTCGGTTCAGGCATAGGCGGATTTAACACCTTTCTCAGCGAAGTTTCCGATTATTTTAAGGGCAATGGCGTACCTCGTTTTAATCCCTTTTTCATTCCCAAGATCATTTCTGATATTGCTGCAGGGCATATTTCTATAAAATACGGTTTCCGCGGCCCCAATTACGCAACTGTATCAGCCTGTGCGACAGCTACCAATGCAATATTAGATGCATACAACCTGATCCGCCTGGGCAAGGCCAATGTCTTTATTACCGGGGGTTCCGAAGCCGGGATCTGTGAACCGGGCATCGGAGGTTTTAACGCCATGCATGCCATGTCAACCAATAATGCAGAGTATAAGACGGCCTCACGCCCGTTTGATAAGACACGGGATGGTTTTGTCATGGGCGAAGGCGGAGGTATTTTGATTTTAGAGGAATTTGAGCATGCAAGGAGCCGGGGTGCGAATATTTACGCCGAATTGGCCGGTGGTGGCATGTCTGCTGATGCATATCATCTCACCGCTCCGCATCCCGATGGACTGGGTGCCTTGCTGGTGATGAAAAATGCACTGGACGATGCAGGCATGAAGCCGTCTGAAATAGATTACATCAATGTTCACGGTACGGCCACTCCCCTGGGTGATATTTCCGAAACAAAAGCCATCATCGGAGTTTTTGGTGAACATGCTTACAAAATGAACATCAGCGCAACCAAATCCATGACCGGGCATTTGCTGGGTGCAGCGGGTGCCATTGAAGCGATAGCCGCTATCCTGGCTATAAAATATGATATTGTACCGCCTACGATCAATTTCTCTCATCCCGATGAAGGTATTGACCAGCGATTGAACCTTACTTTTAATACAGCCCAAAAGCGGACTGTTAATGCAGCCCTTAGCAATACATTTGGTTTTGGAGGACATAACACTTCCGCTATTTTTAAGAAATATTCAGCCTAGTGTTGTGCTAAAGTCAATTATCCGATCAGAAAAGTATCTTTTTACCCCTGACAAGAGTTTTAAAAAGCAATTAAAACGAATCCTGGGGTTTCTTCCACGTAATTTTGAGATTTATCAGCTGGCTTTTGTACATAAATCAGCTTCTCATTTTATTTTCAACAACATTAAAGTTAACAACGAACGCCTCGAGTTTTTAGGCGATGCCATTCTTGATTCCCTGGTGGCCGAGTTCCTTTTTAATAAATTCCCTGATAAAGAAGAAGGATTCCTCACCCAAACACGCTCCAAGATAGTTAACCGTGATAACCTGAACCACATGGCGATCAAGCTCGGCATTGGCGATATGATCATTTCCAAAATGTCGAAGGATAACCATAAATCGGTATATGGAGACGCCCTGGAAGCTCTGATTGGTGCACTTTATCTGGACAAGGGCTATAAACGCACAAAAAAAATCGTACTGGAACGGATTATCCAGTGCCATATCAATATTAACCGGTTACTCGAGACCGAAATCGATTTCAAAAGCCGCATCATTGAATGGGGACAGAAAAACAAGAAAACGGTGAGTTTTACCAGCTTTGAAGAAATGGACGAACAGTCGAATTCGCCGGTTTTTATCTCACACCTGATTGTGGTTGATGAAGTAATAGGCCGGGGGAGCGGGTATTCCAAAAAGGAATCCGAACAAAATGCAGCCAAACAGGCGCTTCAGATCATTGAAGGGTAAGGTTGGTAATGACAATGAACTTCTTCTTTTATTATCTTTGAAGAAATATCCAACCCATGAAATCAGCTTCCCTGAAAAAGACGAAAAGGGTAAAGTTGCAAGTTGACACGGAGATCAACTTCAAGCTCATTGGCATTTCATCCCACGAAAATGATTACCGGCTGGTATGGGCCATCAACAACCAGTTGCAGATGCGGTTCGTAAGAACGGAAAACCTGGTTATACATGATAACAAGTTGGGTGCAGAGATGGGGTTTAGTTGTTTCGTATATTATGACGAGGACAGATTTCTTACCTATAAACTTATTTCAAACCGGTGCCCGGACGGTTTTCTCTTTCAGGAAATCAGAAATTTTGATTTTATCATGCAGGTTACCAGAGAAATGACTGAGACAGAATTGAAAGGGTTAATTAGAAAACTGAAAGCTGTAGAAGTCATCTCGGCTTCATTTTTACTGGATCCGGAAAAACTAAAAGGACTGCGGGACATTTTGCAGGAATAGACACAGTTTACCGTTTACCGTTCACTATTTACCGTTTACCGTTTACCCTTTACCTTTTACACCTTCTACCCACCCTTCTTATCCGTTGCCAGTATCATTTTGATCTCAAGGTTACTGCCAACCTGCAGCACATCCACGAGGTCCTGGATACTCAGTGATGCATCGGCCCGCACGACAATGGTAACATCGGGCAGCATCGATTTAATGGCGCCCAGTTCGTTCTCCAGATCCTGGAACAAAACCGGTTTCTCGTCAATGTAATAGAGTTTCTTTTTGGTGATGGAAAGAGTAACCTGCTTTTTGGTCACACTCTGGCTTGAATTTGCCTTGGGGAGGAAAAGCCGTATGACATGCGGATTGGCAAAAGTGGCGACAATAAGAAAGAAGAGCAACAGGAAAAACATGATGTCGTTCAGCGATGCAGTGGCCACTTCGGGTTTAAACTCGTGCCTGCGTTTGATTTTCATAGGTTACCGGCTGACAATTTCCAAAAATTCAAAGGCTTCTTCTTCAACGCGGGAGATAAAATGGTCAATTCTCATATTGAGCATATGATATCCTGTGAAAGCAATTACACCCACGATGAGCCCGGAGCCGCTCGAGATCATTTTCTCGTACAAACCACCGGAAATGATGCCGATGCTGATATTATCCGTAAGTGAAATGTTGTAAAAGATCTTGATGATCCCGGAGATGGTCCCGATGAATCCCAGCATGGGTGCAATTCCTGCTATCAGCCCCAGGTATCCCATATGCCGGTTAATCTCGGCGACCTCGATATTACTGGCCGATTCGAGTGTGCTTTCGATTTCCTTTACCGGCTTCCCGATTTTTCCAATGGCACGCAGAAAAATCCTGGAATAGGAAGAATTTGCATGTTGCAGGGTAACCCTTGCAGCATCGAGTTCTCCGCTTTTTAACTGATTGTTGAAGTGGTTGATCAAACCGGGATCAATGGACAGGCTTTTCCGGAAATCAAGCAGCTTTTTAATTATCAGGTAAAACGAGGCGATGGAGAGAAGCACAATGGGAATGAGAATATATCCGCCCTTCATAAAAAGACTTAATACGGAAATTTCACCCGAACTGGTTGTTTCGGTCATCTGCATGGTATAGTTGGCAGCGGCATCCTGGGCAAAAAGTAAAATGCTGGTAATCATATTTATATTTAAATTAGAATTGCATATTTCTGAACATTGACTGATCCTATTAACGTAAAAGAACTGGATTTCGTTTCCGGAATCCGCGAATAAAATTAAATCAGCACATCAGCAGCTGCTGAAATCAAAGGGCACAAAAATAATTGAATAATTCAATTTAATCAAGGAGCAGTCTAAGAGAGGGGCATGAAATTAACCGGAATGACAAATTTAACTATAACCGGTTTACCATGTCTTACCCCGGGTTTCCATCGGGGCATGCTCCTGACAGCCTTAACAGCTTCGGCATCAAGGAGTGGATTTATACTTCTTTCCACTTTAATGTTATCGACCTCACCCGATTTGTTAACATCAAAGCTAATGATTACCCGGCCATGAATTTTTTGTTTTTGTGCCTGGACAGGATAAATAACGGACATCTCGATATATCTGCGAACTGCATCAGGGCCCCCGGGAAATTCAGGAAACTTGTCGAAATTACCCGTAGAACCGCTCCCAATGCCGTCGCCGAGCAAAAAGCCACCGAAAACAGAACTGTCGGTTGAGGTACCCATACCCATGCTGCCCGGTTCAACGGGTTTTTCTTCCTGATAGGTTTTGACAAATGAATCGGGGGTGACGTTTTCGGTAACCTTGAAATTGTGAAGCGGATCAATTTTCTGAAGTTCCTGAATATCATTCAAAGGATCTTCAGGTGGCCCCGACCGGCTCATATAGGCAGCCAGTTCCTCGGGATCGAGCAGTGAACCTTCGGTACTTTTGAGATTCGGATTTGAAGAGGAATATAAATATACCGAATCATCACGGTCGGTATTAACATATAAAAAATAGCCAAGAATTAACAGAAAAATGGTGATCACCGATATCCCAAAACTTAGGAAAAGCCTTCCTAAATATCGCTTACGAAGCAGATAAGAACCGTATTCTTTGTTCCGGTTCTCGAAAAGAATATCGTCAAGTGATTGATCAGGGACAGGTTTCATAGTTTTCCCAATGCAGTTCCTTCATAAGTTATCGTGATGCGATAATGCAAAAGTACAATTCTTTTTTAAACCAGGAAGGGCGGATCACCGCCCTTCCTTTTAACCCTAACCCTACTTAACTAATTAACCTAAAAATTTAACCTATTAAACCACATCACATTTCCGGGGAAGAAAATGTATCTTTTAATTTAATGTTAAGTTATACATTCTGTTGGTTAACAAAACCCAACAACTGTTAAAGATTGTTAAAAACCTTATGTGCAAAAGGTTATAAAATTATCTTTGTTGCATATGAGCCGGAAATTGATATGGATTCTCACCGTTTTCATGGGACTTGCCCTGGCCTCATTGATCATTGTCCAGGCATACTGGATAAAAAATGCCGTACTGGTAAAAGATAAGCAGTTTGATCAGCTGATAACGCGCTCTATGATTGATATTTCCCGTGAGATCGAGCAACGGGAAGCAAGCAAAATCATCATGCATCATAACGATCCCCTATCCGCTGATTCGGGATTTATTTCCCGTTCGCGAAGGGCAGGTCCGTTGCAACCGGGATCGGCATTCCGGGACCCTGCACGGGATACCATGGAAATAGGCCGGATGAACAGGCAGGAGGCAGATGCCTGGCTGAAGAACAGGCGCGAATTTATTGACCGTGTTATCGGGAGTATGTTCCTGCTTTCACCCGAGATCGAAAAAAGGATCAGTCCCGTTGAAATGGAGGAAACCATCCGCAAGGTGCTGAATGAAACGGGGATTGATCTGCCTTTTGAATATGCGGTTATCCGGTGGAACAATGAGATGGCTTTCGGATCGCCTGCCTATAATCCTGCCGCCGAAGCTGAATACTACCGTGTACAGTTGTTCCCTGAGGACGTTTTTCACAATTCCAATTTTCTCAGTGTTTATTTCCCCGAGAAGAAGAGTTTTCTTTTTAAGTCCCTGAGCTATATTGCGCTTTCATCCCTTGTACTTACCCTGGCCATCGTACTGAGTGTTGCCTTTTCGGTGGTTATTATTTTCCGGCAGAAAAGACTTTCGGAAATTCGCAACGATTTTGTCAGCAACATGACACATGAACTTAAAACACCCATTTCCACCATATCACTGGCATCACAGATGCTGGGCGATAAAAGCATTCCGCCTGAGGTAAAGAATACGGAACAGATTGCCAAGATAATCACCGAAGAATGCCGCAGGTTGGGTAATCAGGTTGAAAAAGTGCTGCAAACTTCGGTATTCGACAAGGGGATGCTGAAATTACGGCTTGGTGAGGTGAATATACATGAGATCATTACCAGTGCCATCGAGAATTTTTCGATCCAGGTCCGGAGCAGGAACGGAAAAATTTCCTTGTCGCTCATGGCTGAGAACTTCATACTGCAAGCTGACCAGGTGCATTTTACAAATGTATTGTCGAACCTCCTGGATAATGCAATAAAGTATTGCACCCGCAACCCGGAAATACGGATAGAAACAGCAGATAAGAACGGCTTTATTGAAATTTCAGTAGGTGATAACGGAATAGGAATTAACAGGAATGAACAGAAACGCATTTTTGAGAAGTTTTACCGGGTTCCAACCGGCAATGTTCATACCGTAAAAGGTTTTGGCCTGGGTTTGAGTTATGTGAAGATGATCGTTGAGGAACACCACGGGCATATTGACCTGGATAGTGAGCTTTATGAAGGAAGTACTTTTAAAATATATTTACCGCTGAAAGATTATGGAAACCAAGCAAAAGATCAGGATACTGCTGGCCGAGGATGATGAGAACCTCGGTACTTTATTGCGTGAATACCTCATTGTAAAATCTTATGATGCGGACTGGTTTATAAACGGGGAAAAGGCTTATAAGAGCTTTATCAAAAATACATATGACCTGTGTATCCTGGATGTGATGATGCCTGTTAAGGACGGGTATACGCTGGCCCGCGAAATCAGGATGACAAATGCCGAAATTCCCATAATCTTCCTTACGGCAAAATCGCTTAAAGAAGATATTATCGAGGGATTTAAAGCGGGTGCGGATGATTATATCAGCAAACCCTTCAGCATGGAAGAGCTTCTTTTCCGGGTAGAGGCGGTATTACGCAGAACAAAGAAGGATGCATCGGGTATGCTGCAAACCGAATACAAGATTGGCAGCTACTTTTTTTATCCCAATACCCAGATGCTCAAACAGGGAGATTCGGAACAGAAGCTGACAACCAAAGAATCGGATCTTCTCAAATTGTTGTGTGCCAATAAAAATACCATACTCGACCGCAATTTTGCCCTGAAGACAATATGGGTGGATGATAATTATTTTAATGCCCGAAGCATGGATGTTTACATTGCCAAACTCAGGAAATTCCTGAAGGACGATCCGAAAGTCCAGATCATCAATGTACACGGTAAAGGATTCAAATTGATCGAGAGTTTTTAGGGACATCCCATGGGATGTCCAAAAAAAACCCCGCCGTTGGCGAGGTTCTTTTTTTTCATCATTTTACATCATTCCACCCATTCCGCCGGGTCCGCCCATGGGAGCAGGGGCTTCTTTTTCGGGTTTCTCAGCCACAACACATTCGGTGGCGAGGAACATACCGGCAATAGAAGCCGCATTTTCAAGAGCCACGCGGGCTACCTTGGTAGGATCGATAACTCCGGCCTTGTACAACATTTCGAACTTGTCGTCCTGTGCATTGTATCCGTAATCGTCTTTACCTTCCTTGATTTTCTGAACGATCACGGAACCTTCGAGGCCTGCATTTTCGACAATCTGACGGGCAGGTTCTTCCAGGGCCCTTCTGATTATGGAAATACCTGTATTCTGATCTTCGTTATCACCGGTGAGCTTTTCAATAGCCTTGATGGCCCTGATATAAGCCACACCGCCACCAGGTATGATACCTTCTTCAACAGCAGCACGGGTTGCACTGAGTGCATCCTCAACACGGGCTTTCTTTTCCTTCATTTCTACTTCAGAAGCAGCGCCAACATAAAGAACAGCAACCCCACCTGCCAGCTTGGCAAGTCTTTCCTGAAGTTTTTCCTTATCATAATCCGAAGTGGTGGTTTCGATCTGTGATTTGATTTGTTTGATCCGGCCTTCGATGTTCTTTTTAACACCGGCACCGTTCACAACAGTTGTATTTTCCTTGTCAATTACCACTTTCTCAGCTTTTCCAAGCATGTCGAGCTTTGCTCCTTCGAGGGTGAGTCCTTTTTCTTCGGAGATCACTACACCACCGGTAAGGATGGCGATGTCCTCGAGCATTTCTTTCCTTCTGTCACCAAAACCGGGTGCTTTTACAGCAGCGATCTTCAGTGATCCCCTGAGTTTGTTGACAACCATAGTTGCCAGTGCTTCCCCGTCAACATCCTCAGCAATGATAAGTAACTGACGGCCTTGTTGTGCAATGGGTTCAAGAATCGGCAGCAGGTCCTTCATGGTGGAGATCTTCTTGTCCGATAACAGGATATAAGCATTTTCCATCACGGCTTCCATTTTCTCAGGATCGGTAATGAAGTAAGCGGAAATATAACCGCGATCGAACTGCATACCTTCTACCACATCAACGTGGGTTTCGGTTCCTTTTGCTTCTTCAACCGTGATAACACCTTCTTTTTTAACTTTGTCCATGGCTTCGGCAATAAGCTTACCGATACTGTGGTCGTTATTGGCTGAAATGGATGCAACCTGTTCAATTTTCTGAATATCATCACCAATACTGTGTGATTGTTTTTTCAGGTTTTCAATAACTGACTTAACAGCGATGTCAATGCCCCTTTTCAGGTCCATCGGATTGGCACCGGCTGTAACATTCTTAAGACCAACGGCTACAATCGATTGCGCCAGAACGGTGGCTGTGGTAGTTCCGTCACCTGCATCGTCATTGGTTTTTGAAGCAACTTCCTTTACCAGCTGGGCACCAATATTTTCAAATGGTTCTTCCAGTTCAATTTCTTTTGCCACGGTAACACCATCCTTGGTAACTACGGGTGCTCCGAATTTCTTGTCGAGAATTACATTACGGCCTTTGGGTCCCAAGGTGATCTTAACTGCATTGGCCAGTTGATCAACGCCTTTTTTAAGTTGATCACGGGCGTCAATATTAAATTTGATTACTTTTGCTGCCATATAAATTGATTTTTAATATTTACAATTAGAAGTGTTAATTAAACTATTGCCAGAATGTCTGATTGTTTCATGATCAGGTAATCTTTTCCGTCAACAGAAATTTCAGTGCCCGAATATTTTCCGTATAAAACCACATCGCCCACTTTCACTTCCATTTTATCGTCCTTTGTTCCGGAACCTACAGCAACGACTTTACCGCGCTGGGGTTTTTCCTTCGCGGAATCGGGAATAATAATTCCACTTGCAGTTTTGGCTTCAGCTTCCTGAGGTTTCACCAATACCCTGTCGGCTAAAGGTTTGATCTTTACTTCTGACATATTAGTTATAGTTTTAAGTTAAACATCTGGTTATAATTTCGATATGGTTTTATCCAATTCTGTGCCAAACCCAATACCTGGTGTTTTGTTCAGAGTTCTTTGACATAATTTCAGAAGATCTCTTGTAGGAAAAACCTGGGATTGGCTGGTAAACGAACAGTTAATCAAATATTTACCAACAAAAAAACCAGGAAATTGGGAGAAAAAAAAGTGTCAGTTATTATGACAACCTGACACGTTTTGGTTTTCAACTGCTTATGTCCAATTTCGGGTAGTCACAGACTACACGGATACGAACCTACTCATCCTGATCCTGTTGTCCGGCAGGCTGTTCCGAAGGTGTTGTGGGATAGGATGGCAGTCTCTCCGGATCAATAGCCGAATTCTCAATCAGATCCTGTATCTTTGATTGACGCACATTTTCAACATCACGGGGTATCATGGTTGCAATTATGCTTAGCACTACCATGGCTGCAGCAAAACCCCAGGTTGCTTTTTCAATAAAATCCGTGGTGCGCTTAACACCCATGAACTGGTTTGACGATGAAAAGCTCGAAGCCAATCCGCCACCCTTTGGGTTTTGAACAAGAACAATGAGAACGAGAAGTATGCTCACAAATAGAATTATACCTGTAATAAGACCGTACATAATTAATTGATTTACTGTTTGTTAATTAACTTTTTGATTTCTTCGATCTGACCCGCAAAGTAACCACTTTTTTCCGGATATTTCAAAATTAATTTTTCATAAGCAAAAATCGCTTTGCTGTAATAGCCCTGCTTGACATATATTTTAGCCAGGGTATCGGTGAAAATACCGTCGTGCTCCTTTACACTGTTCTCGGAAATATCCACATGCGGCTTATTATCCATACGTGGAACCAACCGGGGATTCTCCTCAATAAATTTCTCTATCAGATTGTTTTTGTCACTTCCCGGCTCCGGGAGCGCCTGTTCTGCCGGAGCTGTTTCACCGTCCTCACCGCGATGTTCCACTGCTGACAGCCATCCGGTGAAACTATGTGTTTCACCGGTCCCGGGAATTTCCTCTTCCTGTGATTCGGTCTCAAGGGTAAGCAATTCATGTGATGGCCCGTAGGATTTGTCTATATCAAGCCCGATCTCGGGAACAAGTTCTGATTCTTCGGGATCTAACAGTTCAAGTTCTTCCAGTTGCAGGGACAGGAGATTTGAAATATTATCCCGCAAGGATGTTTTTTCGTGTTTCTCTTCCGGTTCATCCACCGGCATCACGGGTATATCTTCAGGCAGGACGGACTCTTCCGGAACAGACAATGTTTCAGCTACAGGTTCTGATTCAGTAAGAAGTTCTGATTCAGCAACGGGTTCCGTTTCAGCATCAGATTCTTTTTCTGCTGTTGTTTCGGGTACAGGTGTACTTTCGAGCGGGTAGATCAGCTCGTACAAAACCCTGCGATCGGTTACATAGGCAGAAGTGTTTTCAATTTCAGTCTGAAAACCGGGATCACCCAGCAAATGCATGTTCTTTACCACGAGCAGCTGTACCGTTTGGAAGAAAGGATACTGCTTCCTGATGGCCAGTATTTTACTGAGCGTTTCACCGTCGAGCTTGCCGGGATTGCGGATGTATGACAGCAGTTCTTCTTTTTGCATGGTATCAGCTTACTACCAGTTTACAAAGGCTTTGTTATAAATATCTTCGATGAGCAGTTTTATTATGTCTTCCGTAAGGTTTGCCTTAGCCGTTTCAAAATCAAGATTTGAATCGTAATCCTCATAACGTGAGAAGCTGCTTTCAAAATCAAGGTCGGGCTTGACATCGCAGGTAAATTTCACTTTCATGGTAATGGTGAACCTGTTCCTTGCAGCTTCATCCCCGGATACAATGGCAGCGGGTCTTACTTCAAAACCTGTAATAACCCCTTCAAAATCAATATCACCGGTACCGGTAATCAAAATGAGACTGGTATTGGACTGGATATAATCCTTCAGGGCATCGGTGACCTGCTGGCTTAATCCCGATTCCACATTACGCGCCTGATTTTCGACATACTGCACCGAAACAGTTTTAGCTTCGGGAGGTATTGATGCACCGGTTGTGGAATACTTGAGTGTGAAACATGACATACTGGTTACGCAGCAGGACGCAACCAGGAGAATAACCATAAGCTTTCCGGTTCCTTTGCAATACATCATGAACTATTCGATATTATATTCTTTAATTTTGCGGTACAGGGTCCTTTCAGAAATGCCCAGTTCCCCGGCAGCATATTTTCGCTTTCCGTTATGCCGGTCAAGTGCTTTTCTTATCAGTTCAATTTCCTTGTCAGCCAGGGATAGCGATTCCTCAACAATTTCCTGGGTGTCCTGAATATCCTCCATGACATCGCGGTGCATGTCAAATTTCCTGGATGCCTTTTCCTCCGGTACGATCGGTTCCACATCGTGAACATACTTGGGGATTACATGCGAACCGCCCGGATGCATTTCACCTTCGGTAAGATTCTTATGCAGGTTTTCATGTACCAGTTTCTTCAGCTCATTCATATCACTGCGCATATCAAACAGGATCTTATAAAGTATCTCACGCTCGGAGGCAAAAGTTTTCTTATCCACCGAATCGAGCAGGGCAGGTAGTTTCGACTCGGCATAGTCGGGCAGGTAGGAGCGTATTACATCGGTGGTGATAAGCCGTTTTTCTTCGATGATGGAAATTTGCTCCGCAATGTTTTTCAGCTGCCGTATGTTGCCAGGCCAGCGATAGTTGGACAGAATTTCCTGCGCTTCCTCGGTAAGGGAAATGGACGGCATGCGATTCCGCTCGGCAAAATCAACCGCGAACTTGCGGAAAAGAAGCGGTATATCTTCCCTTCGGTGCCGTAAAGGCGGAATTTCAATGGGAACACTGCTGAGACGGTAAAACAGGTCTTCACGGAATTTCCCGTGCTGGATGGCATTGGGTACATCAACATTGGTGGCGGCAATCACCCTGACATCGGTTTTAATTACTTTCGAAGATCCTACCCTGATAAATTCCCCGGATTCCAATACACGCAGCAATCTTACCTGTGTGGACAACGGCAATTCGGCAACTTCATCCAAAAATATCGTACCTCCGCCGGCCACTTCAAAATATCCCTTCCGGCTTTCATAAGCACCCGTAAAGGATCCTTTCTCATGTCCGAACAACTCCGAGTCAATGGTTCCTTCGGGTATGGCACCACAATTGACGGCAATATATGAACCGTGTTTCCGCGCACTGAACTGGTGTATGATCTGCGGTATAGCTTCTTTTCCAACGCCGCTTTCACCCATGATCAGAACCGACAAATCGGTGGGCGCCACCTGCACGGCAATATCTATTGCACGCGACAACGCTTCTGAATTACCAATTATTCCAAATCGTTGCTTGATTTTCAGGATATCAGGTTTATCCATTATACTACCGTAAATTTCTCCTTTTTAAAACTATGACAAAATTACAATATTAATGGTTTTTTAGTAATTTGCATCTGTCAAAAATTCATGTTTCTATGAACCCGGAGAAAAAATTTATCGGGATTATTCCTGCAAGATATGCCTCCACAAGGTTTCCCGGAAAACCTTTGGCTGATATCCGCGGAAAGATTATGGTACAGCGTGTTTACGAGCAGGCTTCCAGGGCACTGGATGTGGTTTGTGTCGCCACGGATGATGAACGTATCTTCAAGGCCGTGCAGTCCTTCGGGGGTAATGCGGTTATGACCTCAGCCAGCCACAGAAGTGGAACCGACCGGTGTGCGGAAGCTGTCAGGCTGGTTGAACGTGACAGGGGTGAGCGTTTCGACGCAGTTCTTAATATCCAGGGTGATGAACCTTTTATTGAACCTGAGCAGCTGGAACTTGTCAAATCGTGTTTCTCGGATGAGCGAACGCAGATAGCCACACTCGTAAAATTGGCAGGTAATGAAACCGACCTGTTTGATCCAAACAGGCCAAAGGTTGTAATGAACAACAACAGCGAAGCCATATATTTCAGTCGCTCCACCATACCATTCCTGCGGGGAAAGGAGATGCAATCTTGGTTATCCTCCCATACCTATTATTTGCATATCGGCCTGTACGGATTTCTGAAACCCGTGCTTTTTGAGATCACCCGACTACCCCAATCGCCCCTCGAAATGGCCGAATCACTGGAACAACTGCGGTGGATCGAAAACGGTTACCGCATTTCCGTACGAACCACCACCTGTGAAAGCGTTGGCATAGATACACCGGAGGATTTGAAGAGGGTGTCGGGAGAATAAACCTGCTTTTCTTAAAATAAAAACTATGAGTAACCGGTCACATATTAGTCATATGTATTTTTCTTTTTAAATTATTTCTAATTTATAGTATCTTTAAAAAACTGGTTGCTTTTTTTTACTTTTGAGAAACCGGAAATAACATGTAATTGGGATCTGGTTCTGATTGTCGGTTTCAGATGACTAACTAACAATATTTGTATGGTTTTTTTTTACTTTGTTTGTCTCATTTCCACCAAAAGAAAAAGACTTTTCTTGCTTTCCGTTATTTTATCGTTCCTTGCTTTTACACCCTTGTACCCTGCGGAAGTTGCTTCCGGGATTACCATTCAGGGGTCCGACACGGTGTACCATTTAACACACAATGATCTGAAAACAGGGGAAAGATTGTTCTATGGATTGATCAGGGAACAGGCTGGCCAGGAATCCTGCGTCTCCTGTCACAGCATCAAACCAACCGGACAGTTTAACTGGAGTCCCTCCGCATTTGAAATAGCCTCTGCCGGTCATACAAAAACCCTGGAGGACCTGAAGAATGTTTTACATTCCCCCGTTGGTAAAAGGCTTTCCATTGCCCATACCGGATATACAAACCTTACAGATGACCAGCTGGTAAAACTGAAGGGCTACATGATGGATTATTATGAGCAGGGCGGATATGAACCCAGATCGGTGATCAACCGGTTGGTATACTTTTCGGGACTTTCCCTATTGTTTTTATTGGTTTTCCTCGACCTGGTATGGTTCAGGAAAATCCGGTACAGAGTTATCCACGCGGCAGTTCTGATTGCAACTGCAGTATTTATCACAAAAGTTATTGTGGAAGAATCCATCGCCCTGGGACGGTCAGAAAGTTATGAGCCCGATCAGCCCGTTAAATTCTCCCATATGGTACATGCAGGCCAGAATGGCATTGATTGTTTGTATTGCCACAGTACAGCCGAGTTTGGTAAATCAGCCGGAATACCCTCGGCGAACGTCTGCCTGAACTGCCATATGGTGGTACGCGACGGCACCCGTTCGGGAAGGTTTGAGATCAACAAGATTTTTGCTGCGGTAGATAGCAAAAAGCCCATTGAATGGACCAGGGTGTACAACCTGCCCGACCATGCTTTTTTCAGTCACGCCCAGCATGTAGGTGCAGGCAAGATTTCATGCCAGACCTGTCACGGCACGGTTGAACAAATGGACCGGATCACGCAGGTCCCCGACCTGTCCATGGGCTGGTGCATCGATTGTCATCGCAATACGGAAGTCCGGTTCCACGATAACAAGTTTTATGAAAATTACGGGGAGCTGAGAAAGAAGCTGGAAAGCGGGGAGATAAGTTCGGTGACGGTTGAAATGGTGGGTGGGACGGATTGTATGAAATGCCATTATTAGATCGAAGATAAAAGATAAAAGATAAAAGTACCAAGAACCAAGAACAAAGAGTAAAGATTACAGGTTTTAGGAGTTGAGCTATGGGCCAAAGGCTAAGAAAATTATGAGTAAAGAAAAAAAATATTATCAGCACATTCGTGAACTGAAGCCGGGCGAATTCGTAAGGAACAGGGAAGCAGCTTCTGAATTAAAGCACAATTCAGACGTTATTTCTTTGCTGGAGGGTAGTGCAACCATGCATGCCAGCCGCAGGAATTTTCTGAAGCTGGCCGGATTCAGTACTGTGCTCGGGACTGTGCTGAACAGTTGTGAAAAACCAATCCACAAAGCTATCCCATACCTGATCAAACCGGAGGAGATCACGCCGGGGAAATCTGAATATTATGCCTCTTCCTATTTCGATGGGGAAGAGTTTTGCAGTGTGCTCGTAAAAAGCCGTGACGGAAGACCCATAAAGATCGAAGGCAATCCAATGAGTTCCCTTACCCTGGGTGGGACCAGCGCACGGGTGCAGGCATCGGTGCTGAGTTTATACGATGACGATAGATATAAGACCCCGCTAAAATCCGGGAAAGAGGTTTCATGGGAAACTGCCGATTCGGAAATAACCGCTGGATTCAAGGAAATCAGCGCACGTGGCGGCCGTATTGTGTTGCTGACCTCATCGATTATAAGTCCGGCTGCAGCCAATGCCATCAACGGGTTTTTGAACACCTTCCCGGGAACCGGACACATTACCTGCGACACAGCGTCGTGTTCAGGAATGTTGCTTGCCAATGAGCTGGGTTTCGGGATCAGAGCGCTGCCTTCCTACTACTTTGATAAGGCTGAACTTATTGTAAGTTTTGGAGCCGACTTCCTGGGCACCTGGATCTCCCCGGTGGAATTCACAACCCGGTATGCTGCCGCCAGGAAGCTGAAGGATAAACAGGCTGACATCAGCCGGCATATTCAGTTTGAAACCGGGATGAGCCTTACCGGATCCAATGCGGATGAGCGGTACCCCATAAAACCTTCGGAAGAAAAAGCTTTGCTTGCTGCGCTGCTCGCTTCCCTTACCGGTACCGAATCCTCCGGCACAACGGCTGCTTCCGGGCCGGTTGCAAAACTTTCCGGTGAATTACTTTCGAAAAGAGGCAAAAGCCTTGTTGTATGCGGATCAAATGATACGGATATCCAGCTACTGGTCAACCAGATAAATTACACCCTGGATAATTACGGCAATACAATTGATATTACCCGGCCGGTTTACCTGCGCAGGGGTATTGACCCGGAGATGGTGAAGCTGGTGGAAGATATGAATGCCGGTACGGTAGACGCCCTGTTGCTGGTAAACACCAACCCGGTATACCATTATCCGGATGCTGAAAAGTTCATCAGCGGGATGCAGAAAACAGGCCTTACAGTTTCGCTCTCTGTTGCTGCTGACGAGACATCCGCCATGAGCAGTTATGTTTGCCCGGCAAACCATTATCTCGAAAGCTGGGGAGATGCCGAACCGGTAAAGGATCATTTCGGAATACAGCAACCGCTTATCAACCCGGTTTTCAATACACGGCAGTGGGAAGAATCCCTGCTGAGATGGTCCGGGAACCTTACCGGCTACAAGGATTATCTGAAAAAATACTGGGAACAGAACCTGTTCCCCCGGCAAAAAGAGAAAAACAGGTTTTATGATTTTTGGGTAAATACACTCCAGCAGGGAGTTTTTGATCCCGGGATTACACCCGGCGGGCATCCGTCGATGAAACCGGTGGTCCCCGAAAGCAATCCCTTAACAAGCGAGGGAATTGAGGTACATTTATACCAGTCGGTTGCCCTGGGCACCGGTCGGCATGCAAATAATCCATGGCTCCAGGAAATGCCCGACCCGGTTACAAAGGCAGTGTGGGAAAATTATGCAGCTGTATCACCTAAATTCGCTGCCGAAAACGGACTGGAAGATTACGATCTCATTGAAATAAACGGGAACATGAATATCCCGGTGATGATCCAGCCCGGACAGGCCTTTGGTACCATTTCCATTGCACTGGGATACGGCCGGAAAAATTCCGGCAAGGTAGCTGACGGTTTGGGAGTGAATGCTTTTCCGTTAATGCATCTTGCCGGTGGTAATTTTCAACCGGGGGGTTCTGTTGTAACTTTCACAAAGAAAGGGCAGAAACACACGGTTGCCCGGAGCCAGATCTTTGGTGAACTCGATGGAAGGCCGATAGTACGGGAGACCACCCTGGAGGAATATCACAGGGATCCCGCCGCCGGCAATGAATTACATCAGGAGATCGAAAAGAAGCATGTTTCGTTGTATGCAGAACCCAAATACGACGGATTCCACTGGGGACTGTCGGTTGATCTAAATTCCTGCACCGGTTGCGGGGCCTGCCTGATTGCCTGCCAGGCAGAAAACAACATTCCGGTGGTTGGCAAGACCGAGGTATCGAAATTCCGCATTATGCACTGGATAAGGATCGACCGGTACTATACCGGCAATCCCGAACAACCAGATGTGGTTCATCAGCCGGTGATGTGCATGCATTGCGACAATGCTCCCTGTGAGAATGTGTGCCCTGTATCCGCCACACCGCATAATAACGAGGGTCTTAACCAGGTAGCCTACACCCGCTGCATTGGCACAAAATACTGTATTAATAACTGTCCGTATAAAGTACGTAAATTCAACTGGTTCCAGTACGCTCAAAATCCGAAATTCGATTATCATGCGAATTCCGACCTCGGTCGCCTGGTGTTGAATCCCGATGTTACCGTGAGGGAAAGAGGAGTGGTTGAAAAATGTTCATTCTGCGCGCAGCGGATCCAGGAGAAAAAGCTTACCGCAAAACTGGAAAACCGGGTGCTTAACGGTGAAGAGGTTCAAACGGCCTGTGTCCAGGCATGTCCCGCCAAAGCCCTCGTATTTGGCGACCTGAATAACCCGGGTAATACAGTGACAGGTAATTTTAAGAACGAACGGAATTATTACCTGCTCGAAGAGCTGCATACATTGCCTTCGGTAGGTTATCTTACCAAGATACGCAACAAACAAACCTAATTATCAGGATTGATGAGTTATGCAACCGAAATAAGAGGCCCCCTGGTCCTGGGAAATAAGAAACTGTCGCAGGTATCGGATGATATCATTGCTCCGGTAGGTTCCCAGCCCGGGAAATGGTGGTATGCCGGAATGTTCATCGCTTCACTGATGCTGGTTTACGGTGCTTATGCCCTGTATATGACCTTTACAGTAGGGATCGGAACCTGGAATGTAAATAATTCGGTTGGCTGGGGTTGGGAGATCGTCAACTTCGTATGGTGGATCGGTATAGGTCATGCCGGAACCGCGTTTTCAATATTTCTTCTCCTGCTCAGACAAACCTGGAGAACATCCATCAACCGCGCAGCTGAAGCAATGACGGTAGCTGCCGTGCTCTGTGCGGCACTATTTCCGCTCATTCACATGGGGCGTCCCTGGCTATTCTTTTTTATTGCACCGTATCCGAATACACGCGGACCACTTTGGGTGAATTACAATTCTCCGCTTTTCTGGGACTTTATTGCCATCTCGGCTTACCTGCTGATTTCCGCTTCGTTCTGGTACCTGGGAATGATCCCTGATTTTGCCACCATCAGGGATAAAGCCGCTACCAGGATTAAGAAAGCCGTATACAGTGTGCTGAGCTTTGGATGGACAGGTTCATCGCGTGAATGGATGCGTTATGAGTCCACCGGATTTGTGTTGGGAGGCATTGCTGCCGTACTGGTGGTCTCGGTGCATTCCATCGTGTCCACCGATTTCGCCTCATCGGTGATACCGGGATGGCACACCACGCTTTTCCCGCCCTATTTTGTTGTAGGTGCTATTTTCTCAGGTTTTGCCATGGTGATGACCCTGATGATCCTGATCAGGAAGATCTATCATTTCGGGGATTATGTAACCGACAGGCATCTGGATGCCATTGCCCGGATTCTGGTTTTTGTTTCTCTGATCATGGGCACAGCATACCTTACCGAGTTATTCCTGGCCTGGTATTCCGGTAATGAATACGAAGGATTCCTGATATTTAAAAACCGGGTGACCGGGGAATATGCTTTTCAATTCTGGGCTATGTTCATTTGCAATGCCATTATACCACAGCTGTTCTGGTCGAAAAAGATCAGGAGCAATCTTTCCATTGCCTTCGTTATATCCCTGATCATTAACCTGGGAATGTGGTTTGAGCGGTTTAATATAGTTGTAACCTCGCTGAGCAGGAGTTACCTGCCTTCCACCTGGGTCAGCTACCATCCTTCCCATATTGAGGTTGGGATTTATATAGGTACGATCGGGCTTTTTTCTGCGGCTATACTTTTATTTTTCAGGTATATCCCCATGATTGCCATTCATGAGGTGAAAAGTGTACTTAAGCACAACGAAAGGGAACACGGAATGGGTGAATTAAAACCGGATGACCAATGAATTCAACAAAAAAAGCTATTGTCGGGGTGTTTGGCAGCGAAGATTCACTGATGGATGCTCTTTGCATGCTTCAGGCGGAAAACATTGAACCTGAAGAGATCTATACTCCCTATCCGGTGCACGAGGCCCTGAGAGCCCTGAAAAGGAGGTCCAGGCTTAGCTGGGCTTCCTGGTTCTATGGTTTCTTCGGCGGGATTGCCGTACTGGCATTTTTGTATTATACAGCGGTGATCGACTGGCCCCTCAATTACGGAGGAAAGCCCTTTAATGCATTTCCTTCTTTTATAACTGTTACCCTTGTTCTCATCATCCTTATTGTAACCATCTTCACCCTGCTCACCTTCTCCATACGGGCAAAGATATATCCGTTTAAAAAGGCAGAGATCATTGATGAACGGGTAACCAATGACAAATTTATCATGGTATTTGATGCCGGTAAGGTGAACCGTGACCAGCTGTATGCCTCGCTCACACAAGCGGAGGCTGAGGAAATATATGAAAAATAGAACTGTATGAAGCCATCCGTATTATACGTAATATTAATTTCCCTGTGGCTCATATCGTGCGACCGTACGAACAATGATCCGGGCTATGATTACTTTCCTGATATGTACTATTCCAAGGCGTATGAGACCTATTCCGACAATCCGAATTTTGGCGATGGCACAACGTTACGCGAGCCGGTAGAAGGAACCATTCCGGTGGGAATGATCCCGTATCCTTATGAGAAAAATGATACGGACAGGATGATCGCCGGTAATGAACTGTTAAATCCCCTGTCGGTAAATGAGGAGAACCTGAAGCGCGGCGAAACTGCTTACAGGATCTACTGTTTAACCTGTCACGGCAGTATGGCTGACGGAAACGGGCAATTGTTTTCCACCGGCTTGTATCCCTTCAAACCTTCTTCCCTGGTAAATGAGAAAATGATGAAGGTCCCCGATGGGGAGATATATCATGTGATAACGGTAGGGCAGGGTGTAATGATGGCCCATGGCTCGCAGATCAGGCCGGAAGACAGGTGGAAGATTGTAATGTATGTCAGACAATTGCAAATGGAAGATTAAAGACTGAAGATCAAAGAACAAGGAACAAAGAACAAGGATAAAAGATTTAAGATGAAAGATAACCTGAAAGTGGCTCCATGGTTGAATTACCTTTGCTACGTCCTGATTGCAACAGGTATAATTACATTTGTTTTTGGATTTATCAACCACCCCGAGCAAACCTGGGCCAATTACCTGCTCAACAATTACTTTTTCCTTGCCCTGGCAATCGGAGCGTCTTTTTTTATGGCCCTGCAATACATTACCCAATCGGGATGGTCCGCCGGTTTTAAGCGCGTGCCCGAAGCCATTGCTTCTTACATTCCTGTTGCCGCTATCTTTTTCCTGGTCCTGTATTTTGCCCTGCACACACTGTATCACTGGTCACACGAAGAGGCCGTTAGCACCGATGAAATTCTGCAGCACAAAAGTCCTTTTCTGAACATACCCTTTTTCATGATCCGCCTGGTGGTGTATTTCACCTGCTGGATCATCATGACGCGGTTTCTTCGCAGGTTGTCACTCCGGGAAGACCTCGAGGGAGGATTGAAATATTTTCAAAAAAGTGAGTTTTACTCAAGGATTTACATTTTTCTCCTGGCCGTAACATTTTCACTTGCCTGTTTCGATTTGCTTATGTCGATTGATCCCCATTGGTACAGCACTATTTTTGCTTTCAAGAATTTTGCGGCAGCCTTTTACCGCGGGGCTGCCCTGATACTGCTGATTGTAATTATCCTCCACAAACAGGGACATTTTACCTTTTTTAACCGCAATCATTTACAGGATTTCTCCTCCTATATTTTCATGTTGTCAATCATTTACGGGTATCTGTGGTTTGCCCAGTTCATGCTTATCTGGTACGGGAATATACCCGAAGAGACCATATATTATGCCGTGCGTTGGGAAGGGCAGTGGAAAATGTTTTTCTGGGCCGATATCATTATCAACTGGTTCATCCCCTTTGCCATACTTATGCCCAAAAAGCCTGCACGGCGATTAAAGGTAGTTGTTCCCATCATTATCCTTCTAATTGCAGGACACTGGATTGACCTGTACCTGCAGATCTTTCCCGGTGTGACCGGAACAAACAATTTCAGTCTCATCGAGATCGGGACCTTCCTCGGATACGCAGGCCTTTTCACCCTTATCATCATCCGGGCACTTGCCTCGGCCCCGCTTGTCCCCAAAAACCATCCCTACCTGGTAGAATGCATGGATCACCATATTGCATAACCTTTTTACCCAGGGCCCATTCCTGGCGCATTACCCGGGGTGGTTATGCGCTAACAGATTTCTGACGCAATATGAAAGATATTTTGTATTATTGAAGGGATAATTATCTTACCTATGGTCAAGAAGGGTGATGTGTTGTGGATTGCCATGCTGTGCGGGGTAAGTGCATTTTTAATCGTGCCGGAGCTTCGCCGGATATTTATTCAGGTCACCATCTCCCATCCATACGTGATGGGATTCATCAAATTTGCTATCCTCGCCACCATGGGCGAGCTCCTGACACTCCGTCTGATCAGCGGTTCATGGTGCAAACCCCTGGGAATGGGATACAAAGCCTTTGTATGGGGAGTTGTTGGCATGAGCATTGTGCTGATGTTCGGTCTTTTTTATGAGGGCGTGGCCGGAGCCACTACCAATGGATTGCTGCCCGGCGCGACCGGCTGGACCGGAAGATTCCTGCAGGCTTTCTTTACCAGCACCATGCTGAACCTTACCTTTGCGCCGGTTTTTATGGCTGCTCACAGGATTTCCGATACTTACACCGACTGGCATGTCACAGGCAAGAAACCAACCGTGCTGATTGTAGTTGCCCAAATCGACTGGAAGGAATTCATGCGGTTTGTGGTTGGCAAAACAATTCCGTTCTTCTGGATACCCGTGCAGACAATTAACTTTATGCTGCCGGCGGAATACAGGATAATCGTGGCAGCATACCTTTCCATAGTGCTGGGATTGATACTTGCGTACGCGAGGAGGAGGAAAAGAGAGTGAAAAGTTAAAAGTTAAAAGTTAAAAGTTATAAATTTTAGAAATAAACACTAAAAAAATAAATATGATAAGCAGGATCGCTGGATTAATCTTCATTGCACTGTGCGTTGCATCCGGTATCGTTTCGGCACAGGAGCCTGTATCCTGGGTGGATCCGAATATCGGAGGAGTGGGACTTATTCTTGAACCCACCCGCCCCACCGTTCAGCTCCCCAACCAGATGATCCGGTCATACCCAGGGCGAAAGGATTACCTGGATGATCAGATCACCACCTTCCCGTTAACCCTTTCGTCCCATCGCCAGGGGCATTTATTTGGCATCTTGCCGTTTACGGGAACATTAGCCGGTGATAATGACCCGGTTTCGGCATGGGACAGGGAAATGGAAATTTCCACGCCTTATTATTACTCTGAATGGCTGGAAGATTACAATACTACGATAGAATTTACACCGGGAGCAAAAACCGGATATTTTCGCATCAATTTTCAGGCGCCGGGTCCAAAATGTCTTTTTTTGCGGATTGCAAACCAGGGGAAATGGGAAAATCCTTCGGGAACAATTGTTACCGGGGAGGAGAATTTCCATGGGATGAAAGCCTGGGTTTACGGGCAGTTTAGCATAAATGGAATATTCAGATCCAGTCCGCAGGAGGACGGAAGGGATGAGGGAATAATGACCTGGCCTGATGAAACAACTGTGATCGGGTTTAAATATGCCATTTCATTCATTAGTGCGGAGCAGGCCAGGAAGAACCTGGAACAGGAGATCCCGGGATGGGGTTTTGATGAAATGAGGGACAGGGCGAAACAGTCATGGGATAAGGTATTGGGTCAGATTGAAGTGGAAGGCGGCACGGAATCGCGTAAACGCACCTTCTATACGGCATTGTACCGTTGTTATGAAAGGATGGTAGATATAACTGAGGACGGACATTACTACAGCAATTATGACAGGATGGTTCATCAGGCTGACAGGCCTTTTTACACCGATGACTGGATTTGGGATACCTATCTGGCACTGCATCCGTTAAGATTCATTCTGCAGCCGGATATGGAAGCCGATATGATCGCCTCATATATCCGGATGTATGAGCAGGGTGGGTGGATGCCTACCTTTCCGGTTCTTTGGGAAGATACACCATGCATGAACGGATTTCATTCCACCATTATGATCGCTGATGCCTGGTCCAAAGGGATCAGAAATTATGATATCAAAAAGGCCTACGAGGGCATGAAGAAAAACGCCCTGCAGGCTACCATGCTGCCCTGGCGGAACGGACCCGCCTGTTCCCTGGATTCTTTTTATTACCAGCACCGGTATTACCCGGCTCTGAAACCGGGTGAAAAAGAAACAGTACCCCTTGTCGACGGATTCGAGAAACGTCAGTCGGTAGCCGTTACACTGGGACATAGTTATGACGACTGGGCACTTGCCATCATGGCAAAGGAATTGGGCAATATGGCCGATTATGAGTTATTCCATTCGCGTAGCCGGAATTACAGGAACCTTTACCGGGAGGACCGGGGATTCTTTTTACCGAAGGACATGCATGGGAACTGGATAGATATTGATCCGAAGTTTGACGGTGGCATGGGAGGTCGTGATTATTATGATGAGAATAATGGATGGACCTATTTGTGGCAGGTGCAGCATGATATTCCCGGATTGATTGGCCTGATGGGAGGAAAGAAGGCCTTTGAAGACAAACTGGATCAATTGTTCCGTGAGGATCTTGGAAGGAGCAAATATGCGAATTGGGCAAAATTCCCTGATTTTACGGGTATTGTAGGACAATTTTCCATGGGAAACGAGCCCAGTTTTCACATCCCCTACCTTTATAATTTTACCGGTTCACCCTGGAAGACCCAGAAAAAGATCAGGATGCTGCTCGATTCCTGGTTCCCCGACAATGAATCTGGAATTCCCGGTGATGAGGATGGAGGAGGAATGTCGGCATTCGTGGTGTTTTCATGCATGGGATTCTATCCGGTTGTTCCGGGTTTGCCAATGTATACTATCGGCAGTCCTGTTTTTGAAAAGATCACTCTGAATCTTACGAATGGTAAAAAATTTACAGTTCTGGCCCCCGGTTGTTCAGATACCAACAAATACATCCAACATGCTACCCTCAATGGTAAACCCCTGAATGAACCCTGGTTTTCGCATGATGTGCTGATGAATGGCGGCGAGTTGAAACTGAACATGGGACCGCTTCCGGACAGGGTTTGGGGTACCGGTTCAACAGTAAAATAACTTTTTCACATACAGGTTAACAATTATCAGGGCAGTTTCTTTTCCGGATTTCAACCCCTGAGATTTTATTCAATAAAAAGTACATACATTTATAAAAAAAATTCTGACAATGAAAATTTCAAGAGTAGTTTTTACCGCTGTGTTCATGCTTGTTCTCCAAGCTTGCAACAACCAGGTGGAAGTTAAGATCCGCGATGTTTGGACCAAAGAACAGGCCAACGCCTGGTATCAGCAACAGGGCTGGCTGAGGGGCAGCAATTTTTTACCCAGTACAGCCATTAACCAGCTCGAAATGTGGCAGGCTGAATCGTTCGATTCAACAACCATTAACAGGGAACTGGGCTGGGCTAAATCTATAGGGATGAATGCAATGCGGGTTTACCTGCACCACCTGGCCTGGGAAATTGATTCAGCCGGATTTAAGGACCGCATGGACCAATATCTTACTATTGCCAATAAACATGGAATAAAAACAATTTTTGTATTCTTTGATGATTGCTGGAATCCTACCTACCAGGCAGGAAAACAGCCGGACCCAAAGCCCGGTATCCACAATTCGGGCTGGGTGCGTGATCCGGGAGACCTGCTTCACCAGGATACCACCCTTTTTATTGTGCTTGAAAAGTACGTGAAAGATGTACTGAACGCTTTTTCACAGGATAACCGGATTGTATTTTGGGATCTGTATAATGAACCCGGGAATTCCGCTTACGGAAACCGATCCATGAACCTGTTGAATAAGGTCTTCCACTGGGGACGCGAGGTGAACCCATCCCAGCCGCTTTCAGTCGGAGTTTGGAACGCCAAATTGGGGGACCTGAACAAATTCCAGTTGGAAAATTCCGATGTGATCACCTATCACCAGTACAGCAACGATACCCTGCACCGTCAGACCATTGACTCACTGCGGATATACGGTAAGCCTCTCATCTGCACCGAATACATGGCCCGAAAACACAACAGCAGGTTCGATAACATCATGCCCATATTGAAAGCGGAAAATATCGGAGCCATAAACTGGGGTCTGGTTTCGGGGAAATCCAATACCATTTATGCCTGGGATGCACCCATACCCGACGGGTCGGAACCGGAATTGTGGTTCCATGATATTTTCAGACAGGATGGTACGCCGTATAAACAGGATGAAATTGATGTGATAAAAAGTCTGACGGGGAAATAAATAGTAATCCCTGTGAGGGTTTCGAACTCTCGCAGGGATTATTACAATGATTTAATATATTCGATAATATCCTCAATTTCCTGATCGGTAAGCTGATCCCTGTAGGTTTGCATTAAATTGGCATTGAATCCTTTAACCAGATCCGCGTTGGGCTCCAGCAGGGATTTTTTGATATAGGCCTCATCAATTACAAGGGTTCTTTCTTTTCCGGCAGTGACAACGGTTACTTCATGACCGAATACACCCTTGAAAGAAGGGCCTGTCATAACCGTTCCATCTGTTGAATGACAGGCAATGCAGCCCAGGGTACGAATCAGGGTTGCTCCTGCCATGGCAGGTGCAGCCCCGGGTACGGATGGTGCGGCGGTGGTATCTATGTACCAGCTGTCGAACTTATCCTGCGGCAGCACTTTAACTGCCGTATACATTCCTGAATGCTGCAGACCGCAATACTCAGCGCAGAAAATGTCATAATTCCCCGGTGAGTTGGCAATGAACCAGACCTTCATCTCTTTTCCGGGAATCATATCCTGCTTTAGGCGAAAAGCGGGAACATAAAAGCTATGGATCACATCAACCGACATGAGATCCAACACTACTGCCTTCCCCTGCGGCACAATAAGCGTATCCATTCTTTTCCCGTTTTCATACTGAAAGCTGAAACTCCACATCCGTGCAGTGGTTTTAATAGGCATTGCGCCCTCGGGAGGATCTTCATACAGAGGCTTCCAGCCTGTCCAGCCAAACCAGAACATGGCAATTACCAGTAAAAGAGGGATCACGGTCCAGACAATTTCAAGCTTATCGTTCCCTTCGATGTGTGAGGCAACAGGATTCCTTTTTTCATTGTACTTGTAAATAAACAGGATAAGCACAATGGTAAGACCAATCAGGAAAAAAATACATACCGACAGGATCACCAGAAAAGCAGTATCTACTCCCTGGGAAAGGTTTGACAGGTTTGAAAACATATAGAATCGTTTTATCTGAAACTATAATCCAGAAATGTTACCACTATTACAGCAATAAATACAAACAAAACTACCAAAACCATAATGGCATACACCGGCTGGTCAAATTTCAGGTGCATAAAATACATAAATACCAGTGTGGTTTTTATAGTCGCAAAAAGCAATGCAGCACTAACAGCCAGCGGCCCAAGTTCAAACGAGGTGACCAGTATCGACAAGCCGGTAAGAGTCAGCAGGGTAACCAGGATGTAAATATATATCCGGTAAGGAACAATATGGTTTTCTCCGGGGTTGCTCATGAGTTATCAGGTTTATGAAATCAGATAGAACAGGGGGAAAAGAAATATCCAGATCACATCCACAAGATGCCAGTAAAGGGCACCGTTTTCGAGATGCACAAAATGCCCGGCATGGATGTTGTCATCTGCAACTCTTTTGAGAACCCAGGCTAAAATGCTGATCCCGGCAATAATATGCAGGGCATGTAATCCGGTCATAAAAAAGTAAAGCCCGAAAAACAGGGTGTCACCGTTCCCGAATCCTTGTAAAACCGATGAACCAGGGTACAAACCGTGCTCAATTTTTGTCGACCATTCGAAATACTTATTTACGAGAAATACAAGTCCGATTAATATGGTGATGCTGATCAGGAAAAGGGTGAGTTTCTTATTCCCGAACTGAACAGATGAAACCGACATGGCAATGGTCATACTGCTGATCAGAAGCAGAACAGTGTTAACAGCTCCCATGGAAACACTGAGTTCTTCAGCAGCCAGGTGAAAAGCTACCTGGTTGCTGAACCGGATGACAGAATAAACGATGAACAATCCTCCAAAAAGAAGAAGTTCGGTGAAGATGAACAACCACATCCCGATCTTTGAGGCTGTGGCATCAAAATGTTCAGCGTGCGTGGCCGTTTGCGACATTAAGTTTATTTTTTGCTGTAATCATATGGTCTGTGGGTCACCGTGGGGATATTTTCGAAATTTTCCAGCGGAGGGGGACTGGGAACAGTCCATTCGAGTGTGGTTCCACCCCAGGGACTCATTTCGGCTTTCGGGCCATACCGCGCGGAACGGAATAGGTTAATGATAATAATACCCAGACCGGCAACCATAATGATGGCACCAAAGCTGCTCAGGATATTGCCACCGTGGAACTGGGGAAGATAATCGAAATACCTGCGGGGCATACCGGCAATTCCCAGGTAAAACATGGGTGTATACAGTGTAAGGAATCCGATAAAGAAAACGACCCACCCGGTTGTTGCCCATCCCTTGTCATACATCCGTCCGAATATTTTGGGGAACCAGTAATGTATGGCGCCAAAAAAGGCAAATCCCACGCCTCCGAATACGATATAATGAAAATGCGCAACCACGAATGCTGTATCGTGCACATGCATGTCGGTCGCCAGCGCACCCAGCACCAGTCCGGAAAGACCTCCTATCATAAAAACGAACAGGAAAGAAGTTGCCCAGTAAAACGGGGGTTCCATGCGAATTGAACCTTTATACAGTGTTGAAAGCCAATTGAAAACCTTTATAGCGCTGGGGATGGCCACCAGAAAACTGAGGAAGGAAAATACAAACAGCGCGGTACTGCTCATGCCGGCGGTGTACATGTGGTGTCCCCATACGAAATAGCCAACAATGGCAATAAGCATGGTGGATACTACAATGGCTTTGTACCCGAAAATAGATTTGCGGGCAAAGGTAGGCAGTATCTCAGAAATAACGCCCATGGCCGGTAAGATCATAATATACACTGCCGGATGAGAGTATATCCAGAAAAGATGCTGGTACAGTACCGGATCACCACCAAGAGCAGGATCAAAAAATCCGATGTTGAGTACCCGCTCACCGACTACCATCAACAAGGTTATACCTATAATGGGGGTGGCCAGCAATTGTATCCAGGCAGTGCCATAAAGCGCCCAGGGAAATAATGGCATTTTCAGCCAGCTCATTCCGGGTGCCCGCATCCGGTGCATGGTCACAATAAAATTCAGACCGGTAAGTATCGAGGAAAAACCCAGGATAAATGCACCCATTACAGCGGGGAGCATATTGGTGCTGGTCCTGAAACTGTAGGGTGCATAAAAGGTCCATCCTGTGTCGGGAGGGCCTCCGCCCATGAACTGAGAAGTGATGGCGACCAGTGCCCCAAAGACATAAAGCCACCAGGAGAAGAGGTTTAGACGGGGGAAAGCTACGTCCTTGGCGCCGATCATAAGGGGAAGCATGAAATTGCCAAATACAGCCGGCAACCCCGGTATTACAACCAGGAATATCATGGTTATTCCGTGAAGGGTAAATAAACCATTGTATGTCTTGGCATCCATAATTGTTTTTCCGGGTGCGATCAGTTCGATCTTCATCAGCAATCCCAAAATAGCGGCCATAACAAATACCACCATGATGGAATAAAGATACAGCAACCCAATGCGCTTGTGATCAGTTGAGGTAATCCATCCCAGAATTCCTTTGTACTTTCCGTGGTTATCGTAAAAGCTTCCCTGGTTTATATTCATATATTTCTAATCTTGAAAATTATGCACTCATTTGTTTCTTTTTCCTGAATAAAGGTCTTAGCACCAGCCACAGGAATATTGTTGCCGCGATGAATGTAATCATAATACCTGATACCCTCGTGATGTTCAACACATATTGCTTGCCCTGTGGATCGTATGAGTAACAATACTGCAGGATCCGGTTGATGGTGGGACCTGACTGCCCCCGGGATGCTTCAAGCAATGCCAATTTAAATTCAAAGGGCTGAAAATAGGTACCATTGAGGTATCTGGTAATTTTCCGGCCGGGACTTAATACAATCAATGCTGCTGCATGTACAAAGTCATTCCCGGCGGGTTTATAATTGAAACCTGCCGCATGGGTGAAACGGGCAATGTTACCGCTGTCGGCAGTCATGAACGTCCAACCCTGGTTTGCTCCTTCCGCGGTTACCAGGTTCAGATAATTGTTGTGCTTTTTGACTGCAAGGTCGGTGCCTTCACGGGGATCAAAACTCACGGTAAATACCTGATAATCCTTTCCGATCTTCATATCGGTGCGGTCAATTACTTCGGCTATTCCATCCATAAGAGGACTGCAGATCCCGGGACAACGGTAGTACACGAAAGATATAACCGTTGGTTTGTCAACAATATCCCCAAGCAATACCTTATTACCATTGTGGTCAGTTAGTTGCAGATTAGCGGGTATAGTATCTTCAAGCTTTTCAATGATCCCTATTTCCGGGTCGGCCTGCTGTACCGGAATCTGACCACTAATATACACCGGAATAAGAAACGACAATATGCAAATAAGTTCTAAATTTCTCATCATCAATTGATTTACGTATTTAACAGAAATTCATGCAATTATATGAACGCAGGTGCTGCAGATTCTGCAATGCATATAATTAAACAGTAC
>DATEVU010000139.1:0-81721 GCA_035258345.1 Bacteroidales bacterium
GCATGCCTTCACCTCCGTGGGTTATACCCACGGTTATTGAAATTATACCCTTTCAGGGTAATATGCAGTTATTCAAGTTTCCAATTGATTATTGAATGATGATTTCAAATGATTATGCATGATTCCGGATACTCATATAAAAATATTTATATCCCAATATAAATTGTGACCCCAAGGGGACTGAATTCAAACCAGATTCTGACTGACTTGCAGAAAATCAATGCATTGAGAGCAATTTTATAAAAAAGGCTAAAACAATATATCTGACTTTTAATTGGTTTCATCCATAAATCTGCCTAAATTAAAGATAATCATTAACCCCTAATGTATACGGACAATCTGCGACCATTAAAAATTAAATCAGGATCACTTCTAGTTCCAAGATCGAAGAAGAAATTGCCTTGGTGGAATCCGTTTTTGCCTAGTAAAACTATTAATTATCTGAACAACAAGAATATTGAACAACCTATCAATTAGGAGCGCTGGTTTAATCAGACTATTTGTTTTCCCAGAATTATAGGCTCAATTTTGATCCGGCTCTTTCTGTTTAAAAAGAATGAACAGCACGCACATGATAAAAATTTGACATATTGGTGTTGGATTGATAGCCGGCACCGAAGCATTCATGCAGCGCAAAATTATAAATGGATTCGGTGGAACTCCAATACGGAACAGGCTCAAAACCACCAATTACATTCCTGTTTTGATATAAGAGATTTAATTCATCAATACTTGGTAAAAACCAGCCACTATAACCTTCTAATGTTAAATCATAACACAATTTGGCCGCATAATTTCCTTCTCCTTTAAGACTGACAATGGTATTTGTGTTCGTAACTCCTGTGCCTATTGATATTCCATTAGCACCAGTAATTATATTGCTGCCATTATCCCATGATATACCTGTGCTCTGATCGTATGGGGCTGCAACTAATCCGTGTTGCACGTTTAGATCATAACCTGAGTCTCCTTCCTGCAGAATATAAGCAATAATGCCACCCTGATGCGTTTGTCCTACCGATAATATGGTAGTTGGATCACCACTCAGATCTTCCTTCTCAGAACTCAGAAGCGCTCCTATTAACACTAATGAGTAAATTAGAACTATCTTTCCCTTTTTCATTTCAATTCTAAATTAGTAATATATCTTTTTATCTGATATTTAGATAATTGACATCGCTTAATATGTAGTCGCTTTATAAACTTCCTATAATTTTCAGCAAAATTGTGCTGTCAGTAATTCAAACCCGGATGCATCCGCGGAAAATGAATTTTGAATTGCAGGATAGTAGATCAAATGAGGAAAATACAAATGTAAGCTATGCTAACAGCATCGGCCATTTTATTGGTATGAATAAAGATTTCTTCATATCTCTTGTTTATATTAAAAGGAATAGAATTATTTTCAAAGGTAATTTGATGATCTCTTTCTTTCCGGATCCTGGAACTACAAAGTAGGGATAAATAAGATCCTCCGCCGTGACTTTTACTTCTGCAAGGCGATCTCTGGTTTCCTCATCTATCCTTAAATGATGAAATCTTTTCATAAATCTGTTGTTTAGTAAAATCTTCAAATAATTCTATTTTAGCCTCAGTGACATTTCTTTTGATCAACTCGGCTTTGGTTGTTATGCCCCTAACCAGGAATTTTACCTGAACAGGAATGGTTTTATAGTGATAAAGAAAACTGTCAACACTGGAGGGTGACGAAAGCGTAATGTAGTTTATCTTGTTCAGATCTACCGGTGCCACATCATGGGTGATCTCGTTTTTATATATAATCCAGGTATCAACCAGGTGTCCTGCATTTCGCAGTCCATTGGGAATAATATTCAATGCTTGGTCTGACCTGGGAATTAAAACAGTCGTACTCGCAGGATTCTTCTTATTGAATTCCGTCAGTAAACCATCTGAATTCTCTTCCCGGGGCTGGAGATCCGGTATTATTCCAAAATTCTTCATTTCAGCAGATGTACTGGCACCAATAGAAGCTATCTTACATCCGGACAGGAATCGAACATCTTTCTTTGACGAGTATAGTATTTCGAAGAAATACCTGACAGAAAACTTGCTGGTAAAAAAGATCCACCCATATTTTTTGGGAATTCCCCCAATCTTGGTTTTAAATACTGAATAATCGCTTAACGGCAGTATGTTTATTAAAGGTTGATGGATTACAGGCCCATATTTACTGTATTTAGAAGCGTCTGTACCTGTAACAAGAAATACTGGCTCCTTCTTCCGGGGAGATATTACTGGTTTCAACTTAACCACATCACCCACAATTACGATCAGCGGACTTTTATAGGGAATGTTCGAGAGAATAAGTTCACCCAGAGTGGTCAATGTTTCCGACTGATCCGTTAAAGATACACTGTAAATGAGTGCCACAGGTGTTTCTGCGTTCCATCCCCTGTTTATAAGATCACGGGCAACCTGAAACAAGGTAGAAGCGGCCATATATATTATCAGCGTTCCGCCTTCCGGAATTTGGGGCAACTGGGCGGCATGTCCTGAAAATAGAGTCACGCTCGATGAAATATGTCGATGGGTCAACGGTATTTTGGATAATGCAGCAGCTGCAAATCCTGAAGATATTCCCGGAATAACTTCGGTTTCAATAAAATTCCGTTCCAGGTATTCCAGTTCTTCACCAGCATGGGCAAAGATCATAGGGTCACCGCCTTTGAGCCTGACAACCGTTTTCCCCATTACAGCCGACTGATATAACAGTTCATTGATTTCAATTTGTTCTTTACTGTGATGATCTTTCCGTTTCCCTACGTAAATCTTTTCTGCCTTGAAACGCTTCAGTATTTGGTCCGAAATCAAATCATCGTAAAAAATAACATCAGCCTCGTCAAGTTTCTTCAAAGCTTTTACCGTCAGTAAATCGGGATCACCGGGTCCAAATCCTGCCAAATACACCTTGCCGTACTTTCTCCTTATATCGGTTGATGCAAATAGCCGGATGAGTTTTTCATTATTGACTTTGGCAACAACCGCAAGATTCCCCTGTAAAGAATGTGTTTTAAATGGCAGGATCTCTGCAATAAGATGTTCCAACCCTAACCGGTTTAACGCACAGGTAGCTACAATAATACCATCAGCTTGACACTCGTCAATCAATTTAATCCGCTCTTCAATGGTGCCCCGTATATTAATGGTTTTCAGGTCGTCCTGCAGATTCAATATTCCCTCCTTTCTTGCAGCCGAGCTGGTACCAATTACAGCCTGTTTTTTTAGAACTGAAAGCATTTGTTTATTCCTGCTCACCAGGGCATCGGATTTGTCCTGTGATTCTGTAAGAGCTATAAGTTCAAGACCGACCGTTAATGGAAAGGGCATGTCTTTGGCAGAATGAATTGCTACATCAGCTTCACCATTTAATAAGGCCTGATCAAGTTCCCTGGTAAAGAAATCGGGTATGTTGTTATCAAAAAGAGATACTTCCTTATGGTTGTCGCCATAAGAACTGACCGGAATAACTTCGTATGGCAAATCAGGGAGCTTAAGAAAAACTTCCTCTACCTGTTTCAATGCCAGGTTACTGTTACGGCATATAACCCTGATGGGTAATGGATCGGCCGACATGGTTTCGTTGTTTTTCAAAAAACCTTTCCAGTTCGTTTTCAATGATCAATTGGGCCTTTTTAATCTCGTTTTTTCGTTTATCGATATTTTGTGACACATGCTTTTCAATAGTCTCCAGATTATAAAGCGTAATATTTTCCATGAGTCCTATTAAAGGATCGACATCACGTGGGAAAGCCAGATCAATAATAAGCATCTTTTTACCCAAAGGAAAGAATTCCTTTTTAACGATCAAATGGGGCGCTGCAGTGGCTGTGATCAGTATATCGGTAAAAGGCAAAAAATCGGTAAGTCGCTCAAGCCGGAAGGCATTACAATCGTGTTTTAAGGACAGCTGTATGGCTTTGTCATAATTCTTGTTTCCAAGCAGTATGGCCTCGGCCCCTTTTGATAGTAAAAACCGGATAATGTCATCATTTAGTTTATGAGCCCCTACAAGCGTGATCAGGGATGATCCCAGGTTAATTCCGCTTTGGCAGATAATGTTTACCACGGCATTGCTGTGTGACATGGCTCCTCTGGAAATTGAAGACTCGCTACGAACGCGCTTGCCCACAGATAATGCAGTTTGAAATAGCACATGCATACTTTTTGACAATTTGTATTTTTCAGAGGCTTCCAGGTATGAAGTTTTAACTTGCCCTTGAATGGCAATTTCACCAACCAGGCACGATTCGAGGCCGGAAACTACCCTGAACAAGTGCTGTGCTATGTCAACGGGAATATCGCCTTCACCATAATAAAGTTCAAGCCTGTTGCAGGTTTTTATAAAAACACCTTCGGTATTCGATAATTGTTTATCCCTGGCCAGAATTTCTTCCCTTTCTGTCAGTGAATATTGTTGATTAAAGGTTACAAGACTGATCATGCTGTAAAAAATCTTTTATTGTGTTTCTGAGCTTTACGGCTCTTTTTACATCGCGGGCACCGGAACTTACGGCAATGGTCATTACACCTTCCCTATATACCGCCGGTGAAAAAAAATCACATAATTCAGGTTTATCGGCGACGTTTACCAATATGCCCATCGAAGAGGCATCTTTTTTAATTGTGGCGTTTATCGTCTCATTATTCGTGCATGCATAAACTAAATCAAAGTTTTCCAGGTCCCTTTTTTCATACTTCTTAAGATAAATTATCAACAAAGGATCATTGAGAATATCCTCATTTACATAGGGAGCCAGTACGGTAATTTGGTCGGAAAATCCTTTTATACCCGCCAATTTGTGTGAGGCAACCTTTCCCCCGCCTACGATCAGGATCTTTTTGCCCGTAATATTCAGCGAAACAGGTAAAAATCTTAATGAATTCCTGGCATCTGACATGTTAAGCTTTTTGAATGGTAACCGACCAGTAATTATCAATCTTCTTTTGATCCAATATCTTATGTCCTTCACTTTTTATGGAACCCGGAACATTTTCAATGGGCTCGCCATCATCTATCCAAATTTCCAATATATCCTCCGGTTTCAAAGCTGCAAGAGCAATTTTAGTTTTTACAAAATTCATCGGACAGGCCACGTTTCTGAAATCCTTGAGCTGTTTTTGCGGAGCTTTTGAAGGTCTGTCTGGTTCCGTATCCTGTTCTGCCAGCTTGAATTGTAAAGAATCATCCATACTTTCATACAGGATGACGACTGATCTGGCAAGATCAAGAATGGTCAGTCTGTGATCAGAGAAATCATAAGTGTCGTTATCCCGTACTGTTTCAATTATTTCGCGAAAAGCACTACTGATCAGTTTTGCATCAATAAATTTGGATAAAAACAAATCATATACATCCCTGGTATTTTTGGGCTCAGCGCCTCTGGTAATCAAAAGCATTCTTGCTGAAGCAAAAATGATATGCCCCAGTATTTCATTTATCCTGGTACTGTCTACTTCGCTTTCAAGAAGTTTACTATTCGTTTCAATCGTATTCAGATCTACATCGATCATATCGAACAGCCCTGCCGAACATTCTGCCATGCCTTTATTTACTAATGAAAAAATGGAATCGGCATCCCAGTCGAAATAATAGTTTTTATCATCGGCAAAATCCGGAATGCTGGCGTTATATTTGGCTGTCAAGGTGGAAATATCCTCTTTTCCTTCAGATAAAACATACTGGGTAAATGATTGATAATGCGAGGATTTTTTCAGATACAGATCGATAAGATCAACAGTAAATTGAGGAAGGTCGCGGGCACTAATTTCGCCGGCCCGTTCTGCAAGTTTAGGTTCTTTACCAGATGAAGCACCTACCACTATGTTATAAGCCGGATATAATCTGTCATTGCGGCTTACCTTTCCGTAAAACCCGATATCTGAAGCAATTTGTTGTCCGCAGGAGTTAGGGCATCCGGAAATGTTTATTTTCAGATCACCGACCTTGTCCAACTCCAGGTTACTTTTTATCAGGGCTTTTTTCAAAGCCCCATTGGCGCCTTTCGATAAGCAAATTCCCAAACGGCATGTGTCGGCTCCAGTACATGAAACAATGGTGTTAAGGAGCAATGGTTTCCGGGTATCCATACCGAGGTCGATCAGGAAATTGTAAACATTTCCCAGGAATTGACCGGGAATATTGCGCAAGTGAAGATTCTGCCGCATCGAAAAACGAATGGTGTCCTCTCCGAAAAGAAATGCAAAATCAGCAATCTTATGAAGAACACCGGGATTGGCATTTCCGTTTTCAAAGGGAATAATCACCGAATTCATTCCGGGTTGCCTTTGCCTGCTGACATATCGGCTTTTCCATTTCTCAAACTCTTCTGAATGAACAGTCTCCTGTTGGATGGTAGATTCATGATGCGGAATAAGGTTTACTGCATGTTTGTAAGCCAGCTCAGGTATTTTTTTTACTTCACGGTAGATTTCATGAAACAGCCTGAAAACTTCGTCCTTGCCCAATTTATAAAACACGTAGCGAAGCCTGGCCTTATGCTTGTTTTTCCTGTTCCCGTAACGCGAGAACAGTTTTTTTGCGGCATCTGCTATATATAATATGTCTTCTTCAGCGGCGAAATCAAAAAGCTCATAACCCACCATAGGCTTTAAACCCAATGAACCTCCAATATATACTTTAAAGCCCCGTCTGCCGTCCTTTATTCGGGCAACAAAACCCAGATCATTAAATGCAGCATACCCTGTATCATTCTCTGTATTGGAAAATGTGATCTTGAATTTTCTTGGCAGCGTGAATGAATCAGGTTCTGTAATCAACCGTGATGTAAGGTTAACCGCATAGGGAAGGACATCAAATACCTCATCTTTTGCAATACCTGAATCTACGGATGCCATGATGTTTCTTACCGTATTGCCTCCACCTCCCTTTGATGCAAGTCCTATCTCTTTCAGATTCTGTAATATAACCAGGGTATCATCTATTTTGAGATTTTGTATCTGCAATTCCTGCCTTGTGGTAAGATGCAGCAAATTCGAATGATGATGCGCTGCAATTTCGCTGACTTTCCTTAACTGATGGGGGCTAATATATCCTCCCGCGCATCGTATACGAACCATATAAGTTCCGTCACTCCGCTGCTCGTAAATTCCCATGAGAACCCGGATAGCTTTGAATTTTACAGGTTCGATCCGTCCTGTGTGGAATTCGTCAATAAGCGATCCAAAATATTGAATGTCTTCCGATAAGGTGCCAGGTAAAGTGTACATTTTCCTTTTGTGTATATTGAATTAAACTGAGATCGTTGTTTTTCAGGTATTTATTTTAAAGCACTATTCAGATCTTCAATCAGGTCATTGCTGTCCTCTATACCCAATGACAGTCTGATCAGGGTGTCGGGCACCCCCATTCCTGCTCTCTCTTCCTTGCTGTACTCACAATAAATGGTAGATGCCGGATGAATGATTAGTGTCTTATTATCAAACAGGTTCGTTGATCGGCGCATTATGGTCAGCCTGTTTAAGAATTCAAAACAATCACCCTTGGAGGGCAGCGTAAATGTCATAACAGTGCCTGGTAATTCGCCGAATTGCCTTCTACTGATCTCATAAAACTTCGAGTTTTTCAGTCCCGGATAATTCACACCCGAAACCCGATCATCATGATCAAGAAATTCTGCCATATCCTTGCAATTATGTGCTGCCTTATTATATCGCAAATCCATGGTTTCAAAACCCACACTCTGCAAATTGGCATGGTAAGGAGATAAACAGGCTCCGATATTCCTGAATACTTCCTTTCTTAATTTGGCAATAAATGCGAAGTTTCCGAATTTATCCGCATGCGATTTCAGTTTGCTGATATGTCGCCAATCGAAATTTCCATGATCCAGTATTAATCCTCCCAATGAAGTGGCACCGGATGAAATTGCTTTGGTGCTCGATATTACTTCGATATTTATTCCAAAGTCTCTAGCCCTGAATATATTGGGAGGCGTGCATGTGGAATCGGCAATCAACAGCAGGTTGTATTTTATAGCAAGGGCGGACAATTTGGCAATATCCGCGACTTCTAACTGCGGGTTGGTAATTGTTTCAAAGAAAATGGCCCTGGTGTTCTGATTTATTCGGCTTTCTGTAGAAGGTATATCGGTCAGGTCACAAAACACCGGATTGACTCCAAAGGAACGTATTGTATTGTTAAGGAATGAATAGGAATTACCAAATAAGTTATTTGATGTGATAATATTGTCACCTGATTCAGCGATTGTGAAAAAGACGTTTGAAATAGCTGCCATTCCTGAGCTTAATGCGGTAACGCCTAATGCCCCGGTTACATTTTTTACCCTATTTTCAAAAGCTTCAACAGTAGGGTTGGAGATCCTGGTATAAACATGGTCAGGCTGTCTGCCCAAAAAGGCAGATTCCATATCCTCCGCTTTGGCAAACTCAAATGAGGCATTGCTGTATATGGGCATTTGCAATGCATTATGCGAGTCTTTTTTGATATACGGAGCGTGTATGACTTTTGTTGAAAAATGCATTTATTATCTGATTATTAGTATGCTATTTTATTCGATAAGACTTTCTTTTTTGTGGAAAAGGTTTCTACAATTATTAAAATACCGGGTATATTCTGGTTCTCATTTAGTAACAACGTCACAAAGATTAATATTGAAAAGCATTTCCGAAATACCCGTAATGGGGTATATTATATACCACATTTAAGGTATGCCTTCTAAGAAGATAATTGGGAATTATGTAGTGACATGAAATGAGAGATATTGAAGATTTCATTAGTGAAAATTTAATGTCAAATTGATACTCCTGAGAGGCACAACTGCATTATATACCAGTTTTATGGTATAACGAATACCACATTTGAGGTATTTCACATGAATAAAAACATTGGCAACTTTGTCGCATCAAGATATATCTATTTTCAGTATATATCCTTTTTAACCTTCATCATAACATTTGTAAATCAGTAAAATGGAAATTTCAGTCAATGGTAAGGTGCAGCAAATTCCCGGTGATGAAATTTTGCTGCTTGAGTTAATAACAAAAAATGGTGTTAAACAGCCAGATATGGTTTCGGTGCAGTTAAATGGAAGTTTTATAAGAAAAGAAGATTTTCGAAGTACCGTTGTAAAAGACAAAAACGAAGTTGATTTTCTATATTTTATGGGAGGTGGTAAGTACTTATTTTTTTAATATTTTTATAACTATATGGATTTCACAGAGCAACAAATTCATCGGTACAGCCGTCATATTATCCTTCAGAATGTTGGTGTCGAAGGTCAGCAAAAGATAATGAATGGAAAGGTATTGATTGTCGGTGCCGGTGGCTTGGGCTCACCGACTGCATATTATCTTGCTGCAGCAGGGGTGGGGACATTGGGTATCATTGATGGCGACGTTGTGGATACATCCAACCTTCAGCGGCAGGTGATACATTTTACATCGGATGTAGGCAAACCTAAAGTAGTTTCAGCCAAAGAAAAATTACTGCAATTAAATCCGGATGTAAATGTAATTACTTACCATCAATTGCTTACGTCAGAAAATATAATTCAAATTATTAAGGAATATGATTTCATAGTTGATGGCACCGATAATTTCCCTGTTAAATTTTTAATTAATGATGCCTGTGTATTGTTAGGGAAACCCTTCTCGCATGGTGGTATACTAAGGTTCGAAGGGCAAACTATGACCTATACCCCCGGCAATGCATGTTATCGTTGCGTCTTCGCTGGTCCCCCACCTGCTAATGCAGTTCCCACTTGTTCTCAGGCTGGTGTGTTAGGCTCTATTGCCGGGATACTTGGTACTATTCAAGCAACAGAAGCATTGAAATTTCTTATGGGGGTTGGAGAACTATTAACAAACCGGATGCTAATCTTTCAGGCATTGAATATGGAATTCAGGACAGTAAAATTCAAACATAATAGTTCATGTCCAATTTGTGGTAACAACCCTACAATAAAACAATTAGTCGATTATGAGCAAGCAACTTGCGACATCCAACAATCAGAATAATACATATGTCAATTAAAAAACTATCTATTATAAGTTTCAGCGGTGATTTTGATAAGCTTGTTGCCGCATTTACTCTGGCTACTGGCTCTGCAGCCGTAGGATACGAAGTAAATATATTTTTCACGTTCTGGGGACTTAATGTTATTAAGAAAAGAAAAGGAAGATATCCGTTGGGGAAAGGTTTTCTTGCCAGGTTCTTTGGATTTCTTATGGGCGGTAAAAATCATGTGCCCTTAAGCCGTTTGAACTTTGCAGGTGCCAGTCCAAAACTGATGACTTATATGATGCGAAATCGTAATGTTGCTACGTTAGATGAACTTATCGAAGCAGCCAAAGCGTTAAATGTGAATTTTTATGCCTGCGAGATGTCAATGCAGATTTTAGGAATCACTCTTGATGATTTCATTCCTGAAATTAAGGAAGTGCTTGGTGTGGCCAAATTTCTGGAAAAATCAGAAGGTGGAGATAAGCTTTTTATTTAACAAATAATTCCTGAGCAGTTTATGATGACCAAAATATTAGATATTACAAAGGAACATTGTCCAATGACTTTTGTAAAAACGAAAATCGAACTGTCCAAACTCCAGACCGGCGACAAGCTCGAGGTGTTTGTCACTGAAGGAGAACCTTTGGAAAACATACCCAAGAGTGCAACTGAACAAGGTTACACCGTTTTGGAGATAACCCATATTGAGCGAGATATCCATAAAATATTAATCAGGAAATGATCCGCATTACAGAAGATGTCATTGCAGCAATTACCTCGCATGCAAAAAATGATCTGCCAAACGAAGCATGTGGATATCTGGCAGGTCGGAACGGCATCATCACTAAATGTTACCCGTTAACCAATATTGAAGCGAGTCCTGAGCACTTCTCTTTTGACCCTGCCGAGCAGTTTGCCACACTAAAATCAGCCAGGATGGAAGAACTGGAAATCATAGCTAATTATCACAGCCATCCTGAAACACCGGCCCGACCTTCACAGGAAGATATCCGGCTGGCTTATGATCCAAATATTTTTTATATAATCGTTGCGCTTGCAGGAGGTCAGATAAATTTAAATGCATTCAGGATAGTTAATGATCAGGTAAACAGAATCAGCCTGCAGATAGTGAATAATTTGACTAAAATGGATTAAGAAATAGTAACCCGCCGTATTGGATATCAAATTATCTTTATTAAACATTTCCTTCAAGTTACCGTTTAATGTTCCGACCCATATAAAAGAAAAACCCCTGTGAGATAATCGGTGTTTTTATCCCAAATTATTAGACTTCGGGAGGTCGTATAAAAAACAGTTGTATGCAGATCATATGCAAATTAAAAACCACCTATATGGCTAAAACCTTGTAAGTGGTTTATTAACAGCGTGAACCCAATGGGACTGAATTCGAACCAAATTATGCTTGATTTACAGAAAATCAATGACTTAAGGAGAGTTTTATTAATGTATAAACTAGATGCCTACTTAGTTCTACTTTAACAGATTTAAACTATTAAATACGAGTTATTTATATCTATTTGTCTAATCTGTCAAAGTAGAATTAATATGTCAAAGTAGAATTAATTGCAATATTTTAGTCAGACTATTCTTTAATTCCGAGAAAACTTTTCGCGTTTTTATAAAGTATCATATCTTTTTCTTCTTTACTTAAAAAGTCCAGAGCATATAAGAACTCAACGGAGCTCGTGATTGCCCCAGGCCAAATCATTTGGTCAGAACCGAACATTACTCTATCAATTACTCCATATTCTTTGGCTGATTTTAAAAATTTTATAGCAAAATCTTTCGTCATTGGATTCATCCACATTAAAACACCTAAATCTGCATAAAGGTTTGGATAACCATCCATCATTCTAAGTGTGTTTTCATAGAAACTTTCTCCTGCATGCATCAGGTATAATTTCAATTTTGGATACTTCACTAAAACATCTTCAACCAAAAACGGGTTTCCTAACGATATTCTGTATTTCGGCCAACCCAACTTTTGGGCGTCTGGAAAGCTTCCTCCAGAATGATATGCGACAGGAACGCCATATTTTTCGCAGATTACTAAATAGGGTTGATACATTGAATCTGTAAGTGTTCGGCCTTTATAAACAGCCATCACCTCACCAAAAACTTTTATTCTCCCTGATTGTACATATTCCTCAAATTGTTTAACCGGAATAAGAGAATCTTGATGGTCTTGATAGCCTGGAATAAACCTTATGTCAGCCTTCGTATATCTTTCTATACTTTCAATTGTCCCACAAATTACAGCATATTCGATCTTATTTTTATCCATTTCTTTAATAGTTTGTTCAAGATGTTCCATGGCTGACTTGCTGGACTCAAGACCATTAGGTGCCTTAGCCACCCAAAAATCTTTCTCTGTAAAGCTGTGCAGATGCATATCAATTACCTGGCCTGAAGTTACTTTACACCCAACAGTAATTAATGTTAAAAGAAGTATTATTTTTCTCATAGTATGAATTTGTATAATAAGTAATTGAAGAACTGTCCTCCTGTGATATTTCTTGCAGTTAGCACCAACTCTTTCATAGAATAGGTTTTACCACTTCTAAACATATAAATTTGGATAAATAACAGCAGTTTTTTTGATTTTTTTTGACTACTATTTTCCCAGTTTAATCAATTTAAAAATTGTAAAATCAATCAAGATTAAAATTTTTAAAAAAATTTATTTAATGTGAATTATCTATGACCTAATCTGACCGTAAAGGATAAGGCCTTAATTCGAAACACTATCTTTGTTGTGCTTTTTGAAGTGCCACGCCATATCTTCAATAAGTTGGTTATTTACATGCAATTAGATTAAAATCAATGCATTAAATAATGTTTTAGGACCCGGGAATCTCTACTTTAGAATTGTCCTAAAAATGGGAGGGCTTCATTATTTATTACTAAATAAAAATAAAAATCCTAAAGCCAACTTTGACCAGATGAACAGCTGACCGGAGTGACTAATAAATCCTCTTACAAATATAAGCTAATGAAGCTTACTGCCTCTGATACCGTTTGAACTTGAAGGGATTTATCTTCATCCATTTCAATATTGAATTCTTCTTCAAAACCGGCTATCAGACATATACTTTGTAAGGATGAAGCTCCTAAATCGGTAACAAAATTTGCATTATTAGCAATTTCCGACTGATTTTTTTCAAGTACTTCAGCAATTACTTTTTTTACTCTGGTTTGAACATCATCTATATGCATTTTTTTATTTATTGATTTGTATATCTTTTATTTGGTCAGGAATTTTAAAGGCTGTTTGAAGAAACCAGACGTAAAATTCTACTACAGATTCTTTAAACTTCCTTTGTATTTTGCAAAGTAATCAGGCATATAATCTTTTACCTTTGTTTCTAACTCCTCGTCAGTTATGGTTGACAATCTGCCCTCCACTTCGTATTGATTCATAACCCACTGTGCAACCTTATGTACCTTAATTTTACTAATCCGGTCTTCCCCAGTCAGGCCAAAGTATTCATTTATCCAAATTGCAATACCATCAACTCCGCTTTTATCCGTAATGGCTACTCTGGGAGATCGACCCAGTAATTTTGTTGTATCGAAAATATTATATATTTGCTCAGCCTGCCTCAAACCACCGGCATGAATTCCTGCGCGGGTTGTATTAAAGTGTTTGCCGACAAAAGGATAATTATCAGGAATTAACATACCTATTGACGACATATATTTGGCTATCTCAGTAATTATTAATGTATCAATCCCACATAGGTCTCCTTTTAAAGAGATGTACTCAATTATTGCTCCTTCAAGCGGTGGATTACCGGTTCGTTCTCCGACGCCGAATAAAGTCGTATTAACAGCGTCACAACCATATAGCCAGGCACTGCTTCCATTGATATGGACTTTGTGGAAATCATTATGTCCATGCCATTCAAGTCGATCACTTGGCACACCACATTCTTGGTTCAGCTTGTAAATCAATTTTGGAATGCTACGAGGCAATTCAACACCAGGGTAACTTATACCAAAGCCCATCGTATCACATAACCTTATTTTTACAGATAGTTCTTCAGGCACTTGTTCACTCATTTTCATAAGTCGATCCACAAACGGCAGAACAAATCCATCAATATCTGCCCGGGTTAAATCTTCGAGGTGGCACCTTGGCCTGATGCCTGCTTCAAAAGCAGCCTCAACCACCTCACAATATGCATCCAAACATTCCTTACGGTTTTTGAATTTAAGCTTTTGAAAGATATGGAAATCCGAGCAGCTGGTTAACATTCCCGTTTCCTTCAATCCTGCTTCCTTAACCAGGCGGAAATCCCCTTTGTTAGCACGGATCCAACCAGTACATTCCGGATATTTATGACCAAGATCTCTGCATTTATCCAACGCTTCCCTGTCGTTCTTTGTATAAAGAAAAAATTCCGTTTGCCGTATGACGCCGTTTGGTCCGCTAAGTTTGGCCATCATATCATAAATCGTAACCATCTGCTCAATCGAATATGGAGGACGTGCCTGCTGTCCGTCCCGGAAAGTTGTATCCGTAATGAAAATGTCCCTTGCCACTGCGGATTTCGGATCAAATTCCACAGGCTCACCGTCGATATATTCAATAATAGGTCCATCGAATTTTATCAGCGGAGGAAGACTGTAGTTGAACGTTCCATTAAGGAGATTAGGTTCAGTAGTGTCTATAAGCGTGTGATCTTTTTTTCGGATACTCATAATTTTCTCTATTATTTTTTTTTAATTGACTATCGCTAATATTTACCCCCACATTTCCTTCATATAATACCTTCAGTGTCTACTATTTCTTTGAATTTCATTCGATACGATGCTTTGTTTCGAAAACACTAGGCAAGAAGGCGTGGTTTATATCATGGCAAAAGTTCGATTTTTCAGGAATCGCAAGTTCCTAAAGCAGGGTTTTTAGCAATGATTTTACGTCCTGGTTATTTGCTAAAATTCGATAAACATCACATTCCCTGCAGTCCTCATTCCTACATTCCCTATTCTTTTCAGATGCTTTCCAACATGGATTCGTTATTGAATGATATGCCTGACACTTATTTCGATTCCTGGTCGAACATTTTCGTATTGCCCAACATGGAATTTGTGCCATTAAGGCTTTTATTCCAGCAATATTTAATCCCTGCTTATCCAATTGCTCATTTGTATTATTCAAGCGTATTATATCAACCTGAGAAAATAAATGCCGCTTAGAGTCTAGCTTAAATGGAATAATTAATCCCTTATCAATGTATTGCCTTATGGAATGCGCAGGGATATCTGAAAGTTTATCGGCTATGCTCAGTGTGTATAAAGGTTCATTGCTTTTAGGATCTATTGTTTTGTTCATCTGTAGAAAAATATTTTCTTTTCAAAACGATTCATTTGAATTATAAAAATAATACGAAAATTTGAATAATATTCTAAAATCATGTATTATTAATCACAGTTTATCTGCATTTATAAAGTCAGTTTTTGTAAACGATATTATGCGGATTGATAAAGCGGGAAAACAGTGATAATAAGACAAAAAATAGAGAAATTGACCCTCCAAACGAAAAGCAAATAGACGATCTTCTGCATCATGTACCAGATCGGCTCGTAAAATTTATGTCCTATTTGTCTTTGTAGTTCTAATGCGGAAAAAGTCTTTTTAGTTCCAGTTAACAGATGAAACGCTATAAACCAATGTCTAAATGGCAGATTACTTGCTTGCATAATAGTTCCGCTCCGAAGTGATGTTCTTGTTTTACACTTTTTACATTGATACTTTTCTATGGTTTTTAACCAATAATGATCCGTGCTTCCACATTTTCTGCATATGACTCCTTGTGTATCTCTAAATTCTTTAAATTTGATCCTGCAGGAGGCTTCATCAGGAAATGACTCTATAAATTTGATTAGATTCATGACATTATTTTTGCCCATAATATAATCATTTATTCTTCATTCCCGACACTCATATAATAAAATTGTATTTAATGACTATCGGTAATTAATAATAAGGTATTATACTATGACAATTTGATTTATAATCATCACCATAATGTCGCCCCTTCCTTGCCGGCAGGCAGGCCGGATGGGGCTCATATTATCCATAGGTTAATCTAAAGCACCAGAGTGCCAAGGGCATCCCTTTGGGGGTGCGACATGATAATTATGTTATTCATTGCTGATAGTCATTTTGTATTTAATGGTGATGCCTTTATTATTTGGTGATAATGGACTAATTCTTAAGTTAATTGAAAAACCACATTAAAATCAAACTAAATGAAAACCAAAATCCTACTAATCTCCATGTTCCTTTTTTGTTTATTTCTAACTGTAAATGTATAAAAGCCGGGAATTCTGATCACCTTCCGCCGGAAACAGATTGATTTAGTAAATATCTTGTTGACAGATATCTAAGAATTGAACTGGTGGTCAAAATGTTCCGGCGAAGAGTGATCAAAAATTCCGATTTTTACAATTAATGAGGAGGACAGCTATTTTAGACGATGCCATATATTACTAACTATTAAACACCATAATTCAGCCAATCAATATCTTTTCTAAGAAATTGTAAAGTCAAATATTCAGGAGAATTGACCTCAGGAGTATAATTGTATTCCCATGAAGCACTGGACGGAAGACTTACAAGAATCGATTCGGCATTTCCGTTAGATTCTAACCCGAATTTTGTCCCGTGGTCATAAATCAAATTGAATTCAACATATCTTCCTCTTCGGATTTGCTGCCATTTTCGTTCTGCATCGGTAAAGTTAAATTTTGATTTTTTCTTCAACATTTCACAATAAATCCTGGGGTAAGCATTTCCCAATTCAATAGTAAAATCTAGCAATTGTTCAAAGTTGTTTTTTTTATCCGGCATTAATCTGTCGAAGAATATCCCTCCAATTCCTCTTGTTTCGTTTCGATGAGGAATATAGAAATAATCGTCACCCCATTTTTTAAACTGTGGATAAAATGAGTCGTTATACTTGTCGCAAATAGTTTTTAATTGGTTATGAAAAGCTCTGGCTTCTGCAACATCAATAAAGTGGGGAGTAAGATCGATTCCCCCACCAAACCATTCCATGCCATTATCGAAGGCAAAATACCTTATATTCAAATGGATGATTGGGACATGAGGATTTTGTGGATGCATTATGGAGGAGATACCGGTTGCTGAAAAATGATTTGCCTTTCCTCCCAATAATTTTTCCATAATTGGAGTGATGCTTCCTTCCACAAATGAATAATTTACGCCACCTTTCTCAATAGCTTCTCCTTGCTGTATTACACACGTTAGTCCCGAACCGATTTCTTTTATCCATTTATTTTCGGTAAAAGTAGATTTGCCATCCGTTGCTTCCAATATCCGGCAAATCTTCTTTTGAAGGTCAGCATATTGTGATGCTATATATTGTACATTTTTCATTGCTGGAATTCATAAGTAAAGTATTATATATAAAAATTAAGCAAAAATGAACGATTTTTGGCAATTAATGGACAGCTTGTATCCAATTTAATTTACCAAATCAAAAATAATTCGTACACAATATTTCGGGTTCTCGCTAATAGTAGAAGAAAATAATGAAGATTCTAATTGTTGAAGACGAATTGGAATTGTCAGATTCGATAATTTCTTACCTGGAGAGTGAGGGATATATATGCGAACATGCTGTAAATTACGATTCTGCAATTGATAAGATTATCTTATATGTATATGATATAATAATAGTTGATCTCAATTTGCCAGATGGGAACGGAATTCAAATCATCAGAAAATTAAAGGAATGGGATTTTAAAGGAGGAATCATTATAGCATCAGCACGCGACACACTCGACGATCGTATTTTGGGACTTAACAGCGGAGCTGATGACTATCTGATCAAGCCTTTTCACCTGGCTGAACTGAATGCACGAATAAAATCCCTTACAAGAAGGGTACTTTTCAAAGGTGACAATACCATTACAATGAATGAAATAAAGATTAATCCCGACTCACATGAAGTTTACATTCATGGTAAACTATTGGATTTGACCAAGAAAGAATTTGATTTGCTGCTTTTTTTGACGATTAATAAAGACAAGGTGCTTTCAAAGGAATCGATAGCTGAACATCTTTGGGGGGATTACATTGATTCGGCTGATTCTTTCGATTTTGTATATGCTCACATAAAAAATTTACGAAAAAAACTCATAGACCACGGAGTAGGTAATTATCTACAAACTGTTTACGGAGTTGGATATAAATTTATTGAAAATTGAAATTACTCGCAAAAACCACATTGTTTTTTCTCACGATTGCATTATTTGTCCTTTTTGTGGGAGGAATAGTATTTTATTTCTCTTTCCGATATATGATGAACCTTCAGGTGAAAAGGGAATTGATAAATGAAATGCATCAGGTTATTATGCACCCTCCCAGGAACTATTCTATAAAGAACGATTCAGCAGCTTTCTATTTACGGACACATTACCAGATTCTGCCGATTAAAGAAATTTTAAAGCCGAATTTTGAATTCAGAGATACATTGTGGTTTGATAACATTATGGAGCAATACCAGTCTTACCGTGTGTTAAGATATGAAACCAATATGGATGGAAAGCCAGTTCGGATTTCCCTTTCCAAATCTCTGCTTGATTCAGACAAGCTGATAGAATATGTAACATTTATAATTTTACTACTATCACTGCTTTTATTAATATGCCTTATTGCTTTTAATAATTACTTCTTTTTACGCCTCTGGGGGAATTTCTTTAAAACCATTGATGTAATTAAGGATTATAATATCTCCGACACAAAAGAAATAAACCTGCCAGAATCGGACATTTCCGAATTCAATTTGTTAAATCAGGTTTTTGAAAAAATGCATAAACGCATTAAACAGGATTATCAAAATCTTAAAGAATTTATCGAAAACATCTCTCATGAAATACAAAACCCGCTGGCAATTATCAAAACCAAGGTAGACCTGCTTCAGCAAAATGAAAACATAGACAGATCCCAGGCTGAACTTATTGAATCGATTCAGGGTAATGCCATCAGGCTGTCCAACCTAAACAAATCACTAATCCTGCTGGCGAAAATTGATAATAACCAGTTCCCGGAAAAAGAAAAGGTTGATATTGTGGAGAGTATTAATTTTCATCTCGACAATTTCGAAGAAATCATTCATTCAAAAAACATATCGCTTCATAAAGATTATAAAAATCCTATATATATATGGGCTGATTCAAATTTAATCAGCATTATGCTTTTGAACCTATTAAAAAATTCTATCTACCACAATCATTATTTGGGTACAATAGAAGTTATTACCGAAACGGATTCATTAATTCTAAGAAATACCGGAGGAAAGCCAGATATTAGTCAGGAAGATCTCTTTAAGCGGTTTACAAAATCATCTAACAGATCCGATTCACTAGGATTAGGCCTGGCAATCGTAAAAAAAATTTGCGATTATTATCACTTCAAAATTCAATATTCCTACCAATCTGATATTCACGTCATTGCAATAAACTTTTTTTAATTCGGATATTTTTATCCGAAAAATATCGTTCCCGAAGTGAAAATTCAAATTTTCTTCAGAATTGGGATTCTATATTTGCAATATTTCAAATTATCCATGATAGCTTTATTGGGAATTAGCCACAAATCTGCTCCTGTGATTATTCGTGAGTTATATGCATTTGATGAACAGGAAAAAATAGCTTTTGCAGGTTGTATTAAATCCATTCTTCAGCTCGATGGGATAGTCATTCTTTCGACCTGTAACCGCACTGAGATCTATTTTTGTACCCGAATAGAAGAGGAAAGTGAAGTATTTCGTCTGATCACAGATGAGTTATTGAAATTCAAAAAAATTGTCAGTACAAGTCTTCAGTACTTTTATTTCTATAGCCAGGATGCCGCGGCAGAGCAGCTTTTCAGAGTATCCTCAGGACTTGAATCTCTGGTGTTGGGAGAAGAGCAGATTCTCGTTCAGGTTAAAGAAGCTTTTCGAAACACTCAAACCAATAAGTTATGCGATAGCATTATTTCCAGATTGTTTATTAAAGCAATTGAAGCAGGGAAACGGGTAAGGACTGAAACACATCTGAACAAAGGAGCCGCATCCGTTAGTTATGCTTCGGTAGAACTATGTTACGAGATATTTCCGGACCTTCAAAATCGCACGATTATGGTAATTGGTGCCGGACAAACCGGAGATCTTATTCTTCACTGCATGCTGAAAAAAAATCATCCCTCGTTTTACATTGCAAATCGAACATACACAAGGGCTGTTGAGCTGGCTGAGAAATATTCGGGAGTTGCAGTAGAATTATCCGCAATCGAATCATACATTCCGGAGTGCGATCTTATCATTACGGCCACATCCTCAAAGGAACACCTTATTACAAAGCAAATGGCCGAAAGAGCGATGATTAAAAGAAATCAAAAGACCCAGGCGTATATCGATCTCTCAGTACCTTCAAACATAGCCCAAAGTGTAAATGAGATAGAGAATGTGCAATATTATGGGGTTGACAGCTTGAAGGCTGTTATAACAAAAAATATAGAACGAAGAAAATCGGCCATCGACCACAGTATGGAGATTATTTCAGAAGTTCAGGACGAATTTATGGAATGGGTCGATATACAGAATCTTACACCAACTATTATTTCCATCAAGGAAAATCTTAAAAATTTTCAACAAACAGAACTTGAAGGCTTTAAAAAATACAGAAAAATTAAGGAACATGAATTAATTGAACAATATTCAGAGCACATCACCGAAAAATATGCACAGCAATTTATTAGTAAACTAAAACTGGTAACGGAAAATGGTAAAAAAACCGAGTATATTAAAATAATAAGCGATTTATTTGAATACACCAGCCATGACTAATTGTACTTTCAAAATTGCAACGCGTGGAAGTAAATTAGCCATTTACCAGGCAAATAAGGTAAAAGGAGAGTTAGAAATGCATTTCCCCGGAAGGGAATTTGAAATTCAGATAATTAAAACGCTAGGCGATCATATTCTCGATGTAGCATTGTCGAAAATAGGTGATAAGGGGCTATTTACAAAGGAACTGGAATATTCACTCCTAAATCACGAAACCGATCTGGCAGTTCATAGTCTGAAAGATATTCCAACAGAATTACCCAAAGGATTGAAATTAGGTGGTGTATTGGAACGTGGTGATGTGCGGGATGCCCTTGTGAGCATAAAAGGAAAAAAACTTCATGAGCTGGATGAATCCGATGTTGTTGCAACATCAAGTCTCCGCCGTAAGGCTCAGCTTCTGTATTTTAACCGTAAACTCAAAACGGTAGATATTCGTGGGAATGTGGATACGCGCCTCCAAAAAATGGCTGAAGGGTACTGTACTGCAATGATTATGGCCAGTGCCGGACTGCAGCGGTTAGGTCATCAGGATAAAATTTCCGAAATTCTCGATCCGGAAGTAATGATTCCAGCAGTTAGTCAGGGGGCTATTGCAATCGAAATCAGGGAGAATGACCCTGAAATAGAATTGTTTATAAGGGAAATCAGTCATCTGCCTTCATTCATTGCAGTTTCAGCTGAAAGAGTTTTTCTACATACACTCGATGGGGGTTGCCAGATTCCTATTGGTTGTTTTTCGCAATTAGAACATAGAAATTTTAAGATTTCAGGGTTTGTTTCCAATATTGATGGTTCGGGAATGCTGAAAGATTCAATTGAAGGCCGGATCGATGATGCTGAAAAAAATGCGATTAGCCTGGCTCAACGATTTATGGCCAGAGGAGCACATGAAATTATACATAAAATCAGAAGTTTGAACAATATATGATCCTTCAGGGAAAATCATTTATATCTACGGTTAGCGTGCATAAATCGGTTGAATTCAAAAACATTTTTGAACCACTGGGAGCCAATGTGATTGATTTTCCAATGTCAGAAATATTGGCAATGGAGAAGACTCCTGTTATTCAAAGTGTCATCAGGCAGATTGAAAAATTTCAATGGATAATTTTCACCAGTGCCAACGGTGTAGTTCATTTTCATCGTTTATTGAAGGAAATAGGAAATGAATCCCAAATTCCAAATGGAATAAAAATAGCTTCTGTGGGTATTAAGACAGCGAATGCTATAGAAAATAATGGTAGGAAGGTTGATTTTACTGGCTCAAGAAATACAGTCGAAAACCTGGTAGATGATCTGATGGCGAAGGAATCTCTACAAAACTGCAATATATTGCTCCCATTGGGAAATCTTGCTCCGGATACTCTCGAGAAACGACTTTCAAAAATTGCCAAAGTAACCCGAATTAATGTTTATAGGACTGTGAAAGCTGGGATTGCGGATTCAGGTCCAGTTGAACTGATTAAAAATAATCATTATGATTTGATTTTATTTACAAGTCCCTCGGGAATGGATAACTTTGTTGAAACCCTTGGTCCTGAGATTGTAAACCGCGAAGTACGGGTTGCCAGCATTGGGAGCGTAACCACTCTTGCAGCAGAACATCATGGTTTTACCTGTGTTTTAACTGCAAAAATCTCAACCTATGAAGGTCTCGCACATGAAATCATTAATTATTATAACACTTAAAAATAAAGTTATGTCTTTCCCAGTAACACGATTAAGAAGGCTTAGGAAGAATCCTATTTTACGAAAAATGGTCGAAGAAACATCCATTTCACTTGAAGACTTAATCATGCCTTTGTTTGTTTGTTCAGGATCCAAAGTCAAAAATCCTATCCGATCCATGCCAGGCAACTTTCAGATGTCCGTGGATCTTATTGTGGATGAATGCAAAATGCTTGTTGATAAAGGCATTAGAGCAGTTCTGTTGTTTGGAATACCCGAACATAAAGATGAAACCGGAATGGTAGCAACAAGTGATGATGCTATTGTGCAGCAAGCCATCAAATCCATTAAGAAAGAGATCAGCAACATATTCCTGATCGCAGATATATGTAATTGCGAGTACACATCCCATGGGCATTGCGGCACAATTGTAAATGGTGATGTTGATAATGATTTAACACTTGAAACACTTGCTCTTCAGGCGCTGTCTTTTGCTCGCGTAGGTGTTGATATGGTCGCACCCAGTGATATGATGGATGGTCGTGTTGGACGAATTCGCAATTCACTCGATGATCATGGATTTTCCATGCTGCCCATTATGGCATATTCTGCCAAGTATGCATCTGCGTTTTATGGTCCTTTCCGGGAAGCTGCTGAAAGCGCTCCGAAGTTTGGTGATCGCAGGTCTTATCAGATGAACTGTTCAAACGCTGATGAAGCTATGCGCGAAATTGCTCTCGATATCGAAGAAGGAGCTGATATTATTATGGTGAAACCAGCTTTAAGTTATCTCGATGTAATCCGTCGTGCCAAGGATGAATTTAACATCCCGATAGCCGCTTATAATGTAAGTGGTGAATTTTCAATGGTAAAAGCAGCCACCGAGAAAGGATGGATCGACGAAAAACGTATCGTTCACGAAATTCTTACATCCATAAAAAGAGCGGGGTCCGATATTATTATTACCTATCATGCCAAGGATATGGCAGAATGGCTTAAATAATATTGGAAGTTCATTAAGAATCCGCAGCGTATTATTATTTTCAGGGAATTCATCATGGATATTCAAAACAGCATAATCGAATTCAAACGGGCACAGGAAAGCATTCCTGGTGGGGTTAACTCCCCGGTACGAGCATTTAAGAGCGTCCTTGGTGATCCCGTTTTTATTAGAAAAGCCAAAGGAGCACGAATAACTGATATTGATGGGAACGAATACATTGACTTTGTTGGATCATGGGGACCGATGATTTTGGGTCATGCAGATGAAAGAGTGCTGAAGTCTGTACAAATGGCTGCGGAATTTGGGACAAGCTATGGAGCGCCTACCATTGTTGAAACTGAACTGGCAGAACTGATTAAGAAAATGGTGACTTCCATTGAGTTGGTTCGTATGGTTAATTCAGGAACGGAGGCTACAATGAGTGCTTTGCGGCTTGCCAGGGGATTTACAGGAAGAGACAAAGTGGTTAAGTTTCAGGGCTGCTATCATGGCCACGCCGACAGTTTTCTGATCAAAGCCGGATCGGGGGCCCTGACGCTAGGTTATCCTGATAGTCCGGGTGTTACGCAGGGAACCGCAAAAGATACTCTAATTGCCCAATACAATGATTTAACCTCTGTAGAAAAAATCTTTAAAAAGAAAGGTGACAAAGTTGCTGCAATAATTGTGGAACCTGTTCCTGCCAATATGGGAGTATTTCTTCCTGAATCTGGTTTTTTAGAAGGTTTGCGCGAAATTACCCATAAATATGGAGCTTTATTAATTTTCGACGAAGTAATTTCGGGCTTTCGCATCGCAAAAGGCGGAGCACAGGAGTTTTATAATGTGATACCCGATATTACTACACTTGGTAAAATAATTGGTGGAGGTTTACCGGTGGGGGCTTATGGGGGTAGAAAGGATATTATGTCGAAATTGGCTCCACTCGGACCAGTATACCAGGCTGGTACTTTGGCAGGAAATCCACTTGCCATGAGTGCCGGATTGACAACTCTTAATATCATCAACGAAACACCTGGTTTTTACACCGAGCTGGATCGAAAAGGCAGCCTACTGGAAATTGGGCTATGTTCGAATCTTCGAAAAACAGGAATGCCTGGAGTGATTAATCGTATCGGGTCATTAATGACCTTGTTTTTTACGGAAGAGAAGAAAGTAAATTCATTCACCACTGCTGTGAAGTCCAACAATGGACGGTACGCCAGCTATTTCAAACTTGCGCTCGAAAACGGGATCTATCTGGCACCCTCCCAATATGAGGCAGCCTTCATCTCAAATGCGCACACTGATGATGATATTCAAAAGGCTTTGCAAGCAAGCCTTACAGCTTTGGAGTATATAAAAGACAAGAATCTTTAGTACTCTGTTAACGCATTAGCGATTGAACTTTAAATCATGCAAAACTCAATATTTCTCGACACATTACAAGGTAAAAAAACTTCCCGTCCGCCGGTTTGGTTTATGCGACAGGCAGGCAGAGTGCTGCCATCATATTTGGAACTTCGGGTTAAGCATTCTTTTTGGGAAATGTTGAGCGATCCTTCTCTTGCCGCTAAGGTAACCCTTCTGCCTGTGCACGATCTCGAAGTAGATGCCGCCATTCTGTTTTCCGATATCCTTGTAATTCCCTATGCTATGGGAATGGGTCTTGAATTTACTGACTACGGACCAAAGTTCGACAAACCATTGATGAATTTCGAAAACCCTGTAACAAAGCTGAATCCCGATGCAGGAAAACTTCAATTCATCTACAAGACCATTGATGAAATTGTTAAAATCCGTCCTGAAAGCACCCCTCTAATTGGTTTTGCAGGTGCACCTCTTACAGTTCTTTGTTATATGCTTGAGGGATTAAGCAGTAAAGCTGGTTTTCCCGATGCTATTTCATTTATCTACCGGAACAAAAATATTACGGAAAAACTGATTGATGAAATAACAGACCTTACCATTGAGTACTCTTTACAGCAAATTGCCCATGGGATTGACGCCTTTCAACTATTTGAAACTCACGGCGGAATTCTTCCTTTCGAATTTTATATGGCGAAGTTCTTCCCTGCCATACAAAAAATATCGAAGGCTGTACGTGACAAAGGAATACCTTTTATCTTTTTCCCAAAAGATATAGGGACGGGATATAGCCACATATCACCTGATATCTGCGATTTTGTGAGCATTGACTGGCAAACACCCATCATTGATGCACGAAAAATGGTACACCCCAGTGTTGGGTTGCAGGGGAATCTGGATCCACGTTTTCTTTTTGCCGATCAGATTGCTATTGAAGAAGAATTAGTGAAATATATTGAATTTGGTAAGAAGGAGTACAAATGGATTTTCAACCTGGGGCATGGCTTTATTCCTGGAATCCCATTTGAAAATGCAAAATATGTAACTGATTGGGTAAAATCAACCAACTGGAGGAGATGAGAATGGATGACTATACTGAGGAGGATTATAGGCAATCGGTTATCGATGTATGCAATCAATTTATAAAAGATTAATCATCGGTGGAAACCTTCGGGATGGTATTGGCATGGCTGATCGGATAAAGCAAGGTCGGCTCTTGGCTGAAATAGCTTGAATGACTCTATTTAAAACATTTAGAATAATCTGTTGTTTTAGAATTAGAATTTAACGTTGATCTAAAACAGCATTTCATGTCAATAAAAATTACAGGCATTTCAGCATGAATGAAAACTTTTCTCAATGACTAAATAAATATAGAGCTTTCTTTATGTATAAATTCTTAATCTTACTTCACATTATTATAAGCTCTATTTTTATAATTGTAGCTATAATATTTACAGTAAGGTCTATCGTCGGATGGTTGAAAAATCTGGTATATTCAAAAACGGATAGATATATGTCCTATTTGTTTATAGCACTTTTATACCTTACCCTGGTGAATGGGATCATCATGTATTTCTTTATCACTCCATACTCTAAATCGGTGATTGATATACAGTTCGCCATAAAGCGGGCTTCACTTAGGTTTTGGGTGGTGGAACATTTCTATTTCATGACGTTTGCACTAATCCTCTCCCAAATAGGAGGCATATTTATTAGCAAAACGACTATAAATAAAAACCGTTTTGGATATGCTACATTTTATTATGGCATTGCAACATTTATTACCATGGTATCCGTGTCATTTTATTTTATTTACCGATAACTGCTCAATGCCCGCCAATGCAAGAGGATAATAGTGTGGTTAAGGTTAATAACCAATAATCTTCATATATATGCTTAAATTGTAATAGGACATAAAAATATTTATGGCCAGATATAATTGTGACCCCGATAGGACTCAAACCTATAACCTTCTGATCCGTAGTCAGATGCTCTATTCAATTAAGCTACGGGGCCGAATTGTTTGATGGAGGGCAAATATAGTAAAAATCTGTAATTTTAACAGGATGGGGGTAAAAGTTGTGGGTTGGGGGTTCGGGTTGTTATGATTGTTATGATTATTATGATTATTATGATTACTACGATTATTATGATAGTCACGGTAGACAGATCAACTTTCACAACCCACAACCCACAACAATCACAACCCACAACAATCACAACCCACAACAATCACAACATCTTATCCTAACTCCCGCTAATTCCTGTCAACTCTTTATTTTCAACCTTCTCCTGCAACGCCTGAATCTGCTTCCTGTAGTTCTCTTCGGACTGGATCCTTTCAAGTTCCGCACCGGCACGTGAAGCAAACAGGGAAAGTATGTAGCGTGAATTCGGGATTTCTTCCATGATCTTATCATCCATTAGCACCAGCAATCCGCACACATCACCATTGGGATTGAAAACCGGTGTACCCATGTAACTTTCCATTCCCATCCGCCGGACAAATTTATCATCCGGGAACATGTTTCCCAGGTTACTCGGATAAAAGGTAGTATATCCCTTGATTACATTCAGGGAAGGACTTGTTTCCAGTTCGAATTCCAGATTTTCCGTTTCCTGCCCCTTATGCCAGCAATGGATCGTTGTTGCTATCCCTTTGAAGGGATCAATTCGTGCAGCATAAGTCATGCTTACCCCGAAGGTTTTTGAAAGCAACCCGGTGAGAACGTCAAAGAATTCGTAACCCGTTGCCTTGGCAGTTTGCTTTACCATTGAGGCAAGCATCTCTGCAGTTTTTAAGTAGTCAACCACACGCCTTACACGGAAAACGATAATATCCCCCTGCCCGGTTTCAACCTTACGAATGGAACAGCGTCCCCAGAATATATTGCCCTTGACCGACCGGAAAGCCATTTCCTGGCTATGTTCCGCCCCACTGTTAATGGTATCGATAAAAATCTTTTTGCTGAATTCAACCGGTTCGGATTCCTGCAGACTGAAGGATTGACGACCGGTCAATTCAAGTTTATCCTGAACCTGGAATAATTGTTGCGCTTTCGCATTACTGTCGAGTATCTGGAAATTATCCGGATGAAGCAGGAAAATACCATCGGGGGATTCTTCAAATATTGCCTGGAATAAGGCATCCTGCTTATAATTAATGCCCGGCCTGAAAGGTTCCTTGTCTAACTTGTAGTTGCGCATGGGGTGCTTAGTTGGTGTAATCAAAATATTAACTACACCTAAATGTACGCTTTAGATATCAAAAAGTTATGAGGAAATTGACGAACAGCACGTTAGTTTATGTAAACAGTCCCTCGTCACGTATCAGCATAAGCACGGCATTGTGCGGAACAATAACGTACTTTTCATCATTGAATTCAACTTCCCAGCCACCTTTCTGCAAATAAATGGCTTCATCGCCAACCTTGGGCTGCAGGGGAACATATTTCACCTCGTCACTCTTATCTTTCCAGGGCTCGTCGATCTCATTGATTGCCGGTATGGGATATCCGGGACCTACTTTAACCACATACCCGCTTTGAATAACTTCCCGTTCCTGCACACCGGGAGGAAGATATAACCCGGTCTTGGTTTTATCCTGGGAGGTTTTGGGCTTGATCAATACTCTGTCGCCCACAATGATCAGCTTTTTGAGATCGGTTCCGTTGATTTCCAATGACATGTTGTTGCAGAATTATCCCGTAAAGATAAAAAGAATAGACTGAAAACAAATTATTGAACCCTGAACCGGCCCGGTAAAAGACTTATAATTTCAATATTTCCGGACTGCAGTTGAAATTTTTCAACAGGAATTTTCTTGCTTTGCTGAACTCAGGGGTAAATCCCAGCATCATCCCTCCCCCTCCCGATCCACATAGCTTACAGGCAAAAAGGTCTTTTTCCAGGCCTTTCCTCCAGGTGTCCAGGAAGCCCTCCGGAATCATGCTGCTTAAATGATTCAATTGGCTGTAAGATAGATTCTTAATCGTTTCATACTGCAATCTTCCGTGCACTAATTCCCCAACTGCCATATTAACTAACGGAATGTAATCTTCCGTAAAAGATTCTCTTTGACGGGGATCTTCCATCTGTTGTCGGAAATTATTGACAAGCTTGCCGGTTTGACCTGGTTGACGGGTATCCACAAGAAAAATTACCATACCGGAAATCAGATCGCGTGTTGGAACCCAGGGCCGGACAAAGTCAGCGCTCTGAATGATCAACGGAGTATCGGTGTATATGCATAACGGATCAATGCCTGAGCTGGAACCATGAAAGAACGATTCCATGCCGGCAAACAACCGGCGGAGTCCGGGACCGTTGACTTGCGGATCGGGATTTCCGGGCTTACTCCCGTAAGCGCCGTATACTGCGGCACATAATGCACCTGAACTGCCAAGTCCATATTTACCGGGTATTGTGGATTCGAGGTAAAGACCATTCCCAATATCGGCCTGGAAACGCAATACATCAATACCCAACAGCTCAGGGATTTTTTCCCGGATTTCTGACAGATAAACGGCAAACTTTCCCAGTGTTTGGTTGGATTCAACGGCCTGAGAATTTACCCTGCTGTTTCCCGGGAATTGCAGCCATGCAGAAACCTTGCGGTAGGGTATTGCCAATGCCATTGAACCCAGGATCACCGAATATTCACCAAAAAGTAAAATTTTGCCGTGAAATTTCCTTTTTATAGAATGCATTATCATCATTTATTCAATTCTTAGCGGACCATTTCCGGTAATGTCGTGGAACACCAGACCACTTTCACAACAGGGCAGCAACGCAGTGTCGATGAACTCTCTGACTTCATTAGCCACCCCAGATGGATAAAGGAGGTGAACATTGGCACCCGCATCCAATGTAAATCCAATCCCAATTTCCGTTTCACGCCTGAATTCTCTTACTTTTTTTATTACTTCCAGGGTATTGGCATGAAACAGAAAATATCCCGGTAAGGAAGAAAGCATCAATGCCTGCAATGTAAGCGCCTCGTTTTCAATAATTTCGACAAAACGCATGGAATCACCCTCGCGGAGCGATCTGATCAGATCCACACAATTGCGGTTCGCCTGGATGATCCTGGCAGAAGCAAAGGGATGATCCTTCATGAGTGCATGCCCGGTTGTACTGGATATTTCTTTCTTACCTGTTTGTATGATCAATATGGAATCACAATAATTCCTGAATACATCGGCGATTTCACTGTTGATGGGTATGGCCGCTTCATCGGAAGACAATGGGATTTCTTCTGCTTTGCCCCAAAGTGAATATCCGCCATAAACCGACCTGGATGCACTACCGGAACCCAGGCGGGATAAGAACGAAGCCTTCCTTAAAAATTCTGTTCCTGTATCCGGTGTATCGAAGCATATCTGTTCAATGCTGCAGAGTGAAAGGGCGAGGGCACCGAAGGCGGAAGCTGATGATGCAATGCCCGATGAATGTGGAAAGGTGTTATGGCTTTGTATGGAAAGATGGAGGGTGTTTAGAAAAGGCAGATACCGGGAAACAAGCTGAAGGTATTTCAAAAAGCGATCATGAAACGAATGGTTTGGCATGTTCTCAAAAAGATAATCGAGGGTAACCTCCCTGTTGCCCTCCAACCGTTTAAAATCAACCGATAACCGGGTAATGGCACCATGTAGCGTAAGACTCAGCGAAGGATTCAGTGGTTTCTGAAATCCTTTTTTACCCCAGTATTTGATCAGCGCAATGTTGGATGGACATTCCCAGGTCACATGACCGGACCGTATTCCGGATATGCCGCTTAATTTAGCAGCCTCGCCCAGGTATTTTTTATCCAGTGTATTATTCATTTCAGCGGTGATTCATGGTGGAATTCCTTAGTCATATTTTACCAGCGTATCGAAAGGAATTATAACCTGCAAACCTTTTCCTGCAAAATAAGCCCGTACATAATCCTCCTGACGACTTGTCACAGCCATAATAAAATCACCTCCCCAGGCACCCAGTGATTTGACCTCACCCTCAAAGTCGTCAAAAAGTACCTCCTTTATCCTTTTTTTTCCCAACACGCCTGAAATCATACGCTCATGATCACGTACAACCGCTTCAAAATCTGCCAGTAAAGTTACCTTCAGCATACTGTCAGTCAACAGGCTGATTGCTTCAACATCGTAAGCTGAACTTGTACCCTCACCATGAAAGGCTGTCAGGTTGCCGGCAGTGTTTTGCTTGTGTCCGCGGTATACAAACCAGATCTTATCCTGAAAGGATGGTTTGAAATCTGCGTTGGTGATGACCGGTTGTGAACCGTTCAGGCTGTAAACAACAGGACCCCGGGAAATTGCAGCTGCAAGGTCGGCACCCGAGCCTTCTGAAACCCTGAAGTACAATAAGAACGGATCGATACCGGCCCATCGTGCAAGGTTCGCGATCAGAGCGGAACTGCTGCCAAAACCCCAGTTCATATTAAACTGTGTATTGGTTTTGATCCGGTAATTCAGGCGGGGTTCGAATAATTTATTATTAAGCGTATCCACTGCTTTCAGTATCTCAATCAATCTCCCTGCAATCTCCTTATCCGAAGAACTGATAAGCTCCCATCCAACAGTGCTGATCACGGCTGTAAACCATACCTGGTCCCTGGCACTGGCTTGCCAGTGAATCAAAGATCCCTGCGCTTCACCGGGTGATTCCACCTGCATCTGCTGGCCAAGGGTCAACGGAACAACGAGTGCCCTTGCACCGTGTAACACCAGGTATTCTCCTGATATCAGCAACTTCCCGTTTGCGAAAAACTCTTGAATCATGACAACCGCCTTCAGTGATTTTTCTTGCGCAATGTTGCCAGGAAATTTGCGACACCGGCATGTGTCACAGTTCTTTCACGAAAGAATTCAATGGCTGAGTTTCTTTCCGGATCCGACGCCCCAAGCTGCCTGAGAAGGTTTGTCAGGTGCAACCGCATGTGTCCCTGTTGAATTCCCGAGGTCACCAGTGCCCTGACCGAGCTGAAATTGCTTGCCATACCGGCAGCTGCAACAATTGCCATCAACTCTCCTGCATCGGGATACTGCAATAACGACATCGACATCTTTGCCATGGGATGCACACGGGTAAGTCCTCCAACGGTTCCCAACGGCAGGGGTAGTCTTAACCTGTAATCAAAGTTATTCCCGTCTATCGTGGCATGTGTCAGCCCCTTGTAATTGCCGTCACCAGCAGCAAAGGAATGACCTGCTGCTGAAACAGCCCTGCTGTCGTTGCCGGTTGCCACGATTACCGCATCAATTCCATTGTATATGCCCTTGTTATGCGTAACAGCACGATAAACATCATGTTGTGCCATTTTTACCGCGATCTCAAATCTCCCAGCCAAATCATGTCCGCTAATCGTGTCATCTGCCTTTGCCAGTTCATCAACCGGACAGGATACCGAACATTCCACAAGGCACCCGGGAGAATAATTTGATAAAACAGACATAATGATCTCCAGATCGTCCGCTAATCCATGATCAGCTGCCTGATAAAGAAAATAATCAGCCATCATCTCGAGGCAGGAATTGATGAAATTGGCTCCCATGGAATCTACCGTATTAAAAATAACCTCCACCTGGTGATAATTTTCCATCTTTTCCGAAAGGTCATTCAGACGGATATCCAGGATACCCCCTCCCCTGCCGGTCATACTTCCGGTAAGCGGTAACACAGTGTCGAACAATCCGGGCTTTATGGTTGAGATAAAACCTGATAACCTTTCCCGGCTGCCTTTCCAAAGGAAATGGATATGGCCGGTCTTGTTCGTTGCAATGATCCGGGTCCGGAAACCGCCATGAAATGCCCAGAATTTTGCTGCCTTGGCGGCTGCAGCAACCACCGAGCTTTCATCAGTAACCATAGGTACCATGTAATAGCGGTCGTTGATAAGGAAATTGGGAACAACGCTGTAAGGCAGGTAAAAATTTGAAACCGCATTCTCCGTGAATTCATCATACAAAGCCTGAACTGACAGATCGCTGTGGAGATGTTCCCGGAGACAACGTTCAAATTCCACGGGTTTGTCGGTATATTCCGCCGACAGCCTGATTTTCTCCTGCCGGGTTTGTTTTGAGAAATCGTTTATGAATCCCTTGTTGTTCATTCCTTATTCTTTGACAGTAAGATAGGCATTGGCGAGCATGAGTCCGTTAACCTGACTTTGAACGTATGCATGCAGGGCTTCGTAACTCTCTTTCGCATAACGGAGAAAGGAAGATGCCTGTCCGTAAACCGCCGGTGTTTTTATTTTTTTCATCAGGTAATAACCTTCCAGGTAATTTTTTATACCTCCTGAAATGATCACTTCCCGGCATCCCGGGTTTGTGAGTGTGAGAAGGATGTTGTTCACGTAATCAACCATATCCTCTGCTTTTTCACCGGTTTGCAAAAAAGGCTCATAAGCCTCCAGGATACCTGTCTCATTCCGTTGAAGCTCAACCTTTGAAAAATTGGTGCCGCCGAATGCGGCAAACTCAACGGCAGCAAGTGGAAGACGGAACAATTCTGCAAGACTGGCAGGTCCCATTCCCTGTCCCACCTCTTTTACTATTACGGGATATAGTGCTTTATCCAGGAAACTTTTCACCGTATCCAGGGGCGCGTACCGGAGCCGGTCACCTTCGGGCTGAAACCATTCCTGCAGGGGATTAATGTGGATGATCAATCCATCAGCACGCAAATTTGATACCAGATCATGTATTTTATGGATCTTGTTCTCCTGCAACAATTGTTCAACCTGGCTGATTCCCAGATTGGCATAGAGGGGCAGGTTTTCACCCAGGGTATCGCGCAGGTCAAAATCTGAAAAACAGCTGTTGTCCTGTAGCAGGACACGGCATGAACCCAGACCCATTCCCATACCAAAAGTCCGGCATGCCCTGGCCAGGTTATGATTTATCTTTCCCGCAGCAGCCGCGCCGCCGGTCATGCTCGATACCCAAAGGGGTACCCGGAAAGACTTTCCAAGGAATACGAGCGGTTCAGGTTCCTTCAAAGGATGCGCTTTCAGCATGGGTTCATAATGGAACCTGCTGTCATGCGTATCCCTGGTGGTCTGCGCATTTAATGCCATTTCAATATGGTCGGTTTTACGTTTTTCCATGTCACATCAGATGTTTCAGGCCCATATACCGGGCAATCACCATCCTTAATATTTCAGATGTTCCCTCACCGATTTGTAGTATCCGCTGGTCGCGGTAAAACCTTTCAATGTCATTTTCCTTAAACAATCCATATGCCCCGTGAATCTGCACTGCCTCATCAGCAATCTCCCGGGCAATTTCAGAACAATACAGCTTGGCGATGGCTGCATCCCTGCCAAACGGAAGATTATCATCCTTCATCCGGCAGGCTTTATAAAGGGTATTCCGGGCAAGTTCAATTTTCATGTCCATGTCGGCCAGTTTGAATGCAATGGACTGGTACTTGGCAATGGGATGGCCAAATTGCTCCCGTTTCCTGGCGTAGTCAAGTGCCATTTCATAAGCTCCCTGGGCCAGGCCAAGTCCCATGGCTGCAATCGACAACCTTCCGCTGTCGAGGGTCTGTAACATTACCTTTGCACCCATACCTCTGGTTCCCAACAGATTTTCCTTCGGAACGCGGCAATTTTCAAAAAATAACCTTCCTGTATCAGCGGCACGCCACATCATTTTATTGCTGATGCGTTCACAATGGTATCCCGGCGTATCACGCGGCACCAGGATCACCGAAAGTTCCTTTTCCCCGTTCCTGGTGCCGGTTACTACCTGAACGGCAGACCCATAGGAAAGCACCGATGCCGAATTGGTGATGAACATCTTGGAACCGTTGATAACCCATTGGTCACCTTCGAGTCGTGCTTCGGATTTTGTTCCGCGAGCGTCCGATCCGGCAGTTTCCTCGGTAAGGCCAAATGCCCAAAGTCTCTCACCGGTGCAAAGTCCGGGTAACAAATCTTCTTTCTGTTTTTCTGTTCCAAACTGGAATATAGGGCCTATGCCAAGAGAATTGTGTGAGGCAACCGTAGCCGCCTGGGAGCTGTCAACACGTGCAAGTTCCTCGACTGCAATGATATATGAAAGAGTATCCAGGTTACGGCCTCCGAATTTTTCCGGCAGGTTGATGCCAAAGAGGCCAAAATCCCCCATTTTTCTGGTTAGTTCAGGAGAGAAAGTACTGGTTTCATCGAGATGCTGAGCAACATGTTTAATTTCTCTTTCTGCAAATTCACGGACCTGTTGCCTTAGTATTTCATGTGCTTTTGTAAGTAGGGGATTCATCTATATTGGATAAGTTAAATTCTTATTAATTATTATCCGATGTCAGCAACATCAGCAGGGTATCTTTATGTACCTGGTCACCTTCGTTTACTTTAATCTGCTTTACGATTCCCGGATGCTGTGCCAGGATTTTGTTCTCCAGTTTCATCGACTCAATCGTTATCAGGTTATCACCCAGTTTTATCCTGTCATACCGGGACACATGTATTCCTGTAACTTTTCCGGGCAGTGGGGATAGCACAACTCCGTCCTGAAATGTGGACAGATCCTTAAAATCTTCATGAATTGCAGTTGCCGGCAGGTCACAGCGTTCAACAGTGAAAAAGGATGTACCATCGGTTAACTCAAGGGCAGCCTCCCCGCCGGGGTAGTAATAAAACCGGAATCGTTTGTTATGCATTTGAAAGCTTACCTGATATTCATCTGTGCTTATCTGTTGAACAACATGGGTTATATCCCCGTGCACTATATCAACGGAATTCCTGCCGGTTTTGAAATATTCAAGTTTCCAGTATTCCGACCCAGTTTTGAACCTGATCGCAGGAATAATTCTCCAGTGACCTATCTGCTGCCACACCGGGGCACCGGGAGTCAAACCGGTTTTTCCGGTGAAAAGGACAATGCAGGCTGCAGCAATTACCAGCTCCAGAGAATTTGTTTCCCGTCTTTTCGCAATTATTTGTTGCGCGAACCCGTCCATCTTTTCATCCAGAAAGGTGGTGGAAATGTCATTCTTTTGAAATTCCCTGTTCAGCAAAACGGTATTGAGCAACCCGGTATTGTGCCGCACACCGGTAATCACCAGACTGTCAAGTGCCCTTTTTAGTTTTCCGATAGCCTGATGTCTTGACGATGCAAGTACCATTACCTTTGCCAGCAAGGGATCATAATTGGAACTTATAACATCACCGCTGTGAATGGCGGATTCCATGCGGATTCCTTCCTCAGAAGGCCCCTGATAAAAATGGATCTTACCGGCAGAGGGCATGAGGTTATTTGCAGGATCTTCGGCATAAATGCGGGCTTCTATGGCAAAACCATGTACCATAATATCCCTTTCCTTAAATGACAAAGGATAGCCGGCTGCAATCCTGATCTGTTCCACCACAATATCAAGTCCCGTTATCATTTCAGTGATACCATGCTCCACCTGGATACGCGGATTCATTTCAAGGAAATAAAAATCACCCTTTTTGTCCAGCAGGAATTCAATGGTCCCTGCGCTGTAATAACCAATAGCCCCGGCAATTTTCAGGGCAGCCCCGGTGATCTGCTCCCGCAAGTCGCCGGATAATATTACTGCAGGAGCTTCCTCAATAAGTTTCTGGTGCCTGCGTTGTATGGAACACTCTCTTTCATAAAGGTGAACAATATTGCCATGCCGGTCTCCCATTATCTGAACCTCAATGTGTCGCGGACCTTCCAGGTATTTTTCAAGATATATCCGGTCATCGGCAAAAAAGTTCATCGCTTCATTTGCCGTTGTTTCAAGAACTCCGGAAAGTTCGTGCGGATGGCGGACCAGACGCATTCCCTTTCCACCGCCTCCGGCCGCGGCTTTTACGAGCACCGGATAATCAATTGAATCTTTCAGGAACAGTATCTCATCCGGTTTTTTTACAATTGTTTCCGGACCCTTTATACCCAATGACGACACCAGTTCATGGGCGGCAATTTTATCGCCCATAAGTTTTAACATGGCCGGTGATGGGCCAATAAAGGTAATCCCGTTCTTTTCACAGGCTTCTGCAAACATATAGTTCTCGGAAAGAAACCCGTATCCGGGGTGAATGGTATCGGCACCTGAACGCCTGGCCACATCCAGGATTTTTGGAATATTCAGATAAGTTTGAGATACATTACCATCCCCAAGCGAATAAGATTCTGCCGGTTGCGAAATCCAGGAAGAGCTTGCTTCCTCCTCGGCGTATATAAAAACTACTGCTATATTCAACATCCTGGCAGCACGAAAAATACGCAAGGCAATTTCACCGCGATTGGCAATTAATATTTTTCTGATAGGTGATGGTATTAATCCTGCTTTCATGGTGTTAATTGTGGTTCCAGTCTGGGGCTCTCTTTTCTATAAATGCATTCATCCCCTCACGGGCTTCTGCAGAAACCCGGATATTGGCCAGCAATGCTGCGCTTTGTTCTATCAGCTTTTCATCAATTACCGGAATAGCTAACCTGTTAAGCATGTTTTTCGTCTCCTGTTGTGCAACCGGAGCGGCATTTAGTAAATTCAAAATAACATTGCCCACATAGGATTCAAATTCTTCCGCAGGAAGGGCTTTATTCACAAGGCCTATTTGTTCCGCTACCGTGCCATTGAATTTCTGTCCTGTAAGCATTAATTCCATGCTTTTGCGGTGACCAGTCTTTTTCAGAACATAGGGTGCAATGGTGGAGGGGATCAGTCCAAGCCTTACCTCAGGAAAGGCAAAAACCGCAGCCTGGGTGGCAAAAGCCAGATCACAGGCGGCAATAAAACCATTGGCTCCGCCATAGGCAGCACCCTGTACAAGAGCTACCGTAAGTTTCCGGCTGGTATGGAGCTCATGAAAACAGTTTGCCAGGGCAAGGCTTTCCCGGTAATTCTCTTCCCTGTTAAGAACTCCGGCCTTTTGCAGCCATCTGATATCTGCGCCTGCACAAAAAGATTCGCCCCTGGCCCTGACCAGGACAATCCGTATTTTTTCGAGTGTATTCAATGCTTTTATTGATCTCAGGAAGTCTTCGATCATGGTATCATTCAGAGCATTGTGAACCGCAGGCCTGTTGAACCATATTGTTGCCATGGTACCGTTTAATTCGGTGATGATTGTATTTTTACTGGTCATAACATGGTCATAATTTACATCCTGTAAATGCCGGTCCTTGGTTCGGGAAATTTCTTGTTCAGCGACATGGCTATACCCATGGCAATCATATTGCGTGTTTCCAGCGGGTCTATAATTCCGTCATCCCACAGTCGTGAGGTACTATAATAGGGAGAGCTTGCCTCTTCAAAATTTTCAAGGATCTTTTCTCTGAACCCTTTTACCGGTGTTTTTCCGCTACCTCTTTCCTTATCCTTTCTGATGGATGTCAGGACATCTGCTGCCTGTTCCGCACCCATAACAGAAATCTTTGCCCCCGGGTACATAAACAGTAGCCGGGGGCTATACGCCCTGCCAGCCATGGCATAATTTCCTGCACCAAATGATCCCCCGGTTATCACTGTAAATTTGGGCACTGTGGCTGTGGCCACCGCATGAACCATTTTTGCACCGTCCTTGGCAATTCCTCCGTGCTCAGCCTCACGACCCACCATAAATCCTGTAATATGCTGCAAGAACAGCAGGGGAATTTTTCTGAAATTGCACAATTCAATAAAATGAGCACCTTTTAATGCCGAATCGGAATGCAATATTCCATAGTTGGATATGATTCCGACCGGATAACCCAATATATAAGCAAAGCCTGTCACCAGCGTGGTACCATATCGGGATTTGAACTCATGGAACCGGCTGCCATCAATAATTCTGGCGATTATTTCACGGGGATCAGGATTTTCTTTTGTTGTAAGGGGAAGTATACCGTATAATTCAGCCGGATCATAACGGGGTTCTTCAGGAGTAATACGGTTTACCTGCTGTTTATCGGGCAGGGCGAAAGTTTCTGCAATATTCCTGCAAATATTGATTGCATGGGCATCGTTAAGCGCAAAATGATCGGCTACACCCGAAACAGAAGTATGTACTGCTGCCCCTCCAAGATCTTCGGCGCTGATCTCCTCCCCTGTGGCTGCTTTTACCAGTGGCGGCCCCCCGAGAAAGATCGTACCCTGGTCTTTTACGATTATAGTTTCATCACTCATGGCCGGGATATAAGCTCCGCCTGCCGTGCATGATCCCATGACCACCGCTACCTGCGGTATACCCAATGATGAAAGTACAGCCTGATTATAAAATATACGTCCAAAATCAAACTTATCGGCAAAAACCTTTGACTGCTCCTGAAGATATATGCCACCCGAATCTACCAGGTACAGGCAGGGAAGATTATTTTCCAGTGCAATTTCCTGTGCCCGCAAATGCTTCTTTATGGTTTCGGCAATATAGGTTCCCCCTTTCACGGTCGCATCATTGGCCACGATCAGGATCTCGCGTCCCAGCACACATCCGACTCCGGTAACTATGCCGGCACCCGGAAAAGCATTGTTGTATTGATCCATAGCGGCGAGCGGAGAAAATTCCAAAAATGGTGTATCGCGATCCAGAAGCAGCTCAATGCGCTGACGTACCTGTAGTTTACCCCTGGCAATATGTTTAAAAACAGCTTCATCGCCACCTCCTTCTGCGACTTCCCTCAACCTTGACCGTAATGCATCTACTTTAGCCCGGTATGCCACAACTCTTGACTTGAAACCGGCTGTGGCAGGCTTTATGTATGATTTTAAAATTTCCAATTTTTATGATTCAACAGTTGATTAACACCCGGTGGGTACATTTGTTCAGGGATTCACAGCAATTCATCAAATGGACTTTACCATCCCACCCTATTATTCCCTGATTTGTTGTAACAAAATGCTGCCTTTCAACGTAAATCAGGTAAAATTTAGCCATGACCAACGGTATATTCGAGAAACGTGCGCAGAAAAAATTCAACGTACCGGTTATAGGACACTTCGGAGATAAAAGCGTACGGTTTAATACCATTTTAGAAGCGGAAAGAATTACCGCCATAAATTATAACCTGATATTTGAATCATGTATAGGAAAAATTTACCGTGCCGGAAATGTAATATGGGAATTTGAGAGAGGCAATCACTATATCAGATATAAGGCTTATTACCTCAGGGCTATGGAGAAAATACGTGAACTGGAGCATAAGTAGCGAATAAGAAACAACGAACTTGCGGAGACAGAACTATTCTGTCTCTTTTTTTATTATTTTTAGTGGGATAAGTTTTGTGTATGGAGGAGCAAGAAAATAACCCTGTTGAAATTCCGGAAGTATTGCCAACAGAGGAAAGTAGAAGGGTCAAATATCTGAAAAAGAGCCTGGTGATCCTGAAATGGATCGCGATTTTCTTTTTCGGATCCACCCTTTTTGCCGTGATATTATTTTCATTTGTGAATCCACTGGTAACCCCGCTCATGGTCAAGCGGGTTATTGAGCAGAAGATTGACGGAAAAAAAGCTGCCATGCACAAAAAATGGGTCCCGATGAGGAAAATATCACCTCACATGGTCAGGGCGGTAGTGGCCTCTGAAGATAACCGGTTTCTTGAACATTGGGGAATTGACGTGGATGCCATTCAGAAGGCAATTGCGTACAACAAACGTCACCGGAGAAAACACGGGGCAAGCACCATCACCCAGCAGGTGGCGAAAAATGTATTTCTCTGGCCGGCAAGAACCATGTTGCGCAAGGGATTTGAATTGTACTTCACCGTGCTTATTGAAGCTGTGTGGAGTAAAAAGCGGATTATGACCGTATACCTGAATATTGTGGAGACCGGCGACGGGTTGTACGGCGTGGAAGCAGCTGCTCAAAAGTACTTTCACAAACCGGCTTCCAAACTAACACGTGCTGAAGCTGCCCTTATAGCAGCATCCTTACCAAATCCCAGGAAAAGAAATCCGGCAGCACCTACCTCATACATGCTGCGACGGCAGGCAAGGATCATGAACCTGATGAATAAGATTGGCGAGGTGAAATTCTGATACACCCCGACGGGGTACCCCGTCGGGGTACCTTTTGTTAAAGAAGAATTGCCCTGACGTAATCCACGCAGGTCTTTACTTCTTTCACCGCATTGGACCAGGGCTTGACATCGTATTCAAGCTCAATATCGCAATGGATAGGCCATTTCTCGTTTTTTATAAGCAGCAGCACATCAGCAAGCGGCATTTCTCCCTGGCCCCAGACCTGGTTGGTGTTTGCAGGATCTGCATTGGGTCCGGTCTTATCTTTGATGTGTAAACTAAAGATGCGATCGTGGTACTTCTCAATAATGGTATTGGGATGCAAACCCGTAGAACCAAAAAAGTGTCCCGCATCAAAATTCATCATTACAGCCGGTGATACAGCCAGGAAAGGATCATAACTAAAGCCGGGCGTGGCAAATTGCATGTGATTATGGAATATGGCATACATACCATGTTTTTCGGCAATCGGGCCAAGCTTTTTAACTGCTTCTTCACCGATCTCCTCGGTAATACCTTTGGCTCCCAGGACCTTGGCAGCTTTAAAGGCATAATCGATCTCTTCATCCGACCACCTGGACGGAGAAAACTTAACAATATGGATATTCACACCGGCATCATCGAATTTCTTGCGGACGTCTTCGAATTTCGTTATCGGCAAGGCCAGGCGCCAGGCTTTTATTTCCTCGTTGTATTTAGCCATTGCAGCCTGTTGCTCCGGTGTCATTGGCGGACGTTGCCGCGGGGCAGGGGTAGCTGCAGCAGCGGGGGCCGGGGCAACTCCGGGAGCCGGTGCAGCGGCTGGAGCGGGAGGAGCAGGACGCGGACCAAACATCCCCATCATCGGATTCTTGGGTGCTCCAAGATATTCTTCCACATCATTGCTCATCAGTTCGATTGAACTGATGCCTGTTTCAAGACAGTACCTGATAATATTTTCCACTCCGCCGGGCATACTGCGCCAGCTATACGTTATAGTTCCAATCTGTACACCACCGAAACTGGAATCCGGTTTTGCACCAGCGACAAGTTTTGGAGCGTTCCTGAAGGCAAAATTCAATGGGACCATGGAAATTGCAGCAGCAGCAACAGTATTTCCCAGAAACTTGCGTCTTGATACCTGTTTTTTATTTTTGTTCATAATGTCCATAATTCGTAATTTCAATTTGAATAATTTTAATCCAATATTTTCTTTTTTGCTATAAGGTCCACCCACTGCGATATTCATAATGGAACAGGCTGTTTGCGTCGGGATGGTTGGTGATCTTCATATTAACTGAATCATATTCCAGCGTTTTGTTGGCTCTCTGGCTCAGTACTGCAATGTTCGTCAATAACATGATCTCTGTTAATTTTGAAGATATGGCGAAATCATTGCATGCCTTCTTTCCATTCTTTATTGCATCAATCCAGTCTTCGAATATATTGCCGGTGCGTGGCAGCCAGGCATCAGGACCTTTAAAGTCCTTATCAGCCGGAATAAGCTCGGGCATGGCGCCGTGACTTCCGTGGGTGATGATACCATTAAAGCCATAATACGTGGCATCCTTCACGGCAAGGCCGTCGGCCAGTGCATACGGACGAGGGGGCCTTAGGCCTCCGTCGCACCAGGTTACCTTTACGGCAGGCATATTTCCACGTGCCGGAAACTCATAGATAACGGTTTCGGCCAGTGGCAGGAAATCACTATTGTAGGGCGTGGAGGTTGCCTGTATCCGGGTTGGCATGCCAAGGTTCAGAGCCCATATGGGGGCATCAAAGATATGAGCGCCCATATCACCCATGGCGCCGGTGCCATAATCCCATAATCCCCGCCAGTTGAAATGCAGCGTTTCGGGGTTAAAGGGCTTTTCAGGAGCAGGACCCTGCCAGACGTCATAGTTGAGATCCTTCGGTATTTTCGCTCCCGAAGGGCGTTTCAGATCGCCTTGTGGCCAGAATCCCAACGGACGGTTTGTTGAGAGATGAACCTCCCTCACAAGGCCGATAACACCTGATTGTATCCATTCAACTGTTTTGCGGGAACCTTCGGTTGCATGGCCCTGGTTTCCCATTTGTGTAACAACATCATATTCCCTGGCAATTTCGGCCAGCCTGCGACACTCAAAAATGGTTTTAGCCATTGGTTTTTCAAGATAAACGTGCTTTTTAGCCCGCATAAAAGCTGCTGCAATAGGAGCATGGTTATGATCCGGTGTACCTATTACCACTGCATCAATTGACTTTTCTTTATCCAGCATTTCACGCCAGTCGGAATATATCTTTGCTTTCGGATATCCGGCAAATACATGACCGGCATAATTGGGATCCACATCACACAAAGCATAAATATTGGCCAGCTTGATCACATTTCCACCTTCGGCTGCACCCATCTGCACGGCAGCATTGGTATTGGCAGCTGTACCGGACGCGGCAGCAGCCTGCCGGCGTGCTGCCATCCGGGCTTCCTGCTGGGCGATCTGTTCTTTCGTCATGGGAGTCCCATTCATGTTTCTTTGGGGCCTGATTATGGGAATGTCAGGAGTAGCAATTTGCTGAATGTCGCCTCCACCCTGGCTGCCAATTCCAATACCTGCAACATTAACCGTGTCGCTTGGAGCGGTATATCCCTTACCTCCCATCACATGCCGGGGGATGATTGTAAATGCTGCAGTGGCAGCTGTTGCTGTGCCCAGAAAACTCCTTCTCGAAATCAATTTGCCTTTCAGGTTTCTTTTTTGTTGATTCTTACGCATGGTGAAATTTTTATCCGGTTTAATACACACCTTTTATTTTAAAGAAAATGCTGATTATCAAAGTTAGCTTAAAGTAAGACCCTTAACAAAAGTAATCTACAAACTATTTAAATTTATAGATAAAACCTTCATTAAAAACAGCATGGCTTGTTAAAACCGGAACAGAAAATTCCGGGAATTACCACAATATCTTTGGTTGAGTTGTTGTTGCTGAAAATGGCAGAATTTCAATATTTTTGAGATATTCTAATACTTACATGCATTCACCCAATAATCAGGCTGATATGAACAAAAAACTTACTTTGCTTATACATAGCGCACTCCTGGCACTTTTTCTCGTAGTTGCCGGATGCAGCAGGACTTCGGATAAAAGGTTATCCCTTGTTTATGAGAGGTATATCAAACCCGATCAGATGTTTTATGTGATTGCCGGTGATGCCGCCACCCAGCTGAAACCATTGGCAAAGATCGGTTATGGTCAGCCGGTTTTATTGAAATAACCGGAGAGTCCGCAGAGGCGCAAGATCTTGCGTCTCTGCATCCCGAACATCCGGGGCAGCCGGACATGGTCCTGCCCTTTACCGGGAAGAGCATGGCATAAAAACTGTACAAAAAATATGCAGTACAGATAAATACAAGCAAAAGGGTAATCACATCCTGGATCATAACCTAATCATGAAATTATAAACCTTCCCACATTATATACAATAAATGACAACACCCAGGCCAGGCCGGTTGTATAAAAAACAGAAAACAGGGCCCATTTCCACGAACCGGACTCCTTAAGGATCGCAGCAATAGTTGCCACGCATGGAAAATATAGCAGGGTGAACAAAATAAAAGCAACAGTCGCCAGGGGAGTATACACGTTCTTCCCCTGATTAATTCCAGCAGCATGGGTCGCACTGCGGATTCTTTCCTGAAGCGAATAGGAATTGTTACCCGCATCTTCTGCCTGGTAAATCACCCCCATCGTACTAACAACTATTTCTTTGGCGGCTACGCCTGTAAGCAAACAAACACCCATACGCCAGTCAAAACCAAGAGGCCGGATGGCAGGTTCAATGAATTGTCCGATAAGGCCGATATATGATTTTTCCTGGTGCTCGCTGCGCATGCGGAAATCAATTTTCTTCAACTCCTGCGACCTTTCCTCCTGAAGTCCGGAAACCAATAACCTGTCACCCGAACTTTCGGTAATCCTTTTATCAAATGACCGGGTTACAATAGCTTTCTCCTTTTCATAATCGGTTGAATAATTTATCCTGACCGGATAGTGCCCCAAAGCCCAGATTAATACCGAGGCAACCAAAATTACACCTCCCATTTTCTTAAGATACTGGGAAGCCTTATACCACATATGCTTGACCGTCGAGCGTACGGTAGGTATCCTGTAGGGAGGAAGTTCCATTACGAATGGCGCATCCGAGGTCCGGAAGAATGTATTCTTGAATATCAGTGCAACAAGGATGGCCACCACGATACCTGTCAAATAGATACCAAATAACATGGTCCCTTTATAGTCAGGGAAAACCGCACCGATCAGGAGGATGTAAACCGGGAGGCGGGCACTGCATGACATGAACGGATTGATCAGCATGGTTAACAAACGGTTACTCCTGTTTTCAATGGTCCGGGTTGCCATTATCGCAGGTACATTACACCCGAAACCCATGACCAGGGGAATAAATGATTTGCCGTGCAGTCCTATCTTATGCATTAGCTTATCCATAATAAAAGCCGCTCTTGCCATATAACCCGTGTCTTCCATCACGGAAATGAAAAAAAACAGGATAAGTATGTTCGGAAGAAATACAATTACGCCACCTACCCCGCCAATGATACCTTCGATCAGCAACTGTTTCAGCGACCCATCCGCCATGTTGTTGTTCAGCATATTACCCAGCAGGCTGACGCCGTTTTCAATCCAGTTTTGGGGATAAATTCCAAGTGTAAAGGTAAAGGTAAACATCAACCAGAGAAAAAACAAGAAGACCGGGAATCCCAGGTACCTGTTTGTCAATAAATGATCAATCCTGTTGGATGTCTTCCTACGGTCACTGGGGCCCGGCCTGAAAGTTTCCCTGAGGGCGCCGGCAATAAAACCATATCGCGAATCTGTGATAACCGATTCGGTAGTATCGCCCATCAGGTGTTCAATTCGTGTAACCTCATTCCGGGCTGTGGAAAGAATTTCCTGACGCCGTGGAACGTTAACGATCAGATGTTCAACATGTCTGTCCTTGTTCAACAGGCGTAATGCTATAAAACGTGCGGGTATTCCATCAATGAATTCCTGACCGGTTACCTGTCTGCTTTTATCCTGGATCTTCGAAATACTTTTTTCAACCTCAAATCCGTAATTCAACCGCACATCGCGCTGATACGGATCTTTGCCGCAATGTACATCTATGACCTTTTGAAAAAGCCTTCGTATCCCTTTGCCCCTTGCTCCGATTGTTGGAACAAACGGAATACCAAGCATCCTGCCCAATGCAGCATAATCAAACCGGTCACGGTTTATCAACAGCTCATCGTACATGTTCAGGGCAATCACTACCTTTGTATTCATGTCGATCAGCTGGGTTGTCAGGAAGAGATTCCGTTCCAGGCTAGTTGCATCCACGATGTTGATCACAACATCGGGCCTGTGCAACAGAATAAAGTCCCGTACAAAAAGCTCCTCGGGAGAGAATGCCGATAATGAATATGTTCCCGGAAGATCGGTGAGTTGAATAACATATTTGCCCAGCCTGAACGTGGCTGTTTTGGCATCAATGGTAACACCGGTATAATTACCGACGCGTTCCCTTGAGCCGGATGCAAAATTGAAAATCGTGGTTTTTCCGGAATTGGGATTGCCTACAACGGCAACTTTTATAATATGACCGGATTGCCCGGGTGCGGGTCCGTCAGTGATGTTCTCAGTATATACCGGTTCATCGGATACTTCAGGTCCTGATCCCGGAGAAACTTCTATCAGTGAAGCCTCACTGCGGCGTAAGGATACATTGTAACCCATCAAACTGAATTCGATCGGATCATTTAAAGGTGCATTCTTAATCACTGTGATTTTTTTGCCCTTTACAAATCCCATCTCACCAATTCGCTGGCGGAATGTACCATTGCCCTTTACATTTTCAATAAAGACGCTGTTGCCTGTATGAATTTCAGATAATCGGGCACCTTTGCTCATTATAGCATAATAATCGCACAATTATATTCAAAAATTGCAGGATAGACAATACCTACATATGGTTAATTTTTATGTAAACCGGTTGATTATTTCAGTAGAAAATATTACATTTATTTTATGTAAAACCTGCAGATTTGGGAAACTCATATGCGTGAATCGGATAACATATACGACAAAATCCAGGAACTGTTGGGGGATATGCCCGGAAATCTCACTGTACTTGAGGACCAGATAGATGCTGATATACAAATGGAATATTTTAACTATACCCGTGTCTTTGATAAAAACCAAAGCAGGGACGAGGTGTTGAAAAAAAGAGACAGTATTTTCGGCAATGATATGGCTGTTGAAGAAAAGAAAAAACTGATGGTACAACTGGCAAACATCGACAGCATTGAGGCTTACCGAACCCTTGAAAAATACCAGGGTGCTGACCATACGTTAAAGGATTGGGCCAAACTGGCCCTCCAGGAAAGCAGACTTCTGCTCGAAAGCAAATTACTGGATGAAAGTCAGGTGCTTATTTCAACCGGACTCGGAGGAAAGGGATTAAAGCTCAGGTATTTCACTGTTCTACTTTTGAAAAACGGCAAGGTTTACTCGGGATTCGAACGTAAAATCATTACTTCCGAGTTGAAGTTTTCGATCAAAAAATCGGGGGGTGAATTGGAGGAGGTGCGTTTTAACCGTGAGTTCTGTATGATTCTGTCCGTTATCCCCCTGAATATACCTGTTCAGGTTCTTTTCGACAATCTGATCCATGAATGCAACCAATACGGGGAATTCTTAAATCCTGACTGCATTATAACCAATGTAAGAGTTTTTTCTTGCAGCTTGTTAAGAAAAATGTTACGGAGAAATAAGGTAAAAAAAATAAAACCCGGATCCAAACCCGGGTTTTAAAGACTCAGCATGAATTAGCCTCTTTTTTGCTTTTCGTCAATTTCAACGCTTTCAAGGTCATCGAATTCTACATCGGTATAGCTTTCAGGGTCCCCTTTTTCACCGTCAAATGGAACATGGTTAACCGGTTCATTTGCTTTTACGGTTTTAATGAAATCGATCACCTCAGTAAATCCATCTGCAAACTTTTCAAAATCCTCTTTGTATAAAAAGATTTTATGCTTTTCAAAAAAGAACCGTCCGTCTTTTTGAAAACGCTTTTTGCTTTCGGTAATCGTCAGGAAATAGTCATTTCTCCGGGTTGACTTAACATCAAAAAAATAGGTCCTCTTCCCAGCTCTAACTGCCTTAGAAAAGATTTCCTGGTGTTCGGAATCTTCTGAGGCATCATTTTTTTCGGTTTTTTCTTCAATCATAAGTTAGGGTTTTTTTGTAGAGATTAAATGCAATCTCAAAAATAAAAATTTTTTTTTGAATCAGTCATCGCTGCCTGTTTAATATGATTTTTTTTGATCAAAAACAGCAATGTTGATCAGAACTGTGCTGGATTGAGCAAACGATATCCTATTCATTAATTGTAAGTTTAAAAAAAAGCGTTTAATTTGTAGCAGATTTATTAAATATCATCCTTAACGAGATAAAGAAGGTTCTTTTAACTATGATTAGCAGAAGGATATTACGGATAAAAATTTTGCAGCTCCTGTATGCCTATTTCCAGAGTGCTGAAAATTCGATGGATAAATATGAAAAAGAACTGTTTTTCAGTATTCAGAAGACCTATGATCTTTACCATTATCTGTTGATCCTCCTTATCGATATTGCCAGTTACGCAGAAACACGAATTGAAATTGCCCGCCAGAAGAAAATACCTACCCGGGAGGACCTAAATCCCAATACCAAGTTTGTTGAAAACCTTATAATACAACAGCTTCGTATCAACAAACAACTTAATCAGTACCTCAATACAACAAAATTGTCCTGGGTAAACACTCCCGAACTCATAAAAAAGCTCCATAACCGGATACGGATGGCGCCATTCTTCAGAGAATACATGGAAGATCCGGAGAGAACCTACGAAAAGGACAAGAAACTGATCATGGATGTTTATATTTTCGAAATCGTAAACTCCGAACATATATTCCAGACGCTTGAGGAACAAAGCATTTATTGGAACGATGAGATTGAATTCGTTGTCAGTATGATTGCGAAAACCTTGAAAGGATTTAAAGAGAGTGGGGGTGAAAACTCAGAACTTTTGCCTTTGTTTAAGAACGAAGATGACAAAGAATACGTCCGAACCCTCTTCCGTAAGGTTATTTTACATAAGGAAGAATACCGGAAACTCGTGGAAACGTTCACCGAGAACTGGGATATCGAGCGGATTGCCTTTATGGACATTTTAATCCTTGAAATGGCAATTACTGAGGCTGTTGAATTTCAAAGCATACCAACCCGGGTAACTCTTAATGAATATCTTGAAATTGCAAAATTTTACAGTACCGAAAAAAGCAGCATATTTATCAACGGATTGCTTGATAAGATCTTCAGGCATCTCAAGGATGAAAAAAAGATACTGAAAACCGGCCGCGGGTTGATCGGGGAGGATTAAGGGTAATGGGCCCGCCGGCTGCCGGGAACAACTTGGGGGTTGTGAATTGCTTGGATCGTAAATTTGTTGTTATTTTGTATTTTTGTTGTTTACATTTGAAGTCGAAATATTAATTTAATAAATTGGAGATGAGTAATCTTTTAGGAGTATTTTTAATGCAATCACCCCAGCAGGGGCAAAGTCCGTGGTCATCACTTGTTCCCTTACTGCTGATCATGGTGGTTTTCTATTTTTTCCTTATCCGGCCCCAGATGAAAAAGCAAAAGGAGTTGAAAAGCTTCAGGGAATCCCTTAAAAAGGGTGACCATATTATAACTTCAGGGGGTATTTACGGAAAAATTAATAATATTTCCGATAACGTTATTACCATTGATGTTGGTAACAATGTTCTGCTGAAAGTTGATAAAGGCGCCGTTCTGCGTGACACTTCCGATGTTGAAAATCAACCGAAGTAATTGCTTTAATGACCAGAGTTTAGGGTATATTTGCGATATACTTTAAACTCTGTTGCTTTGAACACTGAAACTAACAGAAAGAAAACCCGTCCGGGATACCTGAGCAAATATATCCAGTTATTGCTTGAATTCCGGTCTCCTTTTCACCGCAACCTGATTACCTTTCTGTTTTTTGTTTTGATAGCCGCCGTATTTTGGATGGTACGGTCACTTGGAGAGGAATATGAAACCGATGTTACCTACCCGGTAAGGTACGTTAACTTCCCCGATAACAAAGTTCTTATCGGAGAGGTGCCTGATAAACTCAAACTCAGGATCCGTGCCAAAGGCTTCAGCATCATAAAAAGCAAACTAGATCTGAATCTCATACCCCTCAAATTCAATGTGAATTCCTTTTCACTGAACAGTATCGGTGCAGATACCTTTTATATCATAACTGAAACCGTACGCGACCTTTTATCAGAAGAACTCGAACAGGTAAGGATCCTGGATATTTCACCCGACACCCTGTTCTTCAGGTTTACGGGGATGGTTGTGAAAAAGGTTGCCATAAGGCCAGTGCTGGCCCTGCACGATAAATTCTTCCAGAAACAGTATATGCAAAACGGCACCATCGGGGTATTCCCTGACAGCATCATAGTATCAGGTCCCGTTACCCTGGTTAGAGACATTAATTTCATACCCACCGAACCGCTTAGTTTTACTAACCTTGATGACACGGTGGAACTTCAGTGCAACCTGAAAAAATCTGCAATGATAGCCTTTTCACAATATAAGGTCAGACTTGTTATTCCCGTGGACAGATTTACCGAGGTAGAGGAAAACCTCACAGTTGTTCCGGTACATGTTCCTGACAGCCTCACCATGATAGCTATTCCGGGACAGGTTAAAATCACCTATAAAATATGTCTGGGCAATTATAAAAAAGTCCAGGATAACCCGCTGGTTGCCAGGATTGATTATAACAAGATTTCTGATAACCAATACTCACGGTTACCTGTATTTCTTTCCGATACCCCCCGGTATATCAACAATGTGAGGTTTAATCCCAAAGAAACCGAATTTCTTATCACAAGGAAATGATAAAGGTTGGTATTACAGGAGGCATAGGAAGCGGAAAATCAATGATATGCCGGGTATTTTCATGTCTTGGTGTGCCTGTATATCATGCGGATTTTGAAGCAAAAATACTTACTAATACCGATTCCGGAATACGGAAGAGTTTGATTGACCTGTTGGGAGAGGACATTTATTCCGGCGCTTCACTTGACCGTCAGAAAATGGCAAGCCTTATTTTCAACAATTCCGGATTACTGCATCAGGTAAACCAGATCATCCATCCTAAGGTGGCAGCGCATTTTCTAAACTGGAGCGCAAATCATTCAAACCACAGGTACATTATCCAGGAAAGCGCACTTTTGTTTGAGAGCAACACATACGGGTTATTCGACAGGATTGTTATGATCGCCTCACCCGAAGAAATACGCATGAAAAGGGTGATTCGCCGGGAAGGCATGACAGTTGAAACAGTCACCTCAATAATGCAAAACCAAATGCCGGAGGAGGAAAAAGTTTCCCGCTCCCATCATGTGATCATAAATGATGAAAATACACTGGTTCTGCCACAGATCTTAAAATTACATGCTATACTTGCAGCAGCAGAATAATCAATATCTACCATGAGAAAATTTGGAAAATGGATAGGCGCCGGAATGGGCTGGACCATTGGCGGACCAATCGGTGCTATTCTGGGATTCGCGCTGGGCTCTTTTGTCGATGCTTCAAACCTCGAAAAATTCAATGATAAAAATGTAAATACAACCACAGGCGACTTTATTGTAAGTCTGCTTGTACTTTTAGCCGCTGTGATGAAGGCTGATCAAAAGATCATGCGATCAGAACTCAGCTTTATAAAAAACTACCTCATAAAGGCTTTTGGGGAAGAAGAGGCAGCAGAAATGCTAAAGATCCTCAGGGACGTGCTTAAACAGGATATTCCCCTGAAAGATGTGACCAGTCAGATACGTTCAAGAATGGACTATCCTTCACGGCTTCAGCTGATGCACCTGATCTTTAACCTTGCCATGGCCGATGGAACAGTCATACAATCCGAACTGATACAGCTGGAGCAAATTGCACACGATCTGGGTATCAATGCAGCCGACACCGTTTCATTGAAAAACATGTTCGTAAAATCAGCCAATTGGGCATACCGGGTACTGGAAGTTAATACCAACGCAACTGCAGAAGAAATCAAGAAGGCCTACCGACAACTTGCTTTGAAAAATCATCCCGATAAGGTTGCCTATCTGGGAGAGGAAATAAGACGAAAAGCACAGGAAAAATTTCAAATGATCAGTGAGGCTTACGAAACCATAAAGAAAGAACGAGGAATTGTGTAGGAGATAAAAGATTAAAGACACAAGATAAAAGATTAAGTATACAACGATTAATGCCGCTTTTTGGGTTAAAGCCCCAAAGAATTGGTTTAAATAACTTTTTGGAGTAGACCCGCTTTTCAAATTATCTCATTGTTTATTTGAAACTTGTGAAGAAATAGTATTTTTGCAACGGTTTAGAATTTAATTTAACTATCATGGATCTTAAGGAAATAATGTCTGTATCCGGACAAAGTGGTCTTTTCAGGTTTGTATCGCAAGGTCGCAATGGTATCATCGTTGAGTCTTTTGCAGATAAGAAAAGAAGTTTTATCAGCGCTTCCAGCAAGGTTAATTCCCTTGAGGATATAGCAGTTTTTACGGATGGAGAGGAAGTTCCTTTAAAAGAAGTTCTGAAAGGTATCTATGATATGGAACAGGGTAATACAGCCCCGGACCCCAAATCATCTCCCGATGTACTTAAAAACTTCATGGCAAAGGTTCTGCCAAATTATGACCGCGAACGGGTATATGTTTCAGATATTAAAAAGCTTGTTTCCTGGTATAATACGCTCAGAGACCTGGACCTGTTGAAATTTGATGAAGAACCTGTTCCTGAAACTGATGAAACTAAAGAAAAAGCGGTGGATATCGCCGAAGCAGAACCTAAACAAATTACCCCAACGGCCAAACCGAAGAAATCACCCGCGACAAAAAAGGTAACCGGTAAACCCCAAACCCCAAACCTTAAACCTTAAACCAAAAACCCAATCCTGTGTACGGAATCGTACAATAATTGTACCGGTTCAAACAATTCCCTGAAATATTTTTTTAGGTTTTTATAGCATATATATCTATATATCTGCTAATTACTAATTTTGGCACGATATATGGGTATCATGTATTGATCGCCAAAACCTAAAAAATGAAAACAAAAACAGATATAAGAAATATGAAGAGCGTGGCAGCAACAATTATTACTGCCCTGATCTTTACCCTGGGCGTATATTCACAGGAAGAGGTTAAGGATACGACCGTAAAGTCGGATAAACCGATCTATCTGGTCCATGACGATATTTACAAGTATGCCTGGCCGAGGAAGTTCGACAGAAATAACAGGGATTCCAATATAGTGGTCGGATATTATGAAACAACAAAAACCACGGTCTGGATCAAAATCAGGAAGATTTTCACTTCCAGGCCAATGGTCAAAAAATCGCCCCAAAAAGTCACAGGTACTGCTTATATTTTTATGTAATCAGGAATTACGCAGACTGAAGCGAGGCATGACATTCCCTACGCGTCCCTTGTCCCTATCCTCATCTCCTTCCCAAACAATTCCCGATCATCTCAAACAATTCCTCCATTGAAAAGGGCTTGGTAAGAACTTCGCTGCAACCGGCTTCCAGCGCTAAATCCTTGTCGAAGATTGTCCTGCCAGCAGTTTGGGCAATAATCGGGACCTTTTTATCAAGTTTTCTGATCTCACGGGTTACCTGGGTACCGTCCATATCAGGAAGCTTAATATCCATAAGAATTATATCAAACCGGGGATTGTTCCGGAATTGCTCTATTGCCCCGGCACCGCAGGTTTCCCGTACAACCTTGCTACCTGTAAGTTGCAGCAGGTGATTAAGATACAGGAAACTCATTTCATCATCTTCCACGACAAGAATATTTGTATTTTCCAGATTAAGCAGCGGCATATAAAACCTATTGGGCATTTCCACGTAAATGTATAAAAATTCGTAATTTTATACCGGGAACAACATCATGAAAAAAGATATTATTAAGCAATTAACCCAGTTCTTCGAAAAGGATATCTGGAAAATCTCCACCAAGGACAAACATCCGGTATTCAGTTTTTTCGTCCGGCAAGGAAAGATATTTTTCATTGCCATCAGGGGGTTCAACAAGGACAAAATCCAATTGAGGGCCTCTGCCCTTTCATTTTATACCATGATTTCCATTGTACCCATACTGGCAATGGTATTTGGGGTTGCCCAGGGTTTCGGTTTTGACAAACGGCTGAACCAGCTTTTAACGGATCGTCTTGCCGGGCAGCAAGAGGTTTTGACGGTAGTTCTGGATTTTGTGGAAAGGTACCTTGGTCGTATTAATTCCGGATATATCGCCGGCATCGGACTGGTCATATTATTCTGGTCGGTGATGAAAGTACTCGGGAATATTGAAAGTTCCTTCAACAATATCTGGCAGATCAAACAGTCACGCATGTTTACACGCAAGTTTACCGATTATGTTTCCCTGCTGATCATTGCGCCTGTTTTACTGATTGTTGCAAGCAGTTTCAATGTCTCGCAACTGCAAAGTGTTTCCAACAGCATTCCATTTCTGCATTACCTTGATTCCGTTCTGAAAGTGCTGGTAACCATCCTTTCCTATACCCTCATCTGGTTTGTCTTCACCCTGATCTATATCGTTATTCCAAATACCAAGGTAAGATTTATACCGGCACTCATCGCGGGTATCATTGCAGGTACCATGTTTCAGCTGCTGCAATGGGGGTATGTGAACTTCCAGTCATTGTTGTCGGGTTATGGGGCCATCTACGGAACATTTGCAGCCTTACCGCTTTTCATGATTTGGCTCGAAATCAGCTGGCTTATTGTACTGCTGGGGGCTGAAATATCCTTTGCATACCAGAACGCGGTGCAATATGAGCAGGAAGCCGAGGAAATGCAGATAAGTAACAAACACCGTAAGGTTTTGGAATTGCTGGTAGTTCATAAAATAGTCAGGAATTTTTCTAATGGAACTGCGCCTTTGAAAGCAGCCGATATTTCCTCCCAGCTTGACGTTCCCGTACGTATTGTGCGCGACATCCTGTATGATCTCATCAACGCCCGGATAATAATCGAAACATTAACCCACGAAGTCCGTGAAGTTGCTTACCAGCCTGCCCTTGATCCGGCAAAGATTACCATTAGTTATGTTATTGAAGCCTTGGATAAACAAGGTCAGCAGGTTAATTTTGATAAAGAATCCGGAGAATTAATTAAAATTAACAGCATTGTCGATTCATTCTATGAGGATGTCCGGAAATCACCCAATAATACTGCTTTAAGGGAGATTTAAACGGAAATGGCCGGGAATATAGGTGACCTTTTTCATCCGCAAAATATTCCACCGGTGTATTCCGGATTCATGTTTTTAAAAATTCACCTGAAACTTTCCTGAAATTCCGGTAAGCCTTCTCAAATATTCCGGCACCTTCTTTATCGGGATAATGTGTTTTCACTTCCGGGTTCCAAAGACTAATTTCACTGAAATCCGGTACAAGACCCATTTTATAAGCAGTAAAAAAAGCAGTTCCCAAAGCTGAGCTTTCACCCGTTTCGTGCTCCACCATAGGCAGATTAAATATCCCAGCCGTGAGGTCTCTCACCATGCTGAACCGGGACAGACCCCCACTGATGTGAAGACGGTCGAATCTCCTGCCATTCAGATATTCCAGTTTTTCAGCAATGTGTTTTAAATTGAACAGGATACATTCCACGGCACTTTTCATCTGTCTTACGGGCCTGTCACCGGGTTGCAGGTTGATAAACCTGTTCAGCGGTTCATAAAGCTGAACCGGGGCCCGCTCACCAAACATCCAGGGCAGGTAATACAGGGGTTCTGCAGGGGCAGGCCCGTGTATCCTTGCAATTCCAGCCGTTGTAGCAACAGCTGCAGCGAAATCAGGTTCGTCCAGTATATCAATTGAGGAATTAAGTTCCCCTGCCAGCCGGTCCAAAACATTGAAGCAATTGTTGCTGGCGCCTCCGGTCACAAACAATCTATCATCAAGGCAGTATGAAAAAAGCACGCCTTCCGGATCAGTTTTTTTTGCGGGACCGGTAAACCGCAATGCGGCACTGGTTCCAAGCGTGAGGGTAAACTCGGTATTGTCAACATTGGCGGAACCCAGATTTGCGGCGATTCCGTCGCTCAGGCCCGGAACAATGGTTATCCCTTTCAGTTCTTTAAGCGTACATCGAACGGTTTCATCCGGTTCAATAATCCCGGACAGGCTGTTTTTTGAAATACCGCACCATGCCAACGCTGAATCGCACCATTCTTTCTTTTCCGAATCAAATAATCCCGTAGCGGAGGCAGTAGAATAATCTAAAACAAGCCTGCCGGTGAGTTTGTATAACAGGTATTCCTTAATACCAACGAAGTGGCTTGCCTTTCTGAAAACATCAATTTCAGAATCCCTCATCTGTCTTATCTTGGTGAGCGGAGACATGGGATGCGCAGGTGTTCCCGTGCGCCTGTAAATTTCATCCGCTGCAGGATCACTTCTCAACAAACGTGTGGCAGCAGCACTGCGGTTATCGTTCCAGAGCTGAAGATTGCCCAAAGGACGCATTTGCCTATCAACGGGCATTATGCTGTGCATAAAGGTGCAAAATCCGATAGCTGCCGGCGTACGGTCCATTTCGGAAAGCAAGCTAACCAAAACGGCCTCGGTCATGCGCAATATCATCTCAGGATCGTGCTCTATATAACCGCGGTCCGAAGGAAGCACCTCGTAATGCTGCTTCTTCATGCCAAGGAGCTTTCCGTGGCTGGAAAATGCAAGGGCTTTTACACCTGATGTACCAACGTCTACACCAACAACATAATCTGTATTTTGCATATTACCGAATTTCCCCTGATGGGTGTTCCTTCAAAGATAATTATTTGGCAGAACAGTGAAACAATTGAAAAGTGGTTCGGATTAAAATAAAATTTATCTTTAGACAAAGATTTGTCAATTCAACAACCATGAAAAAATTCGCCGCATTTACAGCCACTTTGATTATGATTATTCTTAATAGTTGCAACAATGACCAAATGGTCAGCCGGCAGGAAGAAGGTGATTTCCTAAACCAGTTGACCCAGCAGGAAATTGAAGGGACCCGGCTGACTCCTGAATTATTATGGAAATTTGGACGGGTAGCTGATGCCCGTCTGTCGCCGGATGGAAAAACGGCTATTTATACGGTTACCCGGTACGATGCAAATACCGATAAAAAACATACCTGGATATTTTCGGTTTCCTCATCAGGCGGGGAACCCGTTAATCTTACCGATGGTTATCCATCCTGCAGTAATCCCAGGTGGGTGAACAATTCCGGTATCGCTTTTCTTTGTAAGAAAAATGGGAATACACAGATCTGGATAATGAAAGCGGACGGATCAGATAAGACTGAAATATCTGGTATTACCGGGGATATAGGAGGTTTTGAATTTGCACCAACAGGCAAAAGGATCTTTTACCTGCAGGATGTGAAATTGGATTCAACCACACAGGACCTTTATCCCGATCTCCCATTGGCCAAAGGGAGGGTCATCAATGATCTGATGTACCGTCATTGGGATTCCTGGCATGATTATGCTTACTCGCATGTATTTGTAGCGGAAATAGCAGATGGAAAAGTAGGCACCGGAACAGATATTATGGCAGGGGAACCCTTTGATTCACCGCTGCCTCCCTATTTTAACCTTTCTGAAATTGCGTGGAGCCCCGATGGGGTGAAATTAGCCTATACCTGTAAAAAACTAAAAGGTAAGGCATTTGCAGAGAGCACCAATTCAGATATTTACCTGTATGATATTGCCGGAAAAACAACCGAAAACATTACCGAAGGCATGCCGGGATATGACCGTTATCCCGTGTTTTCTCCCGATGGGAAAAAACTGGCCTTTATGAGCATGGAAACACCAGGATATGAGGCTGACAAAGAAAGACTCATGGTATATGATCTTGGTGACCGTACAACAAGTTACCTGTCTTCAGGATTCGATCAGGATGCGCAGCATTTCGTCTGGAGTGATGACAGCAAGCGGATTTTTTTTATCAGCGGAACAAAAGCCACATACCAGATTTATGCATCAGATACCACGGAGGGGACCATCAGGCAAATCACCAAAGGAATGCATGATTACACCGACATCTGCCTGAGCAATAATGTGCTTGTTGGTACCAAAGGAACCTTGTCGGTTGTACCCGAAATATTCAGGGTGGATCAGGAAACCGGCCGGGAAACCCAGCTTACCAATACCAACAAAAACATTTATGATGTAATAAAATCAGGAAAAGTAGAGGAAAGATGGGTGAAAACCACGGACGGCAAGGATATGCTGGTATGGGTGGTATTCCCGCCGGATTTCAGTCCTGATAAGAAATACCCTGCTCTGCTTTATTGTCAGGGCGGACCGCAAAGTGCCCTATCACAAAGATTCTCTTATCGCTGGAACCTGCAACTGATGGCTGCAAACGGCTATATCGTTGTAGCACCGAACCGGAGGGGACTGCCGACTTTCGGACAGGAATGGAACGCCCAGATATCGGGTGATTACGGCGGACAAAATATCCGGGATTATTTAAGTGCCATTGATGAAGTTGCCAGGGAACCTTATGTAGATACTGACCGGTTGGGTGCAGTTGGTGCCAGTTATGGCGGTTATTCGGTTCTGTACCTTGCCGGGGTACATGAAAAACGCTTTAAGGCATTCATAGCCCACTGTGGTATGTTTAATCTCGAAAGCCAGTCGGCCGGCACCGAAGAAATGTTTTTTGTACATCATGATCTCGGAGGATATTACTGGGATAAGCCAAAACCGAAAAGTTACACGCATTTCTCTCCCCACCTTCACGTCGACAAGTGGGACACTCCAATAATGCTGGTTACCGGGGCAAACGATTTCCGCATCCCCTATACCGAAACACTGCAGGCATTTAATACAGCCATGCTCAGGAATATTCCGAGCAAGTTGCTGTTTTTTCCTGACGAAAATCACTGGGTTACAAAACCACAGAACAGCATATTGTGGCAAAGGGAGTTTTTTGGGTGGCTGGATAAATGGCTGAAAGAAGGTGATGAGGTGAAGAGGTGATGTGTGGGTGTGGGTGTGTGGGGGGATACAATGATATTTGAAACAATTGTAGGGGCTGGGCTTGCCCCTGCCCTGATCATTGAAAATAATATTAATTCAAAACTGGCACACTATGAAAAATTATTATAATAAAACGGGAATGAAATTAATAGTCATTTATTTCATCGTTTGCCTGTTGCCTGCCTCAGTTTTAAGTCAGAATCCAGGATTGGTAAATCCTGCCGACAGTGTTCTGCCGGTGATAAAATGTTCTGACTTCAAGGTAACCGGGGACGGCAGTTCGAAGGAATGGAACGAGGCCTCCTGGATAACCCTCGGTAGACAACGGTCAGCCTCCCCGTATCAAACCCGTTTTAAGATCCTTTATTCCGATTCGGGAGTATATTGTCTTTTTTATTGCCAGGATAACCGGATTACCTCTACACTAAAAGGTGACAACCTGGACATTTATCTCGAGGATGTGGTGGAGGCTTTTTTCTGGACAGATGAAACAGTTCCGGTATATTTTGAATACGAATTGTCCCCGATGAATTATGAACTTGTTTTAATGGTGCCCAATTATAACGGGAATTTTCTTGGCTGGATACCCTGGCATTATGCCGGAAACCGGCTTACCCGTCACGCTACCACCGTACAATATGATGAAAACAGTAAAAAATCTGTACTATCCTGGATGGCAGAATTTTACATACCATTCGAACTGCTGAAACCCATGGTACAGACTCCTCCCCAAACCGGAACGCGATGGCGTGCCAATTTTTACCGGATTGATTACGACAATGGCCAGACAGCCTGGTCGTGGCTCCCGGTGCCCGGAACGTTTCATGATTATAAACGGTTTGGAACAATACTTTTTAAGTAATGAAGTGATACCCCATCACTTTTTAAGCACCTGCATGGTATCCTTAAATTTCCCCGACCGTAGCTGTATGAGATACAGGCCGCCCTCCAGTCCATCCAGCGGGAAGTTCATTGTCTGGTATCCAAACCGACCGGCAACTGGCTCCAGTTTTTTTATCACCCGTCCGGAAGTTCCATAGATCCCGACATACACCGTTCCGGATTTTTACAGAAAATACTCCAGGTTGGTTTGATGATCCGCAGGATTCGGAAAACATCCCATCAGCCTGTAATTGTTGCTGGTAAAATCTCTTCCCGGTAATCCGGTGGGACTGCCAAATAAATCAATCCTGCTGGCTGTCCATTCATTAAATCCGGTTGCCTCCATGGCCTCATCCGAAGCTCCAAACCAGTCCTGCACAACCGAAGTATAAACATTTCGGTAATCAATGGCATATTTGATATTTCTGTGGTTACAAATTCATGATTAAACTTTGGAAACTTTTTATATATTATTTGTTTCCATAGTTTATTTGGTTTAAATTTGGGCCATGAATGATGAATTGCTGTCCATTCTCCGGAAGGTAAGTACGCTATACAGGAAGTATGGTATACGCAGTGTAACCATGGATGATATTTCCCATGAACTGGGCATCTCAAAAAAGACACTGTATCAGTATGTTCGTGACAAAGATGACCTTGTCCGTCAATTTGTTGAAATGGAGATGAATGACCATGATAACCGGATGAACATCTCCTGTACCGAAGACAATAATGCCATTGAACAGCTTCTTGAGATCGCCCGATGCATAAGTATTCTGCTAAAAGATCACAGTATGGCTGCAGAATATGATCTTAAAAAGTATTACCCCGACCTGTATAGCAAGGTACGTGATCTGAAAAGAAACCATTTGATGAAGTTTATTCTGGGCAATCTGATAAAGGGGAAGGAAGAGGGCATTTACCGGGAAGAGATGGATTTGGATATTATTGCCAAGCTGAATGTATCTATTATAGATAATATGTTTGATAACGAGGTAATTACAATTGCAGAATTTTTAGATACGCGTTTTTTTTATGAGTTTTTTGTTTATCATATCAGGGGAATTGCCAATGAAAGGGGTCTACAAATACTGGATGCGCAACTGGGCAAATACGAATTTCCGAAATAAAGAATGATCAACCCCTGTCATCGATGCGTTATTACATAAATATCTTAATTTTAATTAAACTATTACCCTATTCAATAATTAATGAAATCCAGTTACAATGAGAAATATTTCAGTTTTGCTCACCATGTTATTGTTCTTTATTGCTCTCCCGGCAAGAACACAGGAACAGCAGGCCGAACAGCCGTTACAATTTTCGCTTAACGAAGCCAGGACCTACGCTTTAAATAACAGTCCGGTTCTCTTGAACTCAGCACGGGATGTAGAGATTGCCAGGAAGAAAATATGGGAAAACACAGCCACCGGGCTTCCCCAGGCAAGTTTAAACAGTTCCTATGCCTATACTCCGGAACTTGCAGGATTGTCCGATCAGTTGGGAGAGTTTATTCCTGATTTTAATCCTGAGGATTTGAAAACCAGTTTTTTAATGACTATACAGGTTAATCAGCTCCTGTTCAACGGTCAGTATATTGTGGGTTTACAGGCTGCCAAGGTTTATGCCGGCTTTTCCCGGCTGGCCGATACCAGGTCAAAAATTGGCATCCTCGAAAGCATCACCAATACCTATTTTACCACACTCATAGCCAGAGAAACCAAAAGCGTGCTTGACTCCACACTGGCTGCAGTAGAGAAGACTAATTTCGAGACCGAACAGATGTACAAAAATGGTTTTGTTGAGGCAACCGATGTTGATCAGCTGAAGATCCTGGTTTCCAACATCAAAAGTTCCCTATCGGTGGCCATCAGGCAAAGTGAGCTGTTGGAACGGTTGTTGAAATATCAAATGGGGTTACCCATTGAAAAATCGATTGTGCTGACCGACAATATTGATTTACTGGTAGCCGCCATGAATCTGGAAGCATCCATTACTGACAGTTTCAGACTGGAAAAAAATATCGACTTCAACATACTTGATACGCAGGAAAAGCTAATGAAACTCAATCTTCAGGCCACCATGTCCCAGTATCTTCCTACCGTTTCAGGGTATTATGCATACTATAAGAGTCTGGATGAGAATTTCTTTAATGATCAATCCCCGAATACTTTCGGATTGTCATTGTCCCTTCCTCTATTCAGCAGCGGACAACGGATGTCCCAGGTAAGTCAGAAACGTATCGATTTTTTAAAGGCACAGACCAATAAGCAAATGGCTGCTGAAAGTTTATTGTTGCAGTATGAAACAGCCCATTCGGAATATTTATCAGCCCAGGATATCTATGTGATGCAAAAGGAAAACCGTGATCTTTCCCAAAGAATTTACAGGAAATCGATCATTAAATTCCGTGAAGGTATCGGTTCAAGCCTGGATCTGAATCTAACCCAGTCACAATTTTTTGAGGCCGAAGGGATGTATTTTAATGCACTGATCTCCCTTGTCTCAGCCAAAACAAAACTTGAAAGTCTGTTAGCCGAATCTGAATAAAAAATGTAAAATCAATAAACTCAAAATAATATGAAAACCAATGTTATATCAGTTATTGCCGTGTTTATGCTCGTGGCATGTGGCGGTAACAAGGAAGCCAAACTTGAAGCATTGAAAAAACAACACGACAAGATATCTCAAAAGATAGAAAAACTGGAAAAAGAGATGACCGCGTCAGCGGATTCAGCCAACCTTACGCCCGAAGGTACTTTTGTTTCCGTTGAAGATGTTCAGCTCAAGCCATTTAACCATTATATCGAAGTTCAGGGAAAACTTGACGGTGATGAAAACCTGGCTATATACCCTGAAACCATGGGGAATCTGGTAGCCGTGTATGTGCAGGTCGGACAGCATGTTGTAAAAGGCCAGGTACTTGCTAAAATTAACAGCGATACTTACCAGGAACAGTTGAAATCGCTTCAATCCACTTATCAGCTGGCACTTGAAACTTTTCAGAAACAGGAAAACCTCTGGAAACAACAGATTGGTTCAGAGCTCCAGTTTTTGCAGGCCAAAACCAACAAAGAATCCCTCGAGTCTCAAATCTCCTCGCTTAAGAAGCAGATTGACATGACCCTCATAAAATCCCCGATCAATGGTAACGTGGAGGAATCGATGGTGAAAGTCGGCCAGTCGGTATCTCCTTCCTTTCCGGCCTTCCGGGTAGTAAATTTCAGCAACCTGAAAGTTAGTGCCGATGTTGCCGAAGCCTATTCGGCCAAAGTGAATACCGGGGACAAAGTAATTGTATATCTTCCCGATATTAAACAGGAAATCCTGGCCAAGGTAACTTTCTGCAGCAAATACATCAACCCTACCAACCGGACGTTTAGTGTTGAAGCCCAACTTCAGACAGGCACCGGAAAACTGAAAGCCAATATGGTCTCGGTGTTGAAAATTAATGACTATCGTGCAGAAAACGCCGTAATACTTCCGATTAATATGGTCCGGTCAGACAATCTGGGGAATTATGTGCTCATTGCCGAGCAGGAGAACAGCCGGTATCTGGCCCGAAAAAAGCAGGTGCAGACCGGACAGGTATACAACGGGCTTGCTGAAATAACAGCCGGACTTGAGCCGGGTCAGAAGGTAATCACCGGCGGATACCTCAATCTTAACGAAGGTGAAGTCATCAGGTTTTAACCTGTTGCATAATTGAATTGTATTCAGGTTTTCAATTGAAACAGAATAAAACCATGAAAGAAAAATTTAAGGAATTCAAACCCACCAGCTGGGCGATAGACAATAAAACCAGCATGTATATGCTGGCCATTATCCTTGCCATTTACGGTTTTATCACCTATTCCACCATACCCAAGGAACAGATACCGGAAATCGTGATCCCGTATGTTATGGTAAGTACCTTTTATCCCGGAACATCACCGGCGGATATGGAAAACTTTGTGACCCGACCGCTGGAAAAAAATATGAAATCAATCGAAGATGTGAAGGTTATCACAAGCAGTTCTGTGCAGGACTTTTCCATGATCATGATTGAATTCAATACCGGGGTGGAAATTTCAGAGGCAAAGCAGCGTGTCAAGGATGCTGTTGACAAAACCAAACGTGATCTTCCGAATGACCTGCTTGATGATCCTGAGGTAGCGGAGATCGACTTTTCCGATTTTCCAATCATGAACATCAACCTTGCCGGTGAATATAGCCTGGACAATCTCAAGAATTTCGCCGATCAGATGAAAGATAAAATTGAAACGGTACCTGAGGTTACTCGGGTAGATATTGTTGGCGCCCTCGACCGGGAAATTCAGATCGATGTGGATATGTATAAAATGCAGGCTGCCATGGTTACTTTCAGGGATATCAGCACAGCTGTATCAAATGAAAACATGACCATTGCCGGAGGCAGCATCAACATGGATGGTATGAGCAGATCGGTGCGGGTGATCGGCGAATTTGCCGACGTGGATGTGATCAAAAATATCACCATTGTCTCATCTAGCGGCGCAGTAGTAAAAATATCCGATATTGCCGATGTTAAGGATTCACATAAAAAGGCTGAAAGCTTTGCCAGGCTTGCCGGCAAAAATGTGGTTACCCTTAATGTAATTAAAAAAAGCGGTGAAAACCTTATCAATGCGGCGGATCAGATAAATGCGATCATTGATGACATGCAGTCGGACGACCTCCCGGAGGACCTCAATGTGTCCATTTCCGGAGATCAATCGTATTACACCAAAATAATCCTTAAAGAGCTTAACAATACCATAGTAATCGGATTTATCCTGGTTACCATCGTGCTTATGTTCTTCATGGGACTCACCAATGCCATTTTTGTGGGTTTCTCGGTCCCTCTTTCCATGGCCCTGGCCTATATTGGTATCCGTCTGCCGTTTCTCGACTTTACGCTTAACATGCTGGTAATGTTTTCCTTCATATTCGCCCTGGGAATAGTAGTTGATGATGCCATTGTTGTAATTGAAAATACACACAGGATTTTCAAAAAAACAGGAATGGATATAAAAAAATCTGCCAAAGCTGCAGCCGGTGAGGTGTTTGTACCCATTCTATCGGGTACGCTGACCACCCTGGCGCCCTTTTTTCCGCTTGCTTTCTGGCCAGGTGTTGTGGGAGAGTTCATGTACTATATACCAGTTACCCTGATACTTACCCTCTTTGCATCGCTGATCGTAGCTTATGCGTTCAATCCGGTCTTTGCCGTTTCCTTTATGAGGCCTGATGAGAAAGAAGGCGAAGTGCGTGACCGCAAATCCATTTTCAAGACAGGATTGATCATATTTCTCATTTCTGCCGTTTTTTATCTGCCCGGTTTCTATGGTGGTAAGTTTTTCATAGGCCTTGCTAATCTCGGAGTTTTCATTGCCATAAGTTACGTACTGCATAACCTTTATATGTACAAGGTTTTACTGCGATTCCAGCTGCATGCGATTCCCGCTTTGCTCCGATCATACGAGAAAGCCCTTCGATGGGCGTTAAAGGGCCGCAGACCCCCGAGATTATTGTGGGGCCTTATTGCCCTTTTTATAGTTACCATTATGTTCTATGGAGCCAGCAAAAGTAAATTGGTATTTTTTCCCGATGGTGATCCGGCTGTAATTTATGTGAGCATAAAAATGCCGGTAGGAACTGAGGCCAACGTTACCGATTCGGTTACCCGTATCGTGGAGGAACGTGTTTTCAATGAGATTGGTGAAAACAATCCCATCGTTGAATCGGTTATTTCCAATGTTGCACTTAATGCATCCTCCGACATGTTCGGCGGGGGTAATGTTACCTCCAACCTGGCACGCATGACGATCAATTTTGTTGAGTTTGCCAGACGCCATGGTGAAAAAACCACACCCTATGTGGATAAAATCAGGAAAGTTGTGAAAGATATACCTGGAGTTGAAATTACCGTGGACAAGGAAAATATGGGCCCGCCGGTTGGCAAGCCCATAAACATTGAAGTTTCCAGTGAAAACCTCGATGAGTTGATAATTACAGCCGACCGGTTGATCAAGTTTATCGATTCTACCGGTATCCGGGGCATCGAGGAGCTAAAAAAGGATTTTGAGATAAACAAACCCGAACTCATCGTGGAGGTGGACCGTGTGCGTGCTAACCGCGAAGGGATCACTACGGCCCAGATAGGCAGCGAACTGCGTACCGCCATCCTGGGTTCGGAAGTTTCAAAGTATCGCGAAGAAGAGGAACAGTTTCCGATCCAGTTGCGGTACAATGAATACCTGCGGGAAAATATCGACCGTCTCATGAATATGAAGATCACCTTTATGGATTTGGCTACAGGACGGTTGAAAAGTATTCCCCTGTCATCGGTAGCTACGGTTAAGTATCAGAGTACCTACGGCGGAATTAACCGAAAAGATCTGAAAAGGGTGATCACCGTTTCATCCAATCTGCTTTCAGGATTTAATTCAAACGAGGTAAATGCCAGTATCAGGGAAGAACTGAAGAGCTTCAGTAAATCTGCCGATACGGAAATTTCAATGACAGGAGAACAGGAAGACCAAACTGAAAACATGATCTTCCTCTTAAAAGCGATGTTTTTATCTTTGTTCCTGGTGTTGTTCATCCTGATCACCCAGTTTAACTCGCTCAGCAAACCTATTATCATTATTTCCGAAGTAATTTTCAGTATCATAGGCGTTTTACTGGGATTTGGTATTTTTGGTATGGATTTCTCCATTATCATGACCGGGATGGGTATAGTTGCACTGGCTGGTATTGTTGTTAGAAATGGCATTTTGCTCGTTGAGTTCACTGATAAACTTAAAGAACAGGGTGTACGTACCCGGGAAGCCATCATTCAGGCCGGCAAAATCAGGATTACGCCCATTGTACTTACAGCAACGGCAACCATACTGGGGCTCATTCCACTGGCAATTGGCTTCAATATCAACTTTACAACGCTATTAACCGATTTAAATCCCCAGATACATATCGGCGGAGATACCCGGCAATTTTTCGGACCGCTGGCCTGGACAATTATATTCGGACTGTCATTCGCAACCGTGTTAACTTTGATCTTTATCCCTCTTATGTACAAAATGCTGTATGTTGGCAAGCTGAATATGAAGCGCGGAGCACATTTAAGAAAGCTCAGGAGAGAGGATAGAAGAGCTAATCGGTAATTGGTATAATACATAATGCTGCAAAATCATTACGGCGAATTCGCCGCCCTTTTCGTGGCCCTGTTCTGGACTGTTACAGCCCTGTCATTCGAATCCGCCAGCATAAAGGTGGGGTCTTTGCCTGTAAACCTCATCCGGCTTGTTATCGGTTTTATATTTCTTTCCCTGCTGAACCTGGTCCTCAGAGGATTGGTATTCCCTACCGATGCATCGGTACATAACTGGATCTGGTTATCAGTTTCGGGTTTGATAGGATTTGTTATCGGAGATTATTTTCTTTTCAAATCCTATACCATAATCGGATCATGGTTTGCCATGCTTATCATGACCCTTGCACCACCCATGGCCGCTGTTTTCGGATGGATATTGCTGGATGAACGGTTGAACCTGATTTCCATCACAGGTATTACAATAACCATGCTGGGCATTACCATTGCCATGTTCCGGCGTGACAGGGTAAACCGCAAGGTAACTGTAAGCAAGCCATTGTCCGGTATTCTTTTCGCATTTGGAGGTGCATTAGGGCAGGCCTTGGGAATAGTTTTCAGCAAATATGGCATGCAACAGTACAATCCGTTTGCCGCCACACAGATACGAATAATTACAGGGATTGTCGGGTTCATGATTGTTGTAACCCTGGCCGGTAAATGGGGGTCAATCCGGTCGGCGGTGCTAAATCATGCTGCGATGAAACCCATAGCACTCGGATCATTTTTCGGACCATTCCTTGGCGTTTCCTTCTCCCTGCTTGCCATACAGCATACCTCCACCGGAATAGCCTCCACCATTATGGCCCTGGTACCTGTCTTTATTATTCCTCCCAGTATATGGCTGTTTAAACACAAGGTTACCACCCGGGAAATAATCGGAACGGTAGTTAGCCTGATTGGAGTAGCATTATTTTTTCTTTAACCCTGCGAGGATTTATAACCCTCGCAGAGGTTTTGGATTATTTGCAAAACTCATTTCTAATATTTACTTTCGGGAAACCCAAACCAAAACATAGCATCATGAAAGATTATATCAGGCGCTCCGTGAAATTTATTGTTTATATCGTTATTATATTCGTGGTATTCCTGGTGATTATCCCATTATTTGTTGAAGGTAAACCCGCAACGGAATCATTCCGGAAGATGTTGGGCGATCAGCGGTTCATCATCATGATGGCATTGTTGTTTGCGTACGGGTTAGTTTACCCCTTAATTGCATTTACTAAGATCCAGCGGCACCTCAACAGTTCCTTTGCGGAAAACAGGGAGGTTTTTGTAAAGGCATTTGAAAGTCTCAATTATATTAAAGAAAGTGAGACAAAGGATAAGCTTGTTTACAGGAAAAAATCGCATTTCACCCGCTTTACACAATGGTACGAGGACAGGATTGTGATCAAAACCGGTGACAATCCCGTAACCATGTCGGGAATGAGAAAACCGCTTACCAGGCTTGACAAATCTATTGACTTTTTATTGTCCAAATCAACAGAATAGTCCTCCTCAGGTAGTTGCTGTAGTTTTGCGCTTGCTGTAACGATCGGACACAAAATCCCAGTTAACAACATTCCAGAAAGCATCAATGAATTCCGGACGCCGGTTCTGATATTTCAGGTAATAAGCATGTTCCCAAACATCAAGACAAAGAAGGGGAACACCTTTTTCTGTGGCAATATCCATTATGGGACTATCCTGATTGGAAGTGGAAGTTATTTTAAGTTTATCTTCACCAACAATCAGCCATGCCCACCCAGATCCGAATACCGTCCTGGCTGCTGCCCCAAATTTCTCCTTAAAAGCATCCAATGATCCGAAATCCCTGATCAGTGCATCCACCAACTCTTTTGAAGGTTGTTTGCCGGTAGCGGGAGCGATCATTTTCCAGAACATCTTGTGATTCAGGTATCCGCCACCATTGTTACGTATCGCAGCAGGATACTTTGATATCTCCGACAATATTTCATGAGCAGTTTTTCCGGTGAGTCCTGCCGCTTTCACAGCTGCATTAAAATTATTGGTATAAGCTGCGTGATGCTTTGAATGGTGTAACGCCATGGTTTCCGAATCAAAAAAGGGTTCCAATGCATCGTAAGGGTAAGGTAATTCAGGTAGAACAAACTCCCCGTTCCATTTTTTTCTGGATTTTGCTGCTTTCAATTTTGAGGATAAGCCAAGTGTAAAAACACCGGCAATTCCCAGAAATGATGACTTAATAAAAGTTCTTTTATCCACTACAAGTGTTTTATTTAAAGTATTGCATTATACCAGGAACAAACTTACGAAAAAAAAGTTTAACCTACTGCTCCGGATACAAAACCACCCTTACATACTTCTCCAGATTAATCTTTTTTGCTGCTTCCTTTAGTTTTTCCGACGTCACCGATTCAATTCGACTGCCATATTCGGTGATAAGACCCGGATAGTTCAGGCGGTAAACATCCACCAACTGACCAACCCAGAAATTATTTTCCTTGAGGTTGTTTTCCATTTCCCTGCGCTGTGCTTCTTTAACCTTGTTGAGGTCATCAGCCGTTACCCCGTCATTTTGAACTCTGACGATCTCAGCGATTGCGGCTTTTGTAAGTGCATCGGTGTTTTCGGGGGAACAGGGAATCATTATACTGACCTCCAGATGATTGTATGGTATCTTCACCAGTTTGACACTAACTCCTATGCCGTATATGCCGCTCATCTGTTCCCGTAATACATCTGTGTATCTGATGTCGAGCAACTGACCGAGAGAACTTAACATATGACTTTCAACAGGATCCCAGGGTTCTTCGGCCTCAAAATACATGGCCACCAGGCTTTTAGGATCATTCCCTTTATATACAGGCTTGTCCACATTTCCAGAGGGTGGACGAATTCCCATATCTTTCCAGCTTTCGGTTCTTTTCTGGGAAGGAAGGCTTGCCAGATAAGTTTCAATGAGTGGTTTCAGGCTGTCAATTTTAAAAGAACCCACAAAGAAAAAAGTGAATCCGGAAGCATCGGAAAACCGGTCACTGTAAATCTCAAAAACACGGTTGAAATTTATCCTGTCAATATCCTCCTCAGTCGGGATTAAATCAGCACGCGGATTATTCTGTGTTCTGATCCGGGCATACTGGTCAAGGAAAAAGTTCTGAGGATCGGACAGCAGGTTTTTTATTACACCCTTTTGTTTGGCCAGGTAAGCCTCAAACAGTGCACTGTCTTTGCGGGGTTGCGTAAATCCAAGATATACCAGCTGCATCATACTCTCAAGATCTGCCGGCGCCGCCATGCCGGTAAATCCTTCCTGGTAAGGATTAATGAAAGAATTTACGGACACTATCTTTCCTGCGAGCAACTTATTGATGTCGCTTGGAGAATAATTCGCCAATCCGCATTCCCCGACAATATCAGCCGCATATACTGCCGACTGGTGGTCGGACAGGTCATAAACCGAATAACCACCCGGACTGTAAGCCCTGAAAAGGATTTCATTGTTTTTAAAATCCGTGGATTTTAGTATTACTTTCGCTCCATTGGAAAGGCTCATTTCGGTGACACCTAATGTTTCATTCCTCCTGGTAAGAATTATACGTCCCTTTTTCGGCTCTTCAGCCAATAACTGTTCACCTGCTGTTTTATCAACATAGGCTTCAATGTTGCTTTTTTCTGCCTGATCAATCACAGCCAATACCTGTTCCTCACCGGGTAAAGAGATTCCTTCCTTCTGGGGTCCCATGATGATGACAACCCGGTTGTCTCGGGTGAGCATTCTACGGGCAATATCGTTAACCTCATCGGGACCGATCCCGCTCAGGTATTCCTTAACAAATCCGAACTCATATTCAATTCCCGGGATAGGCTCCTCGGTTAAAAAATTACGGATATACTCTGAAACCAACTGCTCTGACTCAGTTTTATCACGCTCATTATAAGCAATTTCATAGGATGAGTAAAACTGTTTTTTCTGCCTTTCCAGTTCACCCTCGGTAAAACCATACCTGACAACCCTTTCCGTTTCAGTGACCAACGCCTGAATGCCCGCTTCAATACCCGTCTCAGGAACCAATCCTGCCAATTGCATCGCACTTTTCTCACGTGTTCCCAACGATCCAAACTGCGCTATCGAATAGAGTAATGGCGGATTAGCCTGTTCTTTCAGTTCTTCGAAACGCTGGTTCAGCATGGTTGATACCAATTGAATGACCAAACCTTCGCGGTAATCTTTAACGAGCTTCTGATCCGGGGGATCAGTCTTACAGGCAATCTGAATAATTGTATAAGGGCTTTCCTTATCGGACGCAACAACAACTGCAGTACCGGGTTGATCCGGAATTTTGAAACTTACACGTTGCCTGGGGTTTTCCGGCATTTCCAGTCGTGAGAAATGTTCCCTTATCGATTTTTCCACGGCATCCGGATCGATGTCCCCAACCACGAGGAAAGCCATGAGGTCGGGACGATACCAGTCGCTATAAAACCTTTTTATCGTTTCATAGGAAGCACCTTCGATGATCTCTTTCTTTCCGATCGGAAGACGGTTGGCATACTGCGAGCCTTTGAAAAGTACAGGGATAAATTTTTCCTGCATCCGTTGAGTCGGCCCCTGGCCCAGCCGCCATTCCTCCACGATTACTCCCCGCTCTTTGTCAATCTCTGCATGATCAAAAGTAAGATTATGTGCCCAGTCCTCCATGATCTGGTATCCCTTTTCCAGAATGTGCGCCGAATCCGTTGGCAGGGTAAGCATATATACTGTTTCATCAAATGATGTATAAGCATTGATCTCGGGGCCAAACTGTACGCCAACCGACTGCAGGTATTTCACCATGTCATTCTTGGCAAAATTCTTTGTTCCATTAAATGCCATATGCTCATTAAAGTGGGCCAGACCTTGCTGGTCGTCATCCTCCAGTACGGATCCGGCATTTACCGCGAGTCTCATTTCAACCCGGTTCTCAGGTTTTTTGTTCTGGCGGATATAATAAGTCAGTCCGTTCTCAAGTTTCCCGATCCTTATCTTTTCATCAGCCGGAATGATCTGACTGAGTTTATCCTGTGCTGCAATAAAATTAAGGGGTAGCAGGAATAATAGCATAATGACAATACACTGCTGCCTAAAAAACTGGTTGGTGTTTTTCATCACAAAGGGTTTATTATTAATAACAACGTGTTACAAAATTATTTCTTAGGTTTTGGAAGAAAGGGGAAATAATAATGGATGTTCTCACTCGTAAGTCTGGTACCGTATTCCGAATCCTGGAATGATTCACAGTATTTAATGCTTCCTCCTTTTTCTGTTCCATAGAATTCAATGAGTTTTTCCCTGAAGGGATTGGCATTCCAGTTAGATTTCAACATCTTCCCAAGCCAGGCACGTCTTTCGGAATCCGATGCAGGCACCTGGTCAAGGACTCCCCGGTTGAAAGGCAACCATTCGTACATTTGTGAAGTGTGCTGGTGATACATATCTAACTTTTTTTCAATGGCATCATCAATATCAATGCAAACATCGGGCTTAAATGGTTCGGGATGGGTAAAACCGTCGGCCATATACAAAAACACAGGGTTTTTTTCCAGAAAAGGAACTTCGGGCAATATTGTCGGGACAGTAACCATATAGGCGGCATCATTTACCAATACTCCGGTATAACGGTGATCGGGATGGTAATCATAAGGCCGGGGATAGATTACAATGTCGGCTTTTTGTTCGCGGACTATCTTAATTATCTGTAACCTGTTTTCATAGGTGGGCATCAACTGACCATCATGATTATCAAGTGTAATATACCTTATTCCGATAACCTCTCCTGCCCTGCGGGCTTCTTCCCTGCGGATTTTTGCCAGTTCGGCCGCTTTGATCGATTGATGGCCGGCATCACCATTGGTAACGGAGACCATAAGTACGTCATGTCCCAATTGTGCCCATTTGTATGCGGAGGAACCATATTCATCGGGATCATCAGGATGTGCGCCGATAATAATAATGTGCAGCTTGTAATCCGGAACTTGCTGAGCGCTTATTGTTGGCAAAAATACCATAGCCAGGGAAACAACAAAAAATAAAATTCTTTTTTTCATTATAAGGTTTTTTAGATTTGAAATTATTACTGTTCACCAGAAAGCTAAGTTAACAATACCATCAAAAATGACCAAAATATTAAAAATTTTCAATGCTTCTGCATTTACCGGAACACTGAGATCAAGTCCATTGGATTGTTAATCAATAATTTTGCACCATTGGCCCTGAGTTCTTCACCCGTCCTGAACCCCCATAATACACCTACCGCATACATACCCGCCTTTGTTGCCGTAATCATATCCACATCCGAATCTCCCATATAAATGATATCCGAAGGGTTAATGCCCATTTGATTACTGATGTTCACGGCACCCGCCGGATCCGGCTTTTTGGGGAAGTCGGGGCGGGCTCCCATCACCCGCTCAAAATTTACTTCACCCAATAAATGAGAAACAATTTTCAGGGTGAGTGGTTCAGCTTTATTAGAAAACACAGCCAGCATTATTTTCCGGAACACCAGTTCATGGATCAGTTCTCTGATGCCATCGTACAAACAGGTATTTACCAAACAATTCCGATCGTAGTCGTCCATCATTTCTGCCAGGCAGCAGGATATTTCTGCCGGCTGCCGTGCATATTCCGGCAATGCCTGTATTACCAGATTTTCCAGTCCCCTTCCCACCAGCAGTTTATAATCCTCTGTCCCGTGACCTGGATACCGCCGGGCTGTAAGAACGCGGTTCATGGAACCGGCAATGTCGGCCAGCGTATTGGCAAGGGTGCCGTCGAGGTCGAAGATAATTCCCTGGAATGTCATGGATGAAAAGGATTATTATTTCCCGCAAAGATGCCGAATTTTGTTACCCTACCGGGTCACAAATTTCATATGATATGCTGAGTTTGCCATCACCTTTTCTTTTGAAAAATAGTCCGGATGATATTTCCCGTGAACATACATTTCAGTTTGATCACAGTAATGCCTGCTTGCCGGAATTCCTGAATTTCCCGTGGGTATAACAGCCAGCGAGTTGTCCCAGTTGCTCAGGTCGAATATATGCCTGTGTGAAGCGCCATGGTTGACATCAAATGGCTTGTTGGTATCATAACTGAAGGGTGATACTGTGTGAAAACTTCCTCCCACCGGAAAAGGGCCGCGGTTTAACCCGAATACACGGTCGAGTATCTTAACGGTGGACAGGGGATGTGAAAGAACCAGGTGATGCTGTGCGCCCCATTCCCAGGTATCCGGATTGCTTCCATGTTTGATCTCCAGATCCGAAACCGAATTGGAAAAAGCGCAATTGATCATTTCATGGAGGTCTTCGGTTTTGTTACCGGTGTCCACATTGTCGAACCACGAAGAAGTCCCTCCGTCGATCAGCTGATCGGTGGCGATCCGGCTCAGGGAACTTACGCCGTTAAAACTTCCGAACAGTCCTTCACCCATCTCATCGGCAAAGGTGCATTTGATAATACCGAGGTAAATTGATTCAAAAAGCAAGGCGGCAGCACTTTTACTGTTCATGGAACAATCCCAGTTCTTCAGCAATTCACCGGCACGGCTTTCTACCGGGCTCATGCCTTCGTAACCCTCAAGCGCATCCAGAATGACAGGCAAATATTTTTCTGCCAGTTTCGAGTGCTGGTCGAGTTGAACAACTGCAAAATCTTGCACTGAGAGAAAGTCGTTTGCAGAAAGGAGCTCTGTAATTCTTTCAAAGCGGCTCGGAAGCGAATACCATGATCCGATATGGTAGGGATATCCGGAAGGCGCCGTGCGGTTATTGGCTGAGGCCACAAAGCTGCTTGAGGGGTTGAACAGGAAAGGCAATTCCTCAAAGGGGACATAACCTTTCCAGTCGTATTCATCCGTATCACCCGGTAAGACACCAAACGGAATATCGCGTTTGCGGATGGGAACACCTGCAGCACAATACAGACCAATATTTCCTTTCTTATCGGCATAAACGATATTCTGACTAATAGAGGTAAATGTTCCCAGTGCAGTTGTAAAGTCATTCCAGTTGCCGGCCCTGTTTAAAAGCATAACGGTGAGGAATTCATTACTTGCTTCATCACCTACCCAGTGCATACTAACAGCTTTTCCGGCAATTTTTTTAAAAGAGGATACTACAGGCCCCCTGTGGGAGAACCGTATTGTTTTTTCAATCTCTTCACCATCGCTGGTTTTGATAACCGTTTTTTGAATTTCAAAATTTCGCCATTCCCCCATATATTCGTATTGCGATGAATCCCGGGGATTGATTTTTTCTTCGTAAAAGTCCATGTTATCCACATAAGTATTGGTCATGCCCCACGCGATGCTGTCGTTATGGCCACAAATGATTACCGGGGCACCCGGCAACACCAGGCCGGTCACATTTAATTTACCCTCAACCACCTGGTGCATCTGATACCATATTCCCGGAACACTCAGGCTAAGGTGCATATCATTGGCCAGTAATGGCATGCCGGAAGTAGTTCTGGATCCGGAAACAGCCCAGTTATTGCTGGCTTCAAGAACATCGGCACCCAATTGCTGCAACCGGGCTGAATTCAATAACAGATCAGGCAACAGGGAGGCGGATCCGGTTTCCTGTTCCGGCATGGAATATACCACGGGTTGGTTCCTCAGCAGGTCGGGCAGCAATTGCAGATAACGCATGGAATCCACCTTGCTTTGAAGCGTTGAGAGAAGGATCTCACTCCAGCCGGCTTTCAGGTCCCAGGCCATATATCCGATCATATTCAGGGAATGATATGGCTCCCATATCCCAGGCTTGTATTTCAGGATAGCAAATTCGGGCGGAAGGTGACGGCCGTTATTTTGTATGAACTGATTTACTCCCGATGCAAAAGCGTTTAAGGCTTCCAAACAAGCAGGATCGGCCTGTGAAAGGATCATTTCTGATTTTTCCCGGAAACGTAATGCCCTTAATAACAGGTCAGTATCTACATAATCCTTTCCAAAGATTTCAGACAACCTGCCTTCGGTAACATGACGCAGCATATCCATTTGCCAGAGCCGGTCCTCTGCCAGGAGGTAACCCACTGCCATATACAGGTCGTGCTCATCCGTTGCATACACATGTGGTATGGCAAAGTTGTCACGGTAAACCTCAACCGGCGCATGCAATCCCTCAAGCATAAGATCTTCATTGTAGTCGGGAATGGAACGGTGCGAAAGGTGACGGATAAAGAATAATGCAGCCAGAACCAGTACGATCAGCAGCATGAGGATCGTGAAAACAGTACGTTTAAGGATTTTCATACGTGAAAAATTAGCGGTTTACTGAAGTGCAATGTTTAGCCGGACCGGCTGATGGTCTGAGTTCTCAAACTTCAGATCAATTGTGCTGCAATCCTGCAGTTTGATGTTGGGTGACAACAAAAAGAAATCGATCACGGTGGTTCGTGTTTCCCCTTTGGTATACGGGATATCCAGCCGTCGATTCGTCGGCAGGGTGTTATCATAAACCCATTGCCAATCTGCAGGCAAATAACCGGGTTCAATATTTTTATTATCAATGGTATCAAACACTTCTCCCGAAAAGGCTGGTTGGAAACCCGGAGGACACTGGTTCCAGTCGCCACCTACCAGGATATAATTCCCCCGGCTGTATTCCTCAACAAGGAATTCCTTCAGGTAGGCCATCTGCTGGTCACGGATACTGCCGTCGTCGTAAGCTTCATTGTGCGTATTGATTACAAGCAATTCCTTTCCGTTGCTCACCGGGATCCGAAGTACCAGGAAGCACCTGTCGAGCATAAACAATCTTGTTGGCCAGCCATATTTGCCGGGGAAAGAATATCGTATGGCGGTTGAAGGAACGAGCCTGCTCAGGGTAAGCAATCCTGAATTAACCGCACCTATAGGCTGTGCAGGTGGTACGGGGACAAAAAAAACATCGTAATTCTTACCATAAAAGCTGATAAAGCCGTCGAATTCTCCGGAGAGTCTCTCCACCTGGTTAAGCCTGTAGCTTCGTTTGCTTCTGATATCAACTTCCTGAAGCAGAAATATATCAACCCCATCCTGTGACTGCAAAAACCGGTCAATCGATGCATAATTCAGCATGAATTGTTCGGTTGGCGTCCGCACTCCCTTTCCTCCATCATAAAAAAAATCCATCTGTTTGTCAAGCCCGCAATAACCAATGTTCCAGATAAGGAGACTGATCACCGAACTATCGGGAATGGGAATGGTAACAGTACCCGCATTTGTCAGATGTTCTGCGGAATCGGGCCTGTAATCGGTAACGGTGGCATAACCGATCAGGAACAATAACGTCAAAACAGGGATAAGTACAACTATCAGAAAGATTTTCAGAATTTTGTACATGGCTATTGGGTTAGGCTTAATATGGGTAACTGTACAATGAACTTTAAAAGTAAAACAATTTTTATTTTGCCAGTTGATTACGAAATTAAAAATACTAATTTAGTTGCAATTCAACAGTTGCCTAACTATTATTTATATGAAAATCAAATCATTATTTTTTATGTCTGTTTTACTGGCAGCTTTTCTGCATTTCGGTGTACAGGCCCAGTCTGATACAACAAAAACAGCTGACAAGGCCGATAAGATCAAGAAAGGATGGAATTTCGGAGGAGTACCCGTAATAGCCTATGATTCCGACATCGGGTTCAAATACGGTGCCCTGGTAAATGTATTTAATTATGGCGACGGATCGCAGTATCCAAAATACCGTCACTCGCTTTATTTCGAGTGGTCGCGTACTACAAAAGGAAGTGGCGTTAACCAATTCACATATGATTCAGAGTATCTGATCCCTGGTATCCGTGTTTCTGCCGAGGCAAGTTTGTTAACCGAACAATCACTTGATTTTTATGGATTTAACGGATATGAATCGTATTACAACCCGGATTATGAAGATGAGGAAAGTGAAGACTATATTTCCCGGATGTTTTACAACCAGGAGCGTAAGTTAACGCGTCTGAAAGCTGATTTTCAGGGTAAGATAACCGGAAAGCAGTTCCGCTGGTTTGCCGGCATTGAATACAACAATGCCAAACTGGGTACGGTAGATATCGATAAACTGAACAAAGGCAAGGATGCCGAAGACCAGTTGCCCGACACTGCCCTTTTGTATGACAGGTATGTTGCCTGGGGGCTGATACCAGGTGACCAGGCCGATGGCGGTCATACTACCCTGATAAAGGCCGGTGTGGTTTATGATACACGCGACATTGAAGCCAATCCCATGAAGGGGATCTGGACCGATCTGCAATTTTTGATGGCACCTTCTTTTCTGGGTAACGACAATCTCTCTTACACACGCGTAGCCCTGACGCACAGGCAGTATTTCACCCTGGCCCCCCAGGTGCTGAATTTTGCGTACCGGATAAGCTACCAGGCCAAACTCAGCGGTGATATGCCTTATTATATGCTGCCCTTTGTTTATAATACCGCTCCCTCACTCACCCGCGACGGGCTGGGTGGTGCGAAAACGGTACGTGGCGTGATGCGGAACCGGATTACCGGGGATGATTTCCTTTACGGGAACCTGGAATTGCGCTGGAAATTTTTGCGAACGCTCCTGTTTAACCAGAATATTTATCTGGCCCTGAGTGGTTTTTTGGATGGCGGGATGGTTACCGGTAATTACCAGGTTGACAAGTCGGGTGTACCCGCAGATGAGTTTAGCCAAAAGCTGGTCCAGGACAGTGATGAAAAACTGCACCTGGGTGCAGGCGCGGGTATTCATATCGTAATGAACCAGAATTTTGTGATTGCGGTGGACTATGGCCGCGCACTCGATCCGGGTGACGGTGAAAGTGGATTGTATATCGGGTTGAATTTTTTGTATTAGTAGGTAGGCTGCAGGTTGCAGGCATAACATTAAGCCCCGTATGGTCGGCCTGTACAATTTTTTAAAGCCCCAACTCCGGTGCCGGATTACCTCATGCTATTGGCATCTCCCCTGGACAAAGACATTATGGTAACCTGATCAAAATGAAAAATATATAATTATTTCCAAAAAAACTATGGTTCCCTGATACGGATACTATAAATAAACCGTAAATTATTACGACGTCTCATAAATTAACTTATTTTTGTATTGATAAACTATTCATTTTTTTATTTATTTATTCTATGAACATCTACGTAGGTAATCTTCATTTCAATGTTAGTGAAGACGAATTAAGGAAAGCTTTTGAGGAATACGGCGAAGTGGCATCGGTAAAAATTATTACCGACAAGTATTCAGGAAGAAGCAAAGGTTTTGGTTTTGTTGAGATGCTGAACGACAAGGAAGCAAATGATGCCATTGAAAATCTTAATGGCACTGAAATTAAAGGACGGAGTGTAAACGTTAACCAGGCCAGAGAAAAAGAAAATAATTCCGGCGGCGGCGGCGGAAGGAATTACAGATCCAGATCCTAAATTCAACCGGTACAGGAGCGCTCCTGATTCCGTAATCACCTCTCCGGGGTAAGGATTTAATCGTGCTATAAAAACTTAACCTGGTATGTATTGTACATACCGGGTTAAGTTTTTTTTGCTTTGGATTAGAAGCTGAAATCAATACCTAATGCAAAAACGAGATTATTTTCAAAATATGTGTCTGTCACTTTTAATATTGGATTACCTACAGCAGGAAAAATATGGTCATATGTCTTTTTTCCTTCATTATAAATTGAATATAAAAATCCGGCATTTACCATAAATTTTTCTGTTAATTTTATTCCTAATCCTCCCCCAATAGAGTTTGAGGTCAAACTATAACTCAGATCAGACTGATAATCATCACCAACGCCAGATTTTGCAAATAGATAACCTCCACTTATGAAAACATTATCAGTAATACCATATTCCAGTCCTGTTGCAATTTCGTAATAGTTTTTGTCAATTACCTCAGAATTGTCCACATACTCACCATTGAGTTGTTTTCCATAATTAGCTGACTTATCAAAATAGTAGTGAAAACCGGCGGTTGCGGAAAGTTTGGGTATAATCTTGTAATCTACTCCTAACGAGAACATCGCCGGTAAATCATTATCAATTTTCTCCCCATTTGGAAACATAGTAATTGGCGTTGATCCCGAGTATCCCAAAATAAAATCTTTTGTGGTCTCATTTTCAACTTCAATTTTGGTTCTAAATTCATATTTTATACCAATATTTAACTTACCTTCAAAACTAAAGTTAACTCCTAAAATTGGTGTAAAACCAGCTCCCTTTTCTACCACATCTACCTCCTGACCAGCCAACAGAGCAGCTTTGGCGTTATATCCATCGCTAGCCTGGCCAAGGGCAACTACTGCAATGGCATTTGTAAAACCAGTTGGATCTACCCCAAAAGCGATTAAATTGTTTGCAAGTGTCTGAGAAATAGGATCAGAGGCACCAATTACACCGCCATCAATAGCAGCTTGAACCATATTTGCGGCGTCAGAAGCACTTGTAGCAACCCCTTGCAAAATGTTAGATGCTGGTATCCAATTACCTCCCATCAATAGATCAATATCTTTAAGATGTCCTTCATATGTATTCTTCCCAGTCACATAACGGACACCTCCGAATACAGAAATCATATCATTTATTTTATACGATATTCCTCCTTGGTATCCAAAGAAAACTGAAGTTCCCTTCAAATATGCATCCAAACGATAATCAGTTGCACCCTGACTTTCAAAAGCCTTTGCCAAATCTGCTATTGATAACTCGAAGGAAGGGAGACCAGTTTTAAATGTTGCACTCCCGCCACCACCAATAGGATTAAATCCAAAAGAAACCGCAATCTTGTTTTTTTTCCAGGTCGCATAAGCTCCGGGAAAAACAGGGGCCTTAGCTTCACCCAGGTACTTCTTGGGAGTAGGGTTTAAATATATATAATCACTTGTTACATCCTTATTTTGGAAAATAGTTTGTGAATTCAATGAAAAATGAAACCCATCTTCCATCCTGGTTAGTCCGGCTGGATTAAAATAAACAGCATCAGGGCCGATTGCGGCATCCCTAACTAATGTCCTAACCCAATAGGCACTCTGGTTTGAGTTGGTCACTATTCCACCGCCAAATGCCAGGGCGTCAATAAATACAAGGCCAGCAATCAGCAAAAATTGTTTTTTCATAGTAGTCATCGTATTAAGTTTAGTGACGAAATATAAACATTTCCTTAATACAAGCATGTTTCTATTGCCAACAATTCAGGGGAAAGTATTGATGACAAACGCTATATATCTATTTTTCTGATATTTAACTAATGAGTACAAGTAAAAATGTTTCTGGTTTTTTGCATGTAAATTTGAATTATTGTGAATATTCCTTCCGTTTTATCAGACAATTTCTACTTTTGCCACGTTGATAATAATACCGTAATGATACACATCGATAACTCACTTATCAGTCCGATTACCGAAATGGCCAGGAATTCAGACAGAAAGAGAAAGAATTACAATTTTCACCAAACGGCAGCAGATCCCACGCACCGCATGCTTCATGGGATGGAACCTGAAACTTACGTACAACCGCACAAACACGAAAATCCCGATAAACGCGAAGCTTTTATTATTCTGAAAGGAAAAGTTGCAGCCGTTGAATATTCCGGTTCCGGAGAAATAACCGATTTTTGTATTCTTGATCCGGATACCGGCAATTTCGGTATTGAATTTGCCCCGCATT
>DATEVU010000140.1:0-3882 GCA_035258345.1 Bacteroidales bacterium
AAATTCAATTCCACGGGGTTCTTCAGGGTGCAGCACGATGGTAAGCGCTGGTGGCTGGTGGATCCCGACGGATATGCCTTTTTAAGCGCAGGGATCGACTGCATTGGCGAAAACGTGGATGGTTTGATCAGCGGCCAGGAAGACCTGTTTGCATGGCTTCCCCTGCAGGATGAAGAATATAAGGATGCGTACAGCAGCCGCGGAGAAAACCGCATGCTCAATTTCCTGCAGGTAAACCTCACACGCGTTTACGGAGCAGAGGCCAGGGGAAAGTGGGAGACAATAACGCATGGCCTGCTGAAAAAATGGCGGATAAACACCATTGCCAACTGGAGCGACCTGGAGTTCGCCCGAAAGATAGATCATCCGTATGTTCTGAATATGCGGAATTTCCCTTCCACAGAGGTATTGGTGTACCGCGACTTCCCCGATGTATTCAGCGGGGAGTATCAACAACGGGCGGTTGAATTTGCCCGGCAACTTGATGAATACAAAAATGATGAATTCCTGATCGGGTATTTTCTGAGCAATGAGCCACACTGGGCATTTGGCGATAATAACCTGGCTTTTGAGATGCTTGCCGTGAACACTCCTTCCGCCACCAGGACCGAATTTGTGAAGTGGCTGGAGAAGAAATACACCAGTATTGGCACGTTCAATACTGCCTGGAAGCAAAACCTGGACAACTTTCAGGAGATCAGCGGCCTGGTTTTGAGGGACAGCCCTTCGGAAGACTGCTGGAAGGACTGCAATGACTTCTCGGGTATCATGGTTGATACCTACATTCAGGTAGTATGTTCCGAAGTTAAAAAGGTAGATCCCAACCACCTGAACCTGGGTCTGCGGTATGCCTGGATAAGCTCGGAACTGTGTTACCGGGCAGGAACCTGGTTTGATGTTTTTTCCATTAACGGGTACAGTTATCCCGGACCTCCTGAAACGGCGGAAATAGCCAGGCGAAGCGGCAAGCCTGTGTTGATCGGCGAATATCATTTCGGCGCCACAGATCGCGGCCTTCCCGCTACCGGTATCCAGGGGGCTGAAAGCCAGCAGGCAAGGGGAGAAGCCTATCGCTATTATCTTGAACAAGGATTTGCCCGGCCCGAGATCATCGGAATCCATTATTTTCAATGGATGGACCAGCCTGTATTTGGCCGGTTCGACGGGGAAAACTACAACATCGGATTCCTGGACGTCTGCCTTAAGCCATATAAGGAATTAACGGATCAGGCAGCTGCCTCCCATGAGGTGATGTACCGGGTTGCCACCGGGGAGATCAGGCCGTTTGACAGGGTGATAAAGAAATCACCGCAGATCTATTTCTGACCTCACCCCCTGCCCCCTCTCCTAAAGGCGAGGGGGAAAAGCCATGAGGAGAGGGGCAGGGGTGAAGTTTTTTCGTCCGGCAATTAAACCTTTTCCTTTTTCGTTGGTCTAACACCTGTTAACCTAAAAAATATTTACAATCATGAGAAAGAGTTTGTATGTAATGGTGTTGGTAATCAGTGCTATAGTGCTGATGGCCGGTTGTGACAAATCCGATAGTGAACAGAACGCGGTGTTGCAGGTAATGCTTACGGATGCTCCCGCTGAATATGAACAGGTACTGATTGACATTCAGGATGTCCAGATCCATGTTTCAGACGTTGAAGATGAGGGAGGCTGGCAAAGCCTGGAAGTCAATAAAGGTGTTTACAACCTGCTCGATTTCCGGAACGGGTTGGATACCCTGCTGGCATTTATTGAACTGCCCCCTGGTATGGTTTCACAGATGAGGCTGGTGCTGGGTCCTGTCAACCAGATAAGAACAAACGGGGTGTTGTTCGATCTGGAAACTCCCTCTGCCCAACAGAGCGGGTTGAAATTCAATATTCATGCCATACTTACCGGTGGCGTTGTGTATAAATTATGGATCGATTTCGATGCAGCCCGGTCTGTCGTTGTAAAAGGGAACGGAGGATTCCTTCTGAAACCGGTTATACGCACGTATACCGAGGCCCTCAGCGGGGCCATTACCGGTGTTGTGTCCCCTGCAGAAGCAATGCCCTATATCATGGCGGTGGCTCAGGGTGATACTATTGGAACATATGCCGCTGATAACGGTAGTTTTAGGCTGGACGCGGTTCCTGAAGGCCTCTGGTCGGTGGTTTTCGCCCCGGTTGATCCTTTTGAGGACACAACCGTGCATGATGTGGGGGTTGAAAATGGGATGGTAACCAGCATGGATACTGTTTTCTTCAGTCAGCCATAGACAACACCGGTAGCTGCGTAAAGTTACAACAAAATCACATTAAAAAACCCAGTAAAATTCCTGCCGCCACAGACGATCCAATTACTCCGGCCACATTGGGACCCATGGCATGCATCAGCAGTATATTCCCGGGTTACCATAAACTGACTTAAAGCATGAATGAAAAATAAATTTCAAGCAACATTTTATGTATTTTCGTATTCCTAAAAAAAATAATAAAATGACGAAATCCGAAGAAGCCATTCAGTATTTCAATGTGGGATTTAACTGTGCACAATCGGTATTGGCGCCATTTGGGAGCAGGTATGAAGTTTCTGAAGAGCATTGCCTGAAAATGGCCTGCGCCTTTGGTGCAGGCATGGGCCGGCAGCAGCATACCTGCGGAGCCGTTACCGGTGCCGTCATGGTATTGGGATTGCATTTCGGAAAGGGGAAGCACGACGACAATGCAAAAAAACTGTTATCCTATGATAAAACCAGGGCATTGTTTAAAGAATTCACGGATAAGCATGGGTCTGTGAGTTGCCTGGAATTGCTGGAAGGTCTCCGGATGAATGATATGGCAGATCTGAAGAAAATTGAGGAATTGGGGTTACACCATACCCGGTGTGTACGGTATGTGGGGGATGCAGCGGAGATGGTGGAGCGGATGACCGGGGAGGAATAGGATAATATGAAAAGAATTTTGTATTCTCATAAAGTTGACGTATTTTTGCAGGCCCAATGAGAAAGCCGTTGGAGTTGTTTTTGAAACTGTTTAAATAAAATATATTGCGGGGTTGCCCCGCAGGAAATGCGGGGCGTTGGGTTCATAACCCAAAAACCTCAGGTTAGGTGAAGCAGGTTAAAAAAATATATTGCGGGGTGGAGCAGTTGGTAGCTCGTTGGGCTCATAACCCAAAGGTCGTAGGTTCAAGTCCTGCCCCCGCTACTCCGGAAACCGGGCCTTTCAGAAGGTTCGGTTTCTTAGTTTTTAAAGCTGGTAAAACATAGGTAAAACATTTTTCTTAAATCCTCTTTTATCAGGGCATCCAGATTTGCTCTTAAATGCTTTTCCATAACTTTCGAACATCAATATATTCATCAACTGCCTTATTATCTAATTCTTCCGTAAAAACATCCTTAATCCTACCAGGAATAAATAGCGGATTTTCCTTAATGATCTTTCTTACCTCCACTATATTGAGAAATTTTTCCGCATATTTCAAATACATTTCTTCTTTTCCAGGTAACTGATTGGCTGACTTAATCATTTTTTGGTAGATATAGAAAAAACTGCTTAGCGGTATGATCTTAGTGTCTACAGGTAATAATTGTGTATAGAATATTGTCTCAGTTTTATCCGAATCTTGCTTTTCAAGTTCTTTTAATATCTGAATCATAAAGTCAAATTGTTGACCGAGAGTTTCCAGCACATTTTCTAAAAAACTTACTTTCGATCTTTCCTCTTGCAACAGAACGTTCAATTCAGTGACCAATTCACTGTTTTCCACATTAAAAAAGAACTGCAAAGGAGCATCCAAGACACCAGCCAACTTTAGCAGTGTACTTACTTTGATGTCAGTGGATTTCACTAATTTGTAAATAGTAGAAACAGGAACTCCTGATTTAGCTGCTATTTCCTTATCTGA
>DATEVU010000141.1:0-29166 GCA_035258345.1 Bacteroidales bacterium
TACGGATATAATTCGCAGCCCTGAGATCACCCCTTTTCACGTATCCCCTGCCCTGCATCCGTTGTGCGCTCAGATGCGTGATGATCCTCCCGGCCTTTTCAGTTTCCTGTCCGATTAAACTTTCCAGCGATAAAAGGAGCAATACAATCAAAAAACTTTTGCAGGCCTGCATGGCAGAAAATCAATGATAGCTCGAAAAATACTTCATGAATTGTGCGCGCTCATAAACCATCGGATCGGGTATTTTGCTGTAATTCAGTTTACCCCGGAACTCCCCGATACTCTTATATTCCTTTTTTTCCATCCATGTTTCCAGTTCATTAAGAATTACCTTTACCTGTTCCTCCCCTTTTTTATACAGCACCTAACAGATCTGAACTGCCTTTGCACCGGCCAGGAGCTGCTTGATCATGGCCTTGCCATCGTGAATACCTGTGGAGGCGGCAATATCAATATTTTCCACCTTATCGGAAATAATACCTACCCACCTGAGCGATTGTCTGATATCCGAGGGGGAACTGAATACGCCGGAAGTTGTTAATTTCAGGTTCTCGATATCAATATCCGGCTCGTAAAACCTGTTGAAGAGAACAACTCCCCTGGCTCCCCTGAGATAAAGGTTGTTGACCATACGGGTAAGGTTGGTAAAATGATACCCGATTTTTACCGCCAACGGGAGGTTTGTTACTTCCTTAACCTTAATGAGCAGGTTATTATAAAGATTTTCATATTTCTCAGCGGATATTTCTTTGTCTGATGCCACAAAGAATACATTTAATTCCAATGCATCAGCGCCTGCTTTTTCAATTTCCCTGGCAAACGTTACCCATTCACTCGCCGATATGCAGTTGATACTTGCGATAACCGGTATTTTAACGGATCTCTTGGCCTTTTCTATCAGCGTGAGGTATTCATCCACCGCATTACTCCTGGAATAAGCGGTTATGTAATCATGCGCTTCGGGATACACAGCATTCTCGACATACAAACCTGCTTCGAAGTTTATTTGCTCCTCAAATAGTGATTTTAATACTACTGCACCGGCGCCCAGTTCCTCATACTTCTGAATTTTTTCAACTGAGTTGGTTTGGCCTGAACTGCTAATTATTAAAGGATTTTTTAAGTTTAGCCCCAGATAATTTGTTGTTAAATTAACCATAGTTCCAGTTTTATATCAATTGTTTTTCTTTCGTTCTCCAAAGATCAGGCTGCCGATCCGTAGGATGGTAGCACCGGTTTCGATGGCAATATCGTAATCGCCCGACATTCCCATCGACAATTCGGCAAATGACGGTTCATGCAGGAAGAACTTACTTTTCAGCTCCTTAAAACATGCTGCCAGTCTTGAAAATTCATTCCTCACCCGGATTCTGTCGTCGGTAAAAGTTGCCATTCCCATTAATCCGGTAATCCTTATACTACCCAGGTTCTTAAATTCATCTGAATCCAACAACGCCACCGCATCAGCCATCGACATACCGAATTTCGTTTCCTCGCCGGCAATTCGTATCTGCAGGAGACAATCTATCCTCCTGTTTAATTTACCGGCTTCTTTGTTTATTTCGAACAACAATTTCAAACTGTCAATCGAATGTATCAAACTAATGAATGGAACGATGTATTTTACTTTGTTGGTCTGGAGATGCCCGATCATATGCCATTCGATATCAGCAGGCAATACCGGATGCTTTTCGGTAAGCTCCTGCACTTTGTTTTCCCCAAAAGCCCGGTGACCTGCATTATAGGCTTCCTGAATTATTTCGGCGGGCATGGTTTTAGAAACAGCAACAATTTTTATGTGCCCGGGTATCTCTGCCCGCAACCGTGTTATGTTCTCCTCAATAACCATGTATTAAAAATAAAATAATCAGGAAGCAAAATCAAAAGTAATAAAAAAAGAATAGCCGGAACAGGATAAACAGGGCCGGAATTTATGATCTCACCGCAAATGGCAATAACAAGTATCTTCAACATATCACAAAGGCAACCACAAAAAACATTTCTTTCAGGGAAATTTTATATTATTGTATAAAGCATTCCCGGGGGTTACAACAAACCCTTCCGTATTACTCTCAGGCCTTTTCTTCCGAAGGCCGGTAATTATTTCCGCTGGTGATCCTGTTTAATACGTTCGATACTATGAATCAACCGGATGACAATCACACAAACCAATTAAAATAAAAGGAGGCAGGCTATGGATAAAAACGAAATCAGGATAAGGGTAAAGCGGGTGATTGCACAGGTACTTGAGAGGGATCCGGGCGAGATTGCCGATGAAGCCGATTTTGTATTTGACCTGGGTGCCTCATCCATGCAAAGTATCCAGCTTATTGCCGCCTTTGATGAGGAATTCAATATCGAAATGGACCAGGATAAAGCCATGGAAGTGCAAAATGTTTCTGCAGCAGCTGATTTTATCAGTTCGTATCTCGCTTAAATCCTTTTTAATTCAGGGAATATGACGCCGCGACACAATATTCACATAAAAAACCTGGAAAAGATCTTTTATCCCGGTTCGGTAGCTGTTGTGGGCACCAATAACAGCAAGGGTACGGTTCCGTATGATATTTTTTTCAATATTCTGAAAGCCGAATTCACGGGCGTGCTATATCCTGTTTCACCGGGTGAAAAGTCCATTTGCTCAGTAAAGGCCTACAAATATATTGTTGATATCCCTGATCAGGTAGATCTGGCCATCCTTGTTTTTCCCAGCTCGGTATGTCACCTCGCTTTGGAACAGTGCGGACAGAAAGGAATTCGAAGTGTAGTGATCATTTCGGCAGGATTTAAGGAAACCGGGGAGAAAGGGCTTGAACGGGAAAGGCAACTGAAGCAGATCGCCGGAAAATATGATATTTCCTTCATCGGACCCAACTGCCTTGGCATCATAAATACCGATCCACGGGTTAACCTCAATGCTTCCTTTGCGCGGAAGATGCCTGAGGAGGGAAATATTGGTTTCCTTTCGCAATGCGGTGCATTATGCACGGCCGTGCTCGATTATGCAAGAGCAAAGCACATCGGTTTTTCAAAATTTATAAGCTTTGGGAACAAGGCTGATATCAGTGAAATTGACTTGCTGTTTTACCTTCGCAACGACGATAAAACAAAGGTGATCCTGTTGTATCTCGAAGAGGTGACCGACGGATCCGGTTTAATGCAGGTTGCAAGGGAGATCATAGCCACTACCGGAAAGCCGATTCTGATTCTCAAATCGGGGAAAACCACAGCGGGTGCATCTGCAACTGCATCGCATACCGGTTCGCTGGCCGGAAGTGATGAGATCTGTGATGCCGCGTTCAGGCAAGCCGGTATCATCCGGTGTGCCAATATTGAAGAGATGTTTAACATCGCCATTGCTTTTGCTTATCAACCCCTTCCGAAATCAAACAAGGTAGCCATTATTACCAATGCCGGGGTGGAGGTAATTCCGGGTTTCAAAAGAGACCCGTCTTTTGGCGGGGTGATCATGTTCGGTATAGGGGGTATTTTTGTTGAACTGTATCGCGATGTGAGCTTCAGGATAGCACCGTTGACCGAAGCAGATGCCGAATCCATGATCCATGAAATCAAGGCTTTTGGCTTATTGGATGGAATGCGCGGGATGAAAAAAAGCGATGTTTCCTCCATCAAATCCTGTATCCTCAGGTTAAGTCAGCTTACCCTTGATTTTCCCCGGATCACGGAACTCGATAATAATCCGCTTATCGTACACGAAGATGGAAAGGGTTGCTGGGTGGCGGATGCTAAGATAATGCTGTAGGAAGATAACAATATGCAAATGTGAAAATGTGCAAATGTGAAAATGTGAAAATGTGAAACTGTAAACCACAAACTAATAACAAATATTTACTGCCATGCGAATTGTTATCAAAAATGATGCTGCCGAAGTAGGACAATGGGTAGCCAGTTACATTATTGAAAAAATCAAACAGGCAAAACCTACTGAAAAAAAGCCGTTTGTATTGGGACTACCGACCGGTTCATCCCCCATTCCCACATACAGGGAGTTTATCAGAAGGAATAAAGCAGGTGAGATTTCCTTCAGGAATGTAATAACCTTTAATATGGATGAATATGTTGGTCTCCCCGAAGATCATACCGAAAGTTATCACCATTTTATGTTTGAAAACCTGTTCCGGCATATTGATATTCCAAAAACCAATATCAATATTCTTAACGGTAATGCAAAAAATCTTGATAAAGAATGTCACGACTATGAAAAGAAAATAATAAGTTTTGGCGGCATTGACCTGTTTCTGGGTGGTATGGGTCCCGATGGTCATATTGCTTTTAATGAACCCGGATCATCGCTGGCGTCCAGAACACGTCTGAAAACTTTAAGTTATGACACCATTCTTGCCAATTCCCGCTTTTTTGACGGTGATATTAAGAAGGTCCCTACAACGGCATTAACCGTTGGTGTGGGTACGGTAATGGATGCCCGGGAAGTATTGATTATTGTTACAGGTTATAATAAGGCCCGTGCCCTGCGTGAAGTTGTTGAGGGCGGTATCAGCCATATGTGGACGGTTTCCATGCTGCAAATGCATCAGAAAGGTATAATTGTGTGTGATGAATCATCAACCATGGAACTGCAGGTTGAAACCGTGAAATATTTCAAGGACATTGAAAATGTTGTGCAGCATTCGTTGCCATAAGTAGGCTGTAGGCTGTAGGCTGGTAATATAATAATAAAAATAAAATACTTCATCCATGCAAAACAGGGAACTAACCGACGGAGAAATTACGACACTCCGGCAACAGGGCTGCAGAGCTGATGACTGGACAAATATCAGGGTCACCGGGGATTTTTCAGTTAAGAATATTCATCATGTCATTTTTGGTGGAAAAGTTAACCTTGGCAGCAATACGGGTGAAATAACCCTTGAAAAAGGACTCACCCGGCACTGTGGCCTGTACAACAGTTTTATCCGCGACTGCACGGTTGGGAACGGTGTGTATATCTCCTCGGTAAGCAACCTGTGTAATTATGTTGTTGAAGATGATACAGCAATTGAAGATTCCGGAACCATACTTGTAAATGCAGCAACAACTTTCGGTAACGGTATTGAAATAGCAGTTCTGAATGAAAGCGAAGGCAGAGAGCTGATGATAACCGACAGGTTGTCGGCCCAGCTGGCATATATGCTTGTATTGTACCGTCACGATAAAGACCTGATCACTTCACTGAAAGCCATGATCATGTCATACGCTGCCGAAAAAAAGTCGGTTACAGGCACAATTGGTAACGGAGCCCGGATACGGCAGGTACAAACTATCCGGAACGTTGATATCGGACCGTATGCCGTTATTTCTGGAGCTGTCCTCCTGGAAGAAGGCACGATAAAAAGCAACCGCGAAGCCCCGTCGGTTATCGGGGAAGGGGTAATTGCCACCCGTTTTATCCTGTTATCGGGTTCCAGCCTTACCGGCGGAGCATACCTCGAAAATTGTTTTGTCGGACAAGGGGTCAGGATCGGCAGGCAGTTTTCTGCAGAGAACTCCGCATTTTTTGCGAATTGCGAAGGCACACTCGGCGAGGCCTGCAGCCTTTTTGCAGGCCCATATACGGTAAGTCATCACAAATCAACATTGCTTATTGCAGGGATGTTCTCCTTTTACAATGCAGGAAGCGGATCAAACCAGAGTAACCACATGTATAAGCTGGGACCTTTGCACCAGGGTGTCCTGGAACGCGGATCAAAAACCGGATCCTCCAGTTATTTGTTGTGGCCCTGCCGGATAGGTCCTTTTTCTGTTGTTGTGGGAAAACATTATACCAATTTCGATACAGGTGATTTTCCGTTCTCCTATATCACCGAAGAAAAAGGAAAAAGTATCCTGTACCCGGCCATGAACCTGTTTACGGTCGGAACCCGCCGGGATAGCGGGAAATGGCCTGCCCGGGATAGAAGAAAAGATACTGATAAGCTCGATATCATCAACTTCTCCCTGTTTAATCCCTATGTTGCCGGAAAAATGGTAAATGCTGTCATGCTGTTGGGTGACATGGCTGAAAAATCCAATAAATCACAGGACCAAATAAGCTACAATGGAATTAACATCCCAAGGTTACTGCTGAAGACCACCCGCAAATTTTATGAAAATGCACTCAGTGTTTATACCGGGGGTGAATTGGTCAGGCGCCTGGAGTCCCTCGCAGGCGATACCTCCCTGCAACAAATCAGGGATTCGCTTTTACCCGGTGATAACCCAGGTGAAGGCAAATGGATTGACCTTTTTGGAATGCTGTCACCGGAAGAAGAGATCCGCAACCTCACAGGGGATGTTAAATCCGGAATCATTCATACCATAGGGGAATTTCAGGACCGGTTGCAGGCAATACACGACAAATTTGACAATTATGCCTGGAATTGGTGTGCATCCTATATCCGGTCCGCAACAGGCACGGCCATGGCAGACCTCACACGCGAACAGCTGCTGGCGCTTATTAACGACTGGAAAGAAAGTTCAATACGGCTTAACAACATGATCCTGAAAGATGCTGAAAAGGATTTTGACAACAACAGCATGATCGGGTATGGTGCCGATGGCGATGAAAAAACCAGAATAATGGATTTTGAGGCCGTTCGAGGAACCTATGGTGAAAACGGTTTCGTAATACAATTGAAAAAAGAAACCGCTGACATTGAAAATACAGCGCGGAAACTTCTCACAAAGCTTCAGAATATAACCTGAACACATCCATACCAATACCGGGCAGGGGCAAGCCCTACCCCTACGACATTACCCCCAGGGGTAGGGGCAAGCCCTACCCCTACGACATGACCCCCGGTCTTACTACTTAGTCCTTAACCTATCTTACTTCTTCCACAGCTTTTCCATCTCCTCCAGCGTTTTGCCCTTGGTTTCCGGAACAAATTTCCATACGAAAACGGCTGCCAGAACTCCCATCAAACCGTATATCCAATAGGAAAATCCGTGATTAAACTGCTGGGTTAACCACTGGTTATCATTCATCATGGGAAAAGTAAGTGAAATTACCCAGTTTGCGATCCACTGCGCAGCCACTGCAATCGACATGGCCCCCCGGATGCTGTTCGGAAAAATCTCGGCCAGCAGTACCCAGGTTACCGGGCCCCAGCTCATGGCAAAAGATGCCGTATAGGTAAGCATAAAAACCAGTGCAAGCACACCCAGGCTTTCCGTATAAAACGATACTCCAAGGGCAATCATACTTATCGCCATTCCCAGAGCGCCAATGATCATGAGTGGTTTTCTGCCGAACTTATCCACGGATAGTATGGCAACAACAGTGAAGGTAAGATTTACAATGCCCACAATAATAGTCAGCAGGAGCGATGAATTTGTAGAGGAACCCATGTTCCTGAATATATTACCCGCATAATACAGCACAACATTAATACCGACAAACTGCTGGAAAACCGAAAGCATGATGCCGATGAATATTACAAAAAACCCGAATGAAAGCCATGGAGCGCTTTTCTCGTGAATGGTTTCTTTGATCTCTTTCAAAATTGCTTCTGCATCTTCTTTCCCGGCAATTTTATTCAGCACATGCAAAGCCTTTTTGTCCTTTCCGTTCATCACCAGGAACCGGGGCGTTTCAGGAACGAAAAACAGGAGGATCAGAAATACGGCAGCCGGTATAGCCCCTGAAAAAAACATCCATCTCCATCCTTCTTCGATCAGCCATTGCTCATTCCCCTGCTTTGCTATGAAGTAATTTACAAAATATATGACCAGCATACCAAAAATGATGGCAAACTGGTTCCAGGATACCAGCTTCCCGCGCACACCCGCCGGGGCAATCTCAGCGATATACATGGGTGAGATCATGGATGCGATACCAACCCCAATTCCGCCGATAATACGGTACACTACAAATGAATATACGGGTAATGTCCCGAAAACATTGAATGCCTCGGGCTTCCACGCACCAATGGCCGAAAGGAAGAATGCCACAGCAGCGATGATCAGTCCGTTTTTCCGGCCCAGTGATTTGGAAATGAAACCGGCAGAAGCCCCTCCAATGACACATCCTATCAGGGCACTGGCAATTACAAAACCTTTGATGGCATCGGCAGTATCCTGAAGCTCAGGACCACCTGTGGGGATAGTCTTACGCAAAAAACCTACTGCCCAGATAGTTACCAGGGCCAATAACACGACACTTACAGACAACCCTTTTTTTGCACCGACCAGACGAATGATCTGGGCTGAAATGATAATGAAAACAAGGTAAATTACAAAAGTCATCAGTAACTTGTACTGGCTGATCAGCGAAAGGGTGTACGCCTGGTTGGCCGGATCAAATATCCCGGTGATATAAAACTCTACCAGTGATTTTTCGGCGCCATTGACCACGGCTGTGTCATAACCAAACAAAAGTCCACCCAGGGTGGCAACCAGCGTCAGCGCCATGATGTAAACAGGATTGCCTTTACTAAAAGCCGTTCCGGCAGACTTTGCGGATGTATCTATAAATGCCATACACTAAAAATTAAATATACATGTTGATCATTGCCTCGTAGAGCTCCTGTTTGCCGCTGATCATAACGGGTTCGCCATTCCTGAAAGCCAGGCTGTGCAGATCTTCCAGGGAAAGTTTGCCTTCTTCAAATGCCTTTCCGTTACCGCTGTCAAATGAAGCGTAGCGGTCACTCCGCATTTTCAGGTAGGGAGATTTTTCCAGTATGTTGCCGGCAATAGTCAGTGCACGGGCGAAAGCATCCATTGCTGCAATATGCGCTATGAACAAATCCTCAGGATCCGTGGAGTTCCTCCGGATCTTTGCATCAAAATTCACTCCGCCTCCCTGCAATCCGCCTGCATCAAGAATTACCAGCATGGCTTCGGTAAGCTCATACAGATCGATCGGGAACTGGTCAGTATCCCATCCGTTAAACGCATCGCCCCGGTTGGCATCAATGCTTCCCAGCATCCCGGCATCCGCAGCCACCTGAAGATCATGCTGGAAACTGTGGCCGGCCAATGTGGCATGATTGACTTCAACATTCAGTTTGAAATCTTTGTCGAGCCCGTAATGACGGAGGAATCCCACCACTGTGGCTGCATCGTAGTCGTACTGGTGTTTTGTGGGTTCCATGGGTTTGGGCTCAATGAAGAACCATCCTTTAAAACCATTTTTACGTGCATAATCTTTTGCGGCATGAAGAAATTTTGCCAGGTGTTCCTGTTCACGTTTCATATTGGTGTTCAGGAGGCTCATGTATCCTTCACGTCCGCCCCAGAATACATAGTTCTCACCGCCCAGTGCAATGGTGGCATCCAGTGCATTTTTTACCTGTACGGCCGCACAGGTCAATACGTTGAAATCGGGATTGGTGGCAGCACCGTTCATATACCTCGGATTGGAGAATACATTTGCAGTTCCCCACAGTAATTTCACCCCTGATTCTTTTTGCTTACCGGATGCATAATCCACCATGGCCTTCAGTCTTTTTTCATAATCCCTGAACAGATTTCCTTCATCCACCAGGTCGATATCATGAAAACAATAATAGGGAATACCCATTTTGGTTATAAACTCAAAGGCAGCATCCATTTTATCCCTGCCGCACTGAATTGGGTCGGAACTGCTGTTCCAGGGCATAATGCGGGTACCCGGACCAAAAGGATCGCCTCCTGTGCCGCAAAATGAATGCCAATAGGCCACAGCAAACTTGAAATGATCCTTCATGGTCTTATTGCCAACCTTACGGTTTTCTTCATAACACCTGAATGCCAGCGGATTCTTTGAATCATGGCCTTCAAAACTGATCTTCCCGATCCCCGGAAAGAATTCTTTACTTCCAATTGTTACTTTCATGGTATTATATGATTTGATGATTTGATGATTTGATGATTTGATGATTTGATGAATGATTATCTGCTGAAGGCATCCCTTCGGGAGATTACCATTTTCAACGTTCCCAGCCAATTCCCATAAGCCTCCCGGTAAGCGTCCGCTTTAGAAATATCCGGTTCCACGGTTTCAATTTTCCGCAATCCCGAAAATGCTTCGGCAAATGAAGCATAGAAACCGGCTCCCACCCCTGCACCTTTTGCTGCACCCTGCGATCCGTCGGTGTTGTATAGTTCAATTGTAGCACCGGTAACCCCTGCAAGGGTTTCCCTGAATACCGGGCTCAGGAACATGTTGGCATGACCAGCCCGGATCATGGAAGGCTGTATGCCGGTTTGTTTCATGATCTCCATACCGTAATGAAAAGCAAAGACGATCCCTTCCTGGGCAGCTCTTAACATGTGACTGTTGCTGTGCCTGTTAAAATTAATGTTGGCAAACATGCTTCCGGGATCTGTATTTCCAAGCATTCTTTCCGCACCATTGCCGAAAGGCAGTATCACCAATCCGTCTGAACCTATGGGTACCTGTGATGCCGCATCATTCATCGCCTCATAGCCGCTACCCATATAACCCGTATTATGCTTCAACCAGGAATTCAGGATACCCGTTCCGTTTATACACAACAGTACGCCAAGTCGGGTATTCCGGTCGGAGTGACTGACATGGGCAAAGGTGTTTACCCGCGATAAAGGATCATACTTCACCACATCGGAAACACCGTATACTACACCGGAAGTTCCCGCCGTGGCTGCAATCTCACCCGGATTCAGCACATTGAGTGAAAAAGCATTGTTGGGCTGGTCACCCGCACGGTAAGCTACGGGAATGTTGGGTGCAAGTCCGAGCTCTTTGGCTGCCATAAGACTGATCTTTCCCTGTTCCGAAAAAGTATCCCTGATCTCAGGCAGTATGCCGGATGAAAATCCAAAGTAATCCAGTAAAAAACCAGCAGGTGAATTATTCTGAAAATCCCAGAAAATACCTTCCGATAATCCTGAAACCGTGGTATTAACCTCTCCTGTAAGTTTCATGGCAATATAATCACCAGGGAGCATGATCTTATGGATCTTTTCATAAATATGGGGCTCGTTTTCCTTTACCCATGCCAGCTTTGAGGCTGTGAAATTACCGGGGGAATTAAGCAGATGCTGAAGGCATTTTTTGTCGCCTATCTCCTGAAAAGCTTTAGCCCCTATTTCTACCGCGCGGCTGTCGCACCAGATTACCGATGGCCTCAGCACCTGGTGGTTTTTATCGATGCAAACCAGACCGTGCATCTGATACGAGATGCCTATGGCACGGATGTCATGCCCGTTTGATCCTGCCGTGAACAACACGTCATGTGTTGCTGCCTTAAGACTCTCCCACCAACTTTCAGGCTCCTGCTCCGCCCACCCGGGATTTAATGCCTTGATGGGCATCTCCTGCCTGGGATACCATGCGCTTGCAGTGCAAAGTCCTGTATTGATCTCAACCAGGCTTGCTTTTACCGATGAACTTCCGATGTCGTAACCGAGTAGGTACATAGTAGATAGTTTAAAGTTTCACATTTGCACATTTGCACATTTGCACATTTGCACATTTGCACATTTGCACATTTGCACATTTGCACATTTGCACATTTACACATTTGCACATTATTCATAAATCAAATCCACTAACAATTTTCCGGTGTTTTTCATACATTTTTTTATCAAATCTGAAAAGTTGCGCCGGTTTATGATTCACTTCCCTTTCTTTTTCCGGAAGCGGCAACAAAAATTCCATTGGTTTCACTTTCTTTCTAAAGTTACGGCTATCGAGATTCTCACCCAGGATTGCCTCATACAGATCCTGCATCTGCCGTATGGTAAATTTTTTGGGCAACAACTCAAAGCATAAGGGTTGCGTGCGGATCTCCAGGCGTAATGCCTCCAATGCCTTGTTAATAATGTGGTTATGATCGAAAATAAGATCCGGCAACTCATCAGCCGGAACCCAGATTGTTTTTTCAGTAACAGTGCTTTCAGCTATCTTGATAAGGGAATAATAGGCAATGGTCACTACCCTGTCAACACTTACACCGCTTGTTTTCCTGAGCCATAGGAGGTCTTCGGCAGGAGAAAGCCGGTCGGGTGCCCCAAATACGCCAAACTGCTTTAAAAAGATCCTGTCAAGTCCGGTAAGATCCCTCAGTGTCCTGATAGCCGATTCATCCAGGTCTTCTGTTTCGAAAATAAGGCTGCCCGGCAGTTTCAGCTTGTGACCCTGTAAATGGCTGCGGGGGATCCTTTCCCTTTCAATCAGCAATACCTTCAGCCTGCCGGCATTAAATCCGAATATCACGCAATCAACCGATACATGTGGATTTACATTTACCATATACAGGAAATATTGTACCAAGTTAAAAAGAAAGAATATCATTTCCAAACTTAGCGTATATATTACGCTAAGTTTTTTTCATAACCTGGCAATAAAATGATTATGTTTGTGAAAAGAACCAATATTAACATATGAAGATACAATTTCTGGGTGCGGCACGTGAGGTAACCGGCAGTAAGCACCTGATAACACTGGATAACGGAAAAAAGATCCTGCTCGACTGCGGCATGTACCAGGGAAAAGGCATGGCTACGGATTCCATGAACCGTAATCTCGGTTTCAATCCGCAGGATATTGATTATCTGATCCTCAGTCATGCCCACATTGATCACTCCGGGCTTATCCCCTACATCGTAAAACTGGGCTTTACAGGCAGGATCATAACAACCCATGCAACACGCGATTTATGTTCGATCATGTTAGCCGACTGCGGCAAAATACAGGAACATGATACGGAAATGAACAATAAAAAAAGAGCCAGGCAGAAACTTCCGCCGCTCGAACCAATCTTTACAAAGGCCGATGCCACGAGTGCCATGCAGTATTTCGTGGGTATACCCTATGATACGTCCTTCAGGGTAACCAAAGGAGTAAAGGTTACCATAACCAATACCGGACATCTGTTGGGAGGAGGGGTTATAAATCTCAGGATCAGGGAAGAAGAAAAAGTTACCCGGATAGCCTTTACCGGTGACATCGGCCGCCCTGAGAACCGTATCCTGAAACCACCGCAGCCATTTCCGCAAGCCGACATTGTTATTTGCGAATCAACATATGGCGACAGGCTGCATGAAAGTTCGGTGGTATCGGAAGACAAACTGCTCGAAGTAATAAAAAGGACATGTGTTGAAAAGAAAGGAAAGCTGATCATCCCCTCCTTTAGTGTTGGCCGGACACAGGAAGTCATTTATTCTCTCAATAACTTTTATAACAGCGGCCGGCTGCCAAAAATAAAAGTTTACGTCGACAGTCCCCTTTCCGTGAATGCCACCAATATTTTCCGGCTCCACCGGGAATGTTTCAATGAGGAAATCACAGAAATGCTGGAAACCGATCCGGACCCGTTCGGATTTAACAACCTGTATTTCATCCAGCAGGTGGAGGATTCAAAGAAACTGAACGATATTCAGGAGCCCTGCATCATAATTTCCGCTTCGGGGATGATGGAGGCCGGAAGGATAAAGCACCACCTTGCCAACAGCATAACCCATTCACGAAATACAGTCCTGGCAGTAGGTTATTGTTCTCCCACCACACTGGGCGCCAGAATACTGAGGGGAGACAAAGAGGTTTCCATCTTCGGAACGGTATACCCCGTAAATGCAGACATTGAACGGATCGACTCCTACAGTGGTCATGCGGATTATAATGAGATGATCACCTTCCTGCAATGCCAGGATAAAAAAAACGTAAAAAAACTTTTTCTCGTTCATGGCGAATTTGCAGTCCAGGAATTTTTCAGCAGCAAACTCACAGAAAGCGGTTATGAGCAAATTGACATACCGGAGTTGGGAGAGGAAGTTGAGGTATAGGTGGCCCTTCCTGCAACCTCAACCCAATAAAAACAACCTACAAGTTGTTCATTAGTAAAATTTATACTACTTTTGCGACCTGTTTTAATTAACCATTAATTTTTCGACTATGTTAAACCAATATGAAACCGTTTTCATTGTAACTCCCGTTTTGTCTGAGGCTCAGATGAAGGAAGCGGTTGACAAATTCAAAGGTGTGATCACCGGCAAAGGCGGTGAGATCATAAACGAAGAAAACTGGGGATTGCGAAAGCTGGCCTATCCCATTCAGAAAAAATCCACAGGCTTTTTCAGCCTGATAGAATTCAAGGCACCCGGTGACCTGGTGAAAACACTGGAAATCGAGTACAAGCGTGATGAACGGGTGATACGGTTTCTGACTACCAGGCTGGATAAATATTCTGCCGAGTATGCCGAAAAGAGAAGGAATAAAAAAGAATCAGCAGCTAAAGTTACGGAGGAATAAGCCATGGCAGGAACAGCACCAATGAGTCAGTCAGAGATCCGGTATCTCACACCACCGGCGGTTGAAGTAAAAAAGAAAAAATACTGCCGTTTTAAGAAAAACAAGATCAAATATGTAGATTACAAAGACCCTGAATTTCTCAAGAAATTCCTGAATGAACAGGGTAAAATTCTACCACGCAGGGTTACCGGCACTTCGCTTAAATACCAGCGGAAAGTGTCCACTGCAGTGAAAAGAGCCCGTCACCTGGCCTTACTGCCTTATGTAACCGATTTATTAAAATAATTAAAGCTCTGATAATGGAAATTATATTAAAGCATGATGTTCCGAACCTCGGATACAAAGACGATATCGTAAGTGTCAAGAACGGTTATGCCATGAATTATCTTATCCCGCAGGGATATGCTATTACGGCAACCGGATCAAACAGGAAAGCGCATAATGAAATTCTGAAACAACGATCCCATAAAGAGGAGAAGATAAAACAGGAAGCCCGGCAGATTGCCGATTCACTCAATGGGATTACGCTTTCTGTGGGTGCCAAAACCAGCACCAAGGGTAAGATCTTTGGATCCGTTAATGCCATTCAGATTGCAGAAGCCCTGAAAGAAAAAGGATTTGATATCGACCGCAAGAATATCACCTTCAAAGAAGACCTTATCAAGGAGGTTGGTACTTACCACGCCCGCGTCAGACTGCATAAGGAAGTGCATGTGGAGATCCCGTTTGAGATAGTTGGGGAGTAAGAAAGGGACAAGGGACGAGGGACAAGGGATAAGGGACAAGGGACAAGGGACAAGTATATTAAAAAAACCTGGCAGATTGAATTGCCAGGCTTTTTTTATTTTGGCTGGTTCATGTCCGAATTCCTTACTTGTCCCTCCGTCCCTCGTCCCTCGTCCCTTGTCCCTTGTCCCTTGTCCCTATTACCTAAACTCCCTTAAACAGCCTGTTCCACCTTATCCGGTTGATAAATTTCCTGTTCTTATCGAGGGAGAGCCAGATGAATTTCGGCTTGCCGACAACATGATCCTCGGGTACAAATCCCCAGAAGCGGGAATCCAGACTGCTGTGCCGGTTATCCCCCATCATCCAGTAGTAATCCATTTTGAAAGTATATTCTCCGGCAGGTTCGTCATTGATATATATTACACTGTCCTTTACTTCCAGTTTATTCTTTTCGAAATAGGAAATGATCCGTTCATACTTGCAAAGGTTTTTGGTGGTAAGTTTCAGTGTTGTTCCCCGGGCCGGCACAACCAGGGGCCCGAAGTTGTTTAAGGACCACCTGTAATTGGTATCATTGGGGAAAAAATCAGGTGAATAACTGTCGAATTGGTCGTTGCCGACGATATCCTTTATACTCTTAAATTCCCTGATCCTATTTACTTCATCATTGGTAAGATAAGCATGGATCACATTACCGGAACGCTGGATATCGTAAATATTCATGCGTTCGAATACCTTATTGGTTATGTTCTGCCCGTCTTTCAGGAAAATGTAGTAACTGTGCTGAATACCCTGATACTCCTGCTGGGGTTTTCCGTTGGTATAAACCCGCTTGTTAATGATCTGAAGCGTATCGCCCGGAATTGCCACACATCGTTTGATATAATTGTCGCGTTTGTCAACCGGACGAACAACAATATCATAACTGTTCCACACCCGCGGGCGGGCCATATTATAATATTCTTCGTTTGATTTCTGTGGACGTCCGAAATAGAGATCCCTGTACTTCAGCATCTCGGCGGTATCACGTACAATCGAATAATAGCTCATATTCTGATGGGCCAGCACTACCGTATCACCGGCCGGGAAATTGAAAACCACGGCATCATCACGCTTTACCCTGCCAAAACCTGCAAGCCTTTTGTAGGGTAGTTTTATCCACTCAATATACGATCTCACAGCTCCGCCCGTAAGCGGAAGCGTATGCTGGGTGAAGGGAAAAGCAATGGGTGTATTGGGAATTCTTGGTCCGTATGCCACCTTGCTCACGTAAAGATGGTCCCCGATAAGCAGGGTCTTTTCCATCGAACCTGTTGGAATTTTATAGTTCTGAAACAGGAAAATGTTGATCAGGGTAACTGCTATAACGGCAAATATCAGCGCATCTATCCATTCCACAACCGCACTGTTCTTTCCGTCACGTTTTTTCCAAAACGTCCAGTTGACTTTTTTTGAAATATACAGATCAAATATTATCCCAAGTCCAAATAAGTACCAATAATTCCGTAACCATATGACCCACAATATATAAATAACCGAAACTATTATAAACCATATCCAATCTTTGCGTTCTGCTTTCATGGGTGAAGAATTTTGTTTTAAAAGTAATATTTTTTTTATGTGATGAGTCAATGTGGTAATGGTGTGATGATGAAATGAGAAAATAATTATGATTTTTTAACACAACCCGCAACAATCACAACAATTCCTATATCCTTATCAAATCCTCCATGGAATACACTCCCTTTTTATCCTGAATAAACTCGGCTGCCAGCACCGCTCCAAGTGCCAATCCCTTTCTGCTTTTTGCCTCATGCGATATTTGTATCCGGTCAACAGCCGAATCCCAGGTAATGCTATGTGTACCGGGCACCTCTCCTTCACGTACAGCCGTTATTTTAATGATACTGTCATCTGATGCCCTGTCAAGCTCCCATTTTTGCTTACGATGCAGGATGCCGAGCAAATCATTGGCCAGTGTAATTGCAGTACCGCTTGGTGCATCAACTTTATGGATATGATGAATTTCCTTCATTTCAACATCATAATCCGGTATATTATCCATAATACCGGCCAGATGCCTGTTAAGAGCAAATAAGATATTTGCACCCAGGCTGAAATTGGTGGCGTAAAAGAAAGTACGGTTTTGTTCCCTGCAAAGTTCCTTCACCTCTTCAATCCTGTCAAGCCAGCCGGTTGTACCGCAAACAACCGGGATTCCTGCCGAAAAACAGGCAAGGATATTGGAAAAGGCAGCGGAAGGGGTTGAAAAATCGATGGCTACATCAGCTCTTTTAAGGTTATTCCCATTGAGCTCATGCTGGTTATCCACATCAATAACCAGGATCACTTCATGATTTCTTTCTAGTGCAGTTTTTTCAATTTCCCTGCCCATTTTGCCGTATCCGAGAAGAGCTATCTTCATAGTTGTTTGGAGTAAAAAAATAAAGACGCATCGCGATGCGTCTCTATAGGTTTCAGAAATCCGGTAATCTACTTTACTGAATTTACGACAGCCTCGAATGCCTCAGGATTATTCATGGCAAGGTCGGCCAAAGCTTTGCGGTTAATGGCGATACCTTTTTCATTAAGTTTTCCCATAAATTCGGAGTAAGACATGCCGTATTGTCTTACACCTGCATTAATGCGCACAATCCACAATGATCTGAAATTCCTTTTTTTTGCCCGGCGGTCGGCATATGCATAACCCAAACCCTTTTCCCAGGTGTTTTTGGCAACTGTCCATACATTTGCACGGGAAAGAAAATTTCCCTTGGTTTGTTTAAGGATCTTTTTCCTCCGCTGTCTCGAAGCAACAGCATTAACTGATCTTGGCATAATTTACTTGATTTTTGAATGGTTAGCGTTCCGTTTCCGGAATCTTTCAGGCTAATACACTCTGTTAATACTAAAATTGATGTAAAACCATTACTTAATTTCCTGCAAGCAGGAGTCGTGCATTCTTCTCATCGGCAGAAGCAACCAGGGAGGTGTGACCGAGGTTTCTTTTCCGTTTATTTGACTTCTTGGTCAGAATGTGGCTTTTATAAGCATGTTTACGTTTAATTTTCCCTGTTCCGGTAAGATCATATCTCTTCTTGGCACCGGAATTAGTCTTCATTTTTGGCATTCTTCTGGAACTATATTTGGTTATTACTTGATTTTCCTGGGTAATGGTGTCAACAACATGATCATTCGCTTGCCCTCAAGCTTAGGTGCCTGTTCCATTTTTCCGAGCTCGGCAAGATCATTGGCAAACCGCTGCAATAAGGCTTCCCCGTCTTCATTATACACAATTGATCTGCCTTTGAAAAACACATACGCCTTAACCTTTGCACCATCCTGAAGGAACTTTTGGGCATGCTTCATTTTAAAATTATAATCGTGATCGTCGGTATAGGGTCCGAAGCGAATTTCTTTCACAACGATCTTCGCGGTTTTAGCCTTTAATTCTTTTTGCTTACGCCGTTGCTGGTACAGAAATTTTTGATAATCAATGATCTTGCAAACAGGTGGACTCGCGCTGGGTGATATTTCAACCAGATCGAGTTCCAAATCCTCTGCCATTTTTATCGCTTCTTTAATGGGAAAGATACCGGGGTTTTCCAGGTTTTCACCTACAACCCTTACGACTGGCGCCTTAATTTGATAATTAACGGCAAACTGCGGTAGTTCCTCCCTTCTGGTATCTCTTCTGAAAATTGGTGTTGCTATACTTCGGCCCTCCGTTTTATTAGTAAAAAAAAATGTTGTGCTTCGCCCGCCGCAGCTTTAGCACAGGCGGGATTGCTGTGTGTTGTTACAACCCACAACCTTTTCAGTTATTCAATATGTTCCAACTGTTTCTTAACTTCTTTCGTTATAAAATCACTGAATTCTTCGAGCTTCATGCTCCCCTTGTCACCCTCACCCTGACGCCTTACCGCAACTGTACCATTAACTTCTTCCTTTTCTCCCACGACAAGCAGGTAGGGAATTCTTTTTAACTCATTGTCCCTGATCTTTTTACCAATCTTTTCGTTCCGGGTGTCAATCAGGGTGCGAATATCGCAATTATTTAGGAATTTTAAAACTTTTTCAGCATAATCGTGGTATTTTTCACTGATCGGCAACACCACAACCTGGTCAGGTGTAAGCCACAGCGGAAACTTTCCTGCTGTATGCTCTATAAGCACTGCCACAAACCTTTCCATGGAACCAAAAGGCGCCCTGTGAATCATTACCGGCCTGTGCTTCAGGTCATCGCTGCCGGTATACTCCAGCTCAAAACGTTCGGGCAGGTTATAGTCAACCTGTATGGTTCCCAGCTGCCATTTTCTGCCGATAGCGTCTTTTACCATGAAATCGAGTTTTGGCCCGTAAAAAGCTGCTTCTCCCTTCACAATAGTGGTCTTCATTCCCTTTTCCTCTGTGGCTTCAATAATAGCTCTTTCGGCCTTATCCCAATTTTCGTCTGATCCCATATATTTCTCGTGGTTATCGGGATCCCGGAGTGAAACCTGGGCGATGAAGTCATTAAAATCAAATGCTCTGAAAACGGTATAAATAATATCAATAACCTTAATAAATTCTTCCTTGATCTGGTCGGGCCGGCAGAATAAATGGGCATCATCCTGGGTAAATCCCCGGACTCGTGTTAATCCGTGCAATTCGCCGCTTTGTTCATACCGGTATACCGTACCAAACTCCGCATACCTCACGGGCAGGTCCTTATAAGAACGGGGTTTGCTTTTATAGATCTCACAATGGTGGGGGCAATTCATGGGTTTCAACAGGAATTCCTCTCCTTCCTCGGGTGTATGGATCGGCTGAAACGAATTCTTTCCGTATTTCTCGTAATGACCGGATGTAACATACAGTTCTTTCTGTCCGATATGTGGAGTCAGCACGGGCAGGTAGCCGTATTTAACCTGTATCTTTTTCAGGAAATTTTCAAGCCGTTCGCGCAGCATGGCTCCTTTTGGCAGCCACAACGGAAGACCCTGTCCCACTTTTTGGGAAAATACAAACAATTCCAGTTCTTTTCCCAGCTTGCGGTGATCCCTGGCCTTTGCCTGTTCAAGCATTACCAGGTATTCATCAAGCATTTGCCTTTTTGGAAAACTGATACCGTATATCCGGGTCAGCTGTTTGCGTTTTTCGTCTCCCCGCCAGTACGCACCGGCAACGCTTAATAATTTAATTGCCTTGATATGGCTTGTATCCGGCAGATGCGGACCCCGGCACAGGTCGGTGAAATTTCCCTGCCTGTAAAGGGTAATTGTGCCATCCACAAGTTCCCCGATCAGTTCAATTTTATAATTATCCCCTTTTTTCCTGAAGAGTTCAAGTACATCATTTTTTCCTATTTCTTCCCTTTTATATTCACTGTTTTTACGGCCCAGTTCCACCATTTTTTCTTCGATCCGGGGAAGATCCGCTTCGGTAATCACAACTCCTTCACCGGGATCGACATCATAATAGAATCCGTTTTCAATAGCCGGCCCTATGCCGAACTTAATGCCCGGGTACAATGCTTCAAGCGATTCGGCCATAAGATGCGCCGAAGAATGCCAGAAAGCATGCTTTCCTTCGGCGGTATCGAATTTATGCAACACAACAGCTGCATCCTTCTCTATACGCCTGGTGGCATCCCAGATCTCGCCGTTAACCGTTATCGCAACAACTTCACGCGCCAAACTGTTACTCAGGCTTTTGGCAATATCCAGACCGGTAACACCGGATTCATATTCTCTTATCGAATTATCGGGTAATGTGATCTTTATCATTAACTGATTTTTTGTAAATGCGGTGCAAAGATAACAAAAATACGATAACTACCTTTTCCTTACAGGCCTGCTTTGTTCCGTGATCCTGATCAGCCTGTTCAGTCTAAGTTTATTCAACCTGTTCAGCCGTAATGATTCCATGTAAGTCAATGCTTTCCGGATCACATCATAATACAATAAGGCAAGGAGAAGAATACTAAAAAACCAGATTACAAGAAGGTTGAACCAGAATGTGTCCACCCGCTGTCCGAACATGTATTTCACGGGTGCATAAAAATGGGATCTCCAGCTGTAGCCCGATGGCAACCTGAAAACAGCATCTTTTAATGGGATCATTTCCCCGTCGTGAACCGAATAATTCTGTATTTCCTTTTCGTTGGTCACCACCAAAGCCAGCTGTTTGTTGTAATACTCCTGCCTGAAACGCAGGAACTCATCCTGGCCCCCGAGAGCTGCCACCTGCTGATAATATATCCTGTCCCGGTCATCTACGGCCATGTTGTAGCGTTTCCGGAAAACGATTACCGCCCTGTCGAGAAAATCAGATAAAGAAGCATTGAGAGCAGGGTTGTAAAGCCGAACGGAAAGGCTGTCAACAAAACGAGGCCGCTCCCATCCAATGTCCCCGGCAATTTTTTCCACTTCCGTCCGGATTACGGTCAGGTTGTTGGTGTACCGCAAGGTGTCTGTCTTATTCCCGTGCAGGTCACGTGTATCGCCGGCAATTTTCAGCAATGCCGGAATGGCATACGATCTGAAATAACTGGCATTTCTCGCCCTGGATTCGGCTTCGAAAAAATGCCGTTCGAAGCTGTTATCCTTGAACTGGCTTACAGCAAGGGCTTCGTATGCCCACCGTGAGGTCATCAGGTCACCGATCAGCGGAACAGTTTTATCGTTGGCGATCTTATTGTGCATTTTAGTGAAATCCACCACGACACCACTGAAAAGAAGCTGGGGAACCAGGATCAGGGGAATAAGGATGTATATGGTAACCACCGAATTAAATCCCGAAGATATGTTCAAACCGATCATATTTGCCCAGCACGAAGCGGTGAACAGTACTATCCAGTAACGAAGCAGCATACCCTCGATTTCAAGCATTGAATTCCCGATGAGCACAAAAATGAGCGACTGTAAGGCAGAAATCGAGAACAGGATGCATATTTTTGAGAACAGGTAACTTGAACGGCTTAAATTCAGAAACTTCTCCCTTTTCAAGATCTTGCGGTCCTTAAAAATCTCTTCGGCACTTATCACCAATCCCAGGAACAGGGCAACGATCACTGCCATGAATAAAAAGGCCGGCAACACGGCATTCTCTCCGAAAATATACAAAGGAAGTCCGTTCACCCAGGTATAGTTCTTTGAAAAGAAGGCCAGGACAAAGGCGAGCATCGGGGCTTCAAGCGCCAGCAACATCAGGTATTGCTTATTGTAATACTTGGCAAGAAGATCCCGTTTCAGAAATATCCTGAACTGGTTAAAATGGTCAGGTATCTTGAAATTATTCCGCGGAATTGAGGAATCGTGTTCCCTTTCAATTTTTTTTGTTTGGACATCGATATTAACGAGAAACCGCTGATACCATTCCTCGGGACTGGTTTTGCGTTTCCGTGTGAGGCGCCCGTTTGCATCAACCTCGCGGGATTCCACTATCCGCAATATCTCATCGGTATTGATATTACCACAGCTCAGGCATTCGGTCTCCTCCGCATCGGCATAATGTGCTTCCTTCTTAAAATAGGTTATGGCGCTAATCGGGTGGCCGTAGTAAATGACCCTCCCACCCTGATCCATTACAAGCAACTTGTCGATCATCTTAAAAACATCGGACGATGGCTGGTGCATGTTGGCGATCACCAGCTTACCCTTGAGGGTTTGTCTTTTGAGCAGTGTAATGACCTTTTCCGAATCGGCCGATGACAATCCCGAAGTGGGTTCATCCACAAAAAGTATGGAAGGCTCGCGGATAAGCTCCAGGGCAATGTTGAGCCTTTTCCGCTGTCCCCCGCTAAGTATGGTATTAAAGGCATCACCTACATGGAGATCACTGGCTTCCACCAGATCAAAATCAACCAGTGCATCCTCAACGACATCACGGATCAAATCTTCGCTGTAACCGTCGAAGCAAAGCCGGGTATTATAATAAAGATTTTCGTACACGGTGAGTTCCTTGATCAGCAGGTCATCCTGGGGTACGTAGCCAATGATCCCCTTTACCATTTCCTTGTTCTCATGGATGTCCCACCCGTTGATCTTTATGGAGCCACGACGGGTCTTCAGGTTTCCGTTCAAAACATTCAGCAGGGTAGACTTTCCTGAACCGCTTCCGCCGATAATACCAACCAGCCGGCCTGATTCTTCGGTGAGGTTGAACCGTTTGACACCGTTCTTACTGTTGAAATAGTTGAAAGCTATTTCCTCTGCGGTAAATACAAACTTGCTTTCTGCACTGGCCCGGATAAACCGTCCCCTAACCCAGCTGAAATAAACGGAACCAATCTTGGGATTTCGTATTACAGCTCCTACAGGCCAGATATAGGACCGCCCCGGATTTATTCTGTGCCCGTTGATCAGCAGCTTCATATTACCATAATACCGGAACACATAGGTATCTGCACTCGGGATCCTGAGGACCACAATTTGCCCTTCGAGCTTATCAACGGTTATCTGTTTAACAAAGGGAGAAGGTACATCTCTCGGCCGGATGAATAAAAGCCAATCCTGGTGTGCGATCTTTTCAATACTTTCAAAAGTAAAGGATTTTGCATCCAGGAATTCATCCTCGCCGATCTTTAAATAGGCTGCCGCTGTTCTGACCAGGCTTAATTCAGTCCTGGTGTGCTTAACCCCCGAATGAATAAAATCAAGGAGATAGATCAGAACAATTATTTTTTGTTCATGCTCCAGTTCTTCATTAATTTGCCTGCAAAGTTCAATGATCCTGTTCTCCGCATTTATTTTAAGTACAGCGGCATCATCGATTACCGGATCTTTGCTGATCATGTGCAGGTAGTTTACCTGCTGATCAAAAAAATCAATGTATTTCTGCACGATCTCATCACTGTACTGCCTGTCGAGATAATCCATGACAATACCGCGTTTATTCGAAGACTGTCCTTCCTTGTTAATATCGGAGACAATCGCGAACAACCGCATAAGTGCCCTTAAAATTGATTCATTCATTGTAACAGGATTATGCAAAACAGCCCTTGCTGGTTGGCAAAGGGCTGTAATTCAATCAAAAACCGGATAAAAAGGTTATCAGATTACCGAACCCCTTACCGACCTTATTGTTTGAAGTATCAGGTTATAGTCGGTTTCCGACAACCCGGTATCCACCTTGTCAAAAGCAGGTTTCAGTGCCTGTAGTTTTGTTTCAAGATTTTTTATGTCGGGGTTAGTATTTCTTGAGGCCAAAAGATCCATAACCTTATCATACGATGCCTTTTGTTTGCTGATAATATCCACCATCCCGGTAAAATTATAGGAATCCTCGGAAATATTGGTGGCGATATACATCAGCTCAACCCACATTCCGGTGATCATATTGACAGCGAGATCAGGATTGCTCTTCTGGTCGAGATACTGATAGGTATCGTAAATGGTATTGGTTACAATATTGGCAAGAGAATCTTTATTGTTAAGCTTATCCTTGTATTCATCCGATAAAAGCATGGTATAATCGTAGGTAACACCAAGCTGATCAGCGAGGGTTTTAATGGCACCCATGTATGTCTGGATATCCTGTTGCTGCTGATAAGTAGATGCATACGCAAGGTCGGCACCATATATACCCAAATTAACAGCTTTGTTCTGTTCGGTATAATATTTCTCGATGTTGGCTGTGGAATTCAGGTTCTTCGCGGTATACTTTGCACCGATATCATTCAGCATTTTGGTCATTTCAAAGGGCGTGGGCAGGGGATATAAAACCTCCTTAATATCTGATGCAAGCAACTCCTTGTTCAGGCTGTCTGCTGCAAGCCGATCGGCATCTGCTGTTTTATTTCCGCCTTTGCAGGCAACAAGCGAAAGTACAGCTATAACAATAACCACCAGGGAACTGATCTTGATAGGGAATTTTGTTGTACACATAGTTATTTATTGATTTATTGATTTGTTGATTTATTGATTTCTTGATTTGTTGACATTGCCCGCCATAGCTTTATAAGTTTAACAAGCACCGGCAAAGATAATTAATGTAATTGATAAATTGAAAAGCAGGGATCAATTAATTATTAAGATCCCTGCTCTTATTTGTTAATAAATTGTTGCAGGTTTATTCCACAACTTTCATGTTCACCGGATCCCAGGATATGATCTTTTTCTGGAAATAGCTGTCGTTACAGGCCAGTGTCGGGGCTGCCGCACGGAATGCAAATTCGGGACCTTCAACCAGGGCTTTTGTACCGCGCACCCCGTCGAAGAAATTAATAAAGTGTTCCAGGTGCTCATCATAATCCTCCGGAGCAACATAATTGACTTCAGGTTTAACAGGTCGTTCCTGGTCTGCGGCTGAATACTTCAGGTTATACTGTTTCATCAGTTCATCCTGCATAGCCTGGGGATAGGTATGAAATGCGTCCCATCCGCCGATACCGGGAGCTTTAGACATGATGCTGTGGGTAACTTTGAAACCATTATCCAGCATTTCCATGGCCCCCTCACTCCCGATGAAACGGGTTATTCCCCTGTCACCCATACCGCTCACGAAATTGACCCTGAGCATTACCTGGAAAGCAGGGTGCTCTTTTGATTCAGGATACTCCATGATGGCAGTCATGATATCGGGTACATCGCGTTCATCTTTCCAGTAACACAACTGTCCCGACGCAAAAATTGTTTTCGGGCCCAGTGAATCGGTAATCAGGTGTATGCCCGACAACAGGTGGACAAAAAGATCACCGGCCACGCCTGTACCGAAATCCCGGTAATTTCTCCACCAGAAGAATTTTTTGGGATCATAGGATATTTTCCTGGATGCACCTTCGATATAGCGGTCCCAGTCAACAGTTTGCGCAGAACCGTCGGTCGGCATGGTATATTCCCAGGCTCCCAATGCATCCTGCCGGTCGAATGAAGCTTCAACACAATTCAATTGTCCTATTGTGCCGGCTTTGTATAATTCCTTTGCCTGGCGGTAAACAATACTGCTCACACGCTGACTGCCAACCTGCATAGGCTTCTGTGTTTTTTTCTGTGCTGCGATAACCGGAAGTCCTTCGCTCAGCTTTTGCACCACAGGTTTCTCACAGTAAACAGCCTTCCCGCTGTTCATGGCGTCAATGGCTATCCTGGCATGCCAGTTATCGCTGGTAGCAATGATTATTGCATCGATGTCCCCGCGCAGCAACAATTCACGGTAATCCCTTGTAGTATATATTCCGGAACCGTATTTCTCTTTTGCCCTTGCAAGGCGGCCGTCATACAGATCACACACTGCTGCGAGCTCAACCCCGGGAACTTTCAGTGCCGAATCGGTATCTGCATTTCCCATTATACCCATGCCGATGCAGGCAACCCTTATCTTATCGTTGGCACTGATCTTCCGGCTGTAGGGATATATGTGCTCCCTGGTTCTTTCGTCACCCGCCAGTGCGTTTAAGGAACCTGCTGCCAGCAACAGGGACGTGCCTCCCAGTTGTTGCAGGAATTTTCTTCTTGAAGGTGTTTTAGACATACTATTAATATTTAGGTAATTAATTGGTTAATATCATAAATTACAATTCTGCAATAGCCACGATATAATTGTGTTCATATTTCCTGGCACATTTGGGGCATGTGGTAAAGTAAAAGTAGTATTTCTTTGCCAGTTTACCCTGGTTGATGAGGTAAATATCCGTCTCCCTTATATATTGCGGCACCTTGGTAAAGTGTCCGTCAAAAACCTTGCTGAAATATGTTCCGGAAAGCTTTACATTATCCGCTCCGGGAACTTCATGGTTTACAAGCATAAATAACTCCGATTTCCAGGGTGAAGGATCGTGGGCAAGCAGCAGAAAATCACTGATTCCCGGAGCAGCACCGGCCTCCCGGGCCTGCTTCCACAGCTTTGTCGTAACGCTTCGCACGCATCCGGGAAAGGGAATGTGAAATACCTGTGGCATTGTTTCCCGGATAAATACCTTGTTGTTCCAGCGATGAACCTTGTTTTCCCATTGATTCGGATAGAAAGGGGGACAGCATTCGGGTTGACCCTTATCGTGGCTCATGATGACAAATGATTGTGTTATGGACGTAAATATAGGAATAAAAATTCCTGTTTATTCTTTGCTATTTTCAACATAAAAACACACCTTTGGATGCTTTTAAAAAAACAAGAGACTTTTTGCCTTCATAGGATATGTACAGCACCGGCAAAAGCCATGGAATCCGTTTCAGCTTCGCAGGAATTATTGTCACCCTGGGCATCGTTTTTGGCGACATAGGCACCTCCCCTTTGTATGTAATAAAAGCTGTAACAAGAGAGGGATTCCCTATTGAACCCGATTTTATACTCGGTGTACTTTCCTGCGTGATCTGGACCCTGACGATCCAAACAACCGTTAAATATGTTCTGATCACCCTTCGGGCTGATAACAAGGGTGAAGGCGGCATTTTCTCACTGTTCGCCCTGCTCCGCAAAAGTAAACGCTGGATCTATATTCTCGCCATTGCCGGAGGCAGCCTGCTGCTGGCTGACGGTATTATTACACCGGCAATTACTGTCGTTTCTTCCATTGAAGGGTTGCGGATGATCAATCCGGATATAAAGGTGATCCCCATAGTAGTTATTATCATTACCCTTTTATTTACCATTCAGCAATTTGGGACCAATTACGTTGGCAGGTTTTTCGGCCCCATCATGTTTATCTGGTTTCTCATGCTGGGTGTTCTCGGGGCCCTCGAAATCCAGGAAAAGCTGCTGGTTCTAAAGGCCTTTAACCCTTATTACGCCGTGCACCTGTTGTGGCAGCATCCGGGGGCCATTCTGATCCTTGGGGCGGTTTTCCTGTGCACCACAGGGGCGGAAGCTCTTTATGCCGACCTGGGTCACGTCGGCCTTAAAAATATCAGAGTATCCTGGATATTTGTAAAGATCACCCTGATACTTAACTACCTGGGACAGGGGGCCTGGGTGTTAAGTCATGCCGGTGAAATAACCAACACAACAAATCCCTTTTATGCCATTATGCCGCTGTGGTTTCTCCCGGTTGGTATTTTTGTTGCCACAGCCGCCGCGATAATTGCCAGCCAGGCCCTGATCAGTGCTTCCTATACACTTATCAGCGAAGCCATCTCCCTGAATTTCTGGCCTAAGATCCGGATCAAATACCCTACCCTTCAGAAAGGACAGATGTATATAGCAAGCATCAACTGGTTTCTCTGTGCTTTATGCCTTATCGTTGTGCTTACCTTTAAAGAATCGGCCAATATGGAAGCAGCATACGGTCTTTCGATCAACATCACCATGATGATCGATACGTTGCTGCTGTTATCCTACCTGGCGCTCAAAAGGACTAACCGTTTCCTGATCATGATCTTTCTGGGGGTTTATCTTACCTTTGAAGGTACTTTCCTGTATGCCAATCTATTTAAGTTTTCACACGGCGGATGGTTTCCCATATTGCTGGGCGGGGTTTTGTCGATCGTCATGCTTTCCTGGTATAACGGCAGGAAGATTACCAACCGTTTCCTGCGTTTCATGCCCATTGAACAATACCTCGATGTCATCAAGGATCTCCGTAACGATACGAGTATCCCGAAAACTGCAACAAATCTGGTTTTCCTTACCAAGGCCAACCGGTCCAGCGATATCGAATCCAAGGTTATCCTGTCGATCCTCAACAAGCAACCGAAGAGGGCTGACCATTACTGGCTTATTCACGTGGATATAATGGATGAGCCACGCGCGCTCGAATACAAAGTTACCCACATGCTGCCGGGTATTCTAACCCGGGTTGACTTTTACCTCGGTTTTAAGGTCGAGCCCCATATCAATTCCATGTTTAAACATGTAACCAATGAAATGGCCAAAGCCGGTGAAATTGATCTCTTTAGTGGTTACCCCTCTCTCAGAAAACATAATGTGCTTACTGATTTTAAGTTTATCATTATCGACAGGCTTCATGCATCTGATCTGGAATTTAAGGTGCTTGATAAGGTTATTATAAGTCTGTATTTGTTTATTGCCAAATTCAGTCTGTCCGATGTTAAAGCATTGGGTTTTGATGAAAGTACGGTATTTATTGAACAGATGCCGCTGGGACCTGAGGGGTCCATTCCCTTCAAGCTCATCCGGAAGAACTGAGGAGGATAATTTACACCGAGGTTCACAGAGGAAACACAGAGGCTCACGGAGTAAAAAATTTTTGCAGAGATGTTATTAGAAATTATGAGTATAGGGATTGTGTAACAAAAAAAATCGTTTGAACTTTGTATTTTAGCCCTGAATAGGGCGTTATCTGA
>DATEVU010000142.1:0-19295 GCA_035258345.1 Bacteroidales bacterium
AATCCCGGTACACTGATGTTGATCTTGAGGCAGTAATGTTCCATAAGTCCTTTTACAGGTAAGCAGGAGTTGTCTTGTTATAGCAGAACAACGGTAGATGACGTTAGCAAACCGTGCGGGAGCAAATGCCACAGGTTTTAACCCAACTTGAGCGCTTATGGTTGTAATAGGTTGTGTGTAAACAACATATGTTTTCAGTTTCGGAATTCGGGGAACACAAATCTTCTTCGGTGGAACGGCAAAGGTTTATAGCCCATCGCTTCATAAATCTCCTTGACTCCTGTGGTTGGTTTGCTGCAAATGCGGATATGGATCTTCTTTCCCTGGCTGTCGTTCATAGTGATGGTACCGGCTTTTTGGGTATTCATGATTCTGCGGATGTTTTGCCAATCGTGGTGGATACCACACTTTGAAAGCCTGAACCGGATGGTGTGCACCACCATGTATGCAAGGATTCCCAGATTAAGGTGGGCCATCATATGATCATCTTTTCGGTGAAATACAGGACGAAGGTGCAGATCAGTTTTCAATACCCGGAAGGTGCTTTCCACCCCTCGGATGGTATTGTAGATGTCCCATACCATTTTTTCCTCTACCTGCCCGAGGTTGGTGCGTATGAAATACACTCCTTCATTTGATGGTCCCGCCAGCGGTTTCCTCTGCCAGGTCACATCCTTTATCCTTCCGTCTTTTACCTTTATATCAACTTTGTAATGTTTTACTGCTGCCGGATAACGCTCCTTGATCCTGCCTATGCGCTCCATCACGGTACCATAATGGTTCTTTTTGCCCGTGTTTTTTTGTAACTGCTGTGACAGGTTGCTGAGTTCCTCCTCATAACGCTGACAGAAATGATCATTCATGGAGGTTTCCTTTACTTCTTTCATTTTGCTGTGGACATACAGGAAACTGTCCTGGCTGTCGTCGTTTTTCACCCACCTGATGTGGATGGAATGATGGCGATTGTCCTCTATATGTACTAAATCCTCCGGTATCTCATAATCCTTTAATTTTGTCCGGCTGACACAAACATAATCATGTCCAAGGGTCCTGATCGTTTCAAGGTTGTCCTCAGTTGCAATACCTGCATCAATAACAACCAAAGCTTTCCGCGGGGTGTCTGATGTCCTGGCCGATAACACCGACAGTGTTTCACCCAGCGTTTTGCAGTCGGCAATATTGCCTTCATAGATATGGCTGTATTTAACAAACCCTTCCACATTTACCACCAGGGCAAGGGCCACGATCTTTGCATCATTGCGCTTTTCCTTGCTGCGACCAAATCTGGCCAGGCGGCTGCTCTCTTTGCGTCCTTCAAAATACGTGTTGGTTAAATCGTACAGGATGATCCTGTCCTGAAGATCAAAGATCTCATTGGTACGAAGGGAAAGGTACTGCTCAATAGCTTCCTTATGCCTGTAAAGTAACTTGCTCGTCTTGTAAAGATGGAACCGGTTGATGCTATCGGGCCGAACCTGAAATAGCTCTGTAACCGACGAGTTTTCATTGATCCATAAAGCTGTCCTGTGTTCCGATGCAGGAAAAGCCGCCCTGCTTATGATATGCATCAGGGCCGTATCAACCTGCGCTTTATCTAAGCCCTGGTTCATTAGAAAACCTTCCAATTGCAATTCTTCCAAAGCCTGTTTGCATAACCATTCAGTGCCAATCTCCCGGACATCCTCCAGATCTATGGTGGAAAGATCAACTTTTTGCAGGTCTTCCGCGGACTGCTCTGCCTTTTCCAGGGAAGTTTGCCTGTGGGCATCCTGCAACAGTCCCCTCTGTCTGATCCGTGCACATAAACTATCTGCAAGCTTCTCTACATGCCTGGGTATCTCTGCCGGGAATATCTCCCTGTCACCGGTAAGAAGCTGCTCGATGCGATCTGCCAGTATCTTTCTTTCATTCTCATTTTCAAGTTCTTCCAGTTTTCCCAAAACATGAATCGTCCGGTGACGAATCTTGTTTCCGATGCGGTAACTCTCGCAAAGCTTGTAATAACGGTAGGTTTTACCCGTTTTCTTGTCTTTCTTATCGGCAGCTTTCAAAAACATGCTGCCAATATACAAAAGGAAAAACGGGAAATGCAAATTTGTACTATATTTTCTGGGACTACAAAAAGCAATAAAATTCTATATATCTATATATCAGATATATAACATTTTGAAAATACGTAAAATCACTGAATTTTGGCTATTTTCAGGCTAAATTCGCTCAAGTTGGGTTAAGCCTGGGGTTATTGAAAATCAAACACATAATGGGCTTTAGCCCTGAAAACAACATTAATCGGAGGTGACTCATTATTTGAATCTTTAATTGGACGATTATTCTTCCAAAATTGAAAGATCCCAGGGTTTAAGGATAATATTATCTCCCTTATTTATTACTTTGCCTGTAAATAGGTCGATCCCCTTAGTATAATTATAAACCACAGTTTGTTCATTATTTGAATAATTGAGATAATAACGGATAGTCTTACCCATATTGTTTGTTCCATTTTTGACGACAATGGGATATACGTTCTGCTTACCATCGATCAAACCAATCTCCGAAGCTTTGTTGAATAGAACTTTGGATTGTATTTCATCTGTCACCAAACATCCTTCGTAAATAAGACTACCCTTGCCATACATATTTTCAGTTATGGCAGGATACTTTCCAAAAAATGCATCATCATACTGTGCTATAGTTTTTGCAGTTTCAGGTATGATAAATTCGATCCAGTCTGTTGCTTTGTTGTTTTCATCACCCACTTTAAAAGGATCTTCAAGCAATTTTAGTGAACTCACACCTGAGAACTCCTGATAGTAAAAACCACATACTTCCCTGAGGAGTCCGGGGGCTTTTATGTGGCGAATCACAGAGTTTTCGTCACAAAAACCGCTTTTTACAGACATGATAACATGACCGCCCTCTTTAACAAATGCAGCTATTTTTTTTAGCAGGGCATCGCTAGCCACATACAAGGGAGGTACAAGTAAAAGTTTATAATGAGAAAAATCAGCGTCTTCAGCTAAAACAAAATCAACACCTATGTTTTGCCTGAAAGCAGCACGGTGCATTTGACGCACAACATCCATATAAGCGTTACCGCCACCGCCGCTACCACGCATAGCGCCACCATCTTTAAACGGCATATAACTTAATCCAAAATCAGAATCGCGGCTGAGTAAGATAGCAACTTCGTTTTTTATTTTCAGGTTTACAAGCCTAGGTCCGATCTTCTGCAACTCATGTGCTGTTTTGCTAACCTCATAATAAAAACGGTTTGGCTCCAAGTCATGACCCAGCACACCTTTCCAATACATTTCCTGCCCATAGTGGTTTGAATGCCAATGCCAGTATTCAACCATATTTGCACCGCAAGCAAGATGAGAGTATACATATAATCTTCCCTGACCGTCATATGGAGGAATTTGTCTTCTTGCATCCCATCCGGTAGTTTGTGCATTGGTCTCTATTATAAGATGGTTAGTTTTGGAAACACTTCTGTAAAAATCATCGGCCCACATCACATCCTCACCCCTGACATTGTTTTGGCTTCCATGATAAACATTCAGACCGGGCATATCCAGCTTCTGATTTGTGGTTAAATGGTCAAAAGTGGTATGCGAGGGCATAAAGTCATGCATTGTAAACTGATCAGGGCGTTTGTACTCACCAATAATATCAGCCTGCCAAATGAGAAAATCAGCTACCACCTTTTGGTTGTAACGGTCCCATTCCAACTTATAGGATGGATTCGTGGCATTGTTGCGGGTTGGAAATTCATCCCAATCATTCAGGGTCATTCCCCAATAATTAAGTCCCCAGAGTTTATTAAGCGTATCAGTTGTTTTGTATTTCTTTTTCATGTAATCAACAAAACCCCTGAAAAAATCATAATTGGCAGCACCATGAGTAGCGGTTTCATTATCTACCTGATATCCGATAATGGCTGGATGATTTGCATAATGCTCCATCATTTTTCGTATGATCCGCTCAGTATAAAATAAGTAAGTCGGATTACTCATGTCGAAGTTTTGTCTTATACCGTAGCTGCTTTTTGAGCCATCAAGTCTTTCTATAAAGATATCCGGATATTTTAATCCCATCCAGGCCGGTATGGAATAAGTTGGAGTGCCAAGAATTACCTTAATCCCGGCCTTATGCATTCTGTCAATGATACGATCCATCCAGCCAAATTCAAAGCGTCCTTCTTCAGGTTCAAATAGGCTCCATGTGGATTCGCCAACACGAACAACATTAATACCGGCCTCTTGCATTAATTGTACGTCTTTTTCAAGTCGTTCATAAGGCATATATTCATGATAATAAGCAACCCCGTATAAAATAGTATTAAATTTTTGCGGTTGTGCATGAATGCTTGTGATAACAAACATTAAAAGTGAAATGGGTAAAAAATTTTTCATAGCAATTGCTCTTAGAAATCAGTTATGTTGAATAATGAAAGGATGTCATATCTGTTATGGTCACTTGAATTTATATATATTGTAAGTTCGTGGAATTTGTAACACTTCGAATACGGTAATTCTGTCACCTGGACGACCCACATACGGCATCATGCCGCCTTGTGTTTTGATGCCTTTACTGGCAAAGAAATCTTTGATAATCCGTATGTCTGCCTCCGGTGTTTGTTGATTTCCCCGGTAGGTCTCAGGCCACACCTTGTCCACCTTAATAGATCTGTGGATTACATCCCAGCTCTCCTTGAGCCATAGTGAATCGGCTGCCATTCGACGCATGTCCTGAACCGAACAGTAAATAGCAGCATCAAAGTTTTGATAGCTGGTGTCGCTGGTGAATGTCTGTGTTTTACAGGATATGGCACCGAACAAGGCTACCGGAGTAAAGGTTGACATAGCAAAAACAAAAAATCCAATCCATTGGCAGATTAAATTTCCTGGTTTTGTGATTCTGATGATTTGCATGGTTTAGGTAGTGAATTTTCAATATTCAAAGGTACATTTTAACTTATTATCAAATAAATATACTTTCCTTGACTATTTTCCCACTTGATATCAACCACAAACCCACCCCTTGCACGCAAGCCCTTAACATGCCCATCATGCCATCCGGATAGTTGGGATTATATGGGCCACCCGACCAAAGTGTTTCATCGTTGAAAAATATTTTTTCATATTTTATATTCCCACCAATCATAGCAGCAAATCGTCCGGTGCCTATGGGCAATCCTTCCCAGTACTTTTCCACCGGTTACTCGTACCACCAGCACATCTCACTTTTTTCTGCATTATTGGTGTTGTTATAACCTTTCCCTGATGCCGATTCAGCCAGGAATATAAAAGCAGCAAAATAAAAAGCAGTTCCGCTTGGGATTTTCATATCACAGTATACTATTGGATTACAGTAACCTATATCTATTCATTAATTAAGCTTTTGAATCCAATCTGAAGGTTTATGGTCTCCTATCTTCAAATGAAGCGTTACCTGTTTACCAGGTAGCAAATGCAAAATGCAGGAATCAGAATCTTTTTGAGGTTGCTTTTCTAGTACACCCTCAGGGGCAGATAAAGATTCAATGCCATAGCGAACTATCAGCGATATGTCTTGTTCTCTCTCTGAAGTAATCGTCAGATCAATTGTCTTTGCGTTCAAATCCCATGTCAAATCGTCCACCTTTGCAAAACTCCGTGCCAATATGCCTTTAATATTGCCCTTTTCTATCGTGTTGGGAAGCGCCGGCAATAATTCAATAACCCCCGGCCTTGAATAAACAAGCATTTCCATCATCAGGGTAAGTACCGAACCTTGCTGGTCGGGCATAAATCCGGTATAAGGGTTATGTGATGATGTAAGGACTGGCCCAAAATACCCTTGCTCGAGGAGCTGTTTTAATTCAAAATTAACGAGATAGTTGTCCTTCAAACGTGCAGCTGCTAAAGCACGGTGCGAAATACCATGACCGGAAGCGTTCCCCTGGGCACGTTTACGATTTGCCAGCCAGGCGGCTTTAGCTAATTGAGGCGTCCTGTCCGGGTCGATTTCATCGGCAGGCCAAACACCATACATTTGTGAGATATGGCGGTGGTCCTGCCTTTCTGCCAAAGCAGGCCAGGCCCATTCCTTTATAGCACCATCCTGGTCAAGGAGATAATTGGGCAATTTAGCCAGCATATCCTTCCACTTGGGAGTATTTTCAGATTCTGTCCCTAGAATCTCTGCACCCTCAATCAGGTGTGACAACACTTCGCGGCAAACCATTATATCCATGGTGGCATTAATAACTGTCGGTGCATTCGCATGGTCCCCATGCCAATCGACATGGTTGGTCCCTTCATCGGTGTTCGATGGCCAGTTTTCGGGTGAATAGGAAGGTACAAAAATATAGTTGCCATTTTTATCTGTAAGGGTCAGGTAGTCTTCGTAAAATAATGCCAGTTCTTTTAAACCCGGCATTATCCGGTTCCTGAGAAATTCTTTGTCGTCTGTCACCAGGTAGTGATCCCAAAACGGACTGTATGACCAGCCACCGGCAGAAACCCAGTAATGGTGCGGATAAAGAAAATCCCAATGGTACAATACCCCCTGTTGCTGGTCGGGATGAACAGAAAATAAGGCTCCACGCGCGCCAAAAATATTCCTGGCATTATTCCTGGAATCAGGTAAAAGTCCTTCTATCCAGTTATAGAATGCATTCATTGCCTCAGGCAAATTTGCCATATCTCCACCGGATACCTGCAGATTTACATTAATATTTAAATGGCCGTATATCGGGGGGAAATCACCGCTTTCGAGCATTAACCAATAGCGGCTCATATCGAAAAGTTTGGATAATAAAGTAAGATTATAGCCAATATGGATTTTTTGATCGGCCATTAATTCTTCGCCTGACATAGCATTTTCTTCAGGACTGGTATTAAAATTTAATGATACGCGGTCTAAAATCGCGGATTGAACCTCCCGGTTCCTGTCTAGTAGTTTTTTATAATCAGGAGTAATTTTCTCCAGACTGCTTATTAACTCGTCAACTTTATTTTTTTGGAAATCTTTATACCATTCAACACGGGTTATCAACATCAACGATTTAGCGCCTTCAACAACCAAAACACCATCTTCGATACCGGTTTTCCCTCCGTCAGGGACTACACGTACAACGCCTGCATAACCGATATTCCCTGTTTCGGGATTAAAATGCCCTTCAACTATTAATCTTTGCCCGTTAAAATCGCGTTCGAAGGTAATTAAAGATATATCCTTATCCGGATTTGTTACAGGAGCTGGCGGAATAGTTACAGGAGCTGGCCGATACGGCTGGATAAAGGTGCTTAATTCAATCCTTGTATTTAATGGTTGTCCTTCAGGAGCAGTAAATAACTGGACAGTAACATCATCGGGGCGGGAAACAAAAGATTTCCGTTCCCACTGCCCGTTTTGATCTTCCCAAAGTACTTTTATTTCGCCACTCTCGAAGTCCAATGTCCGGAGGTAATTTTTAATTGCCCCGGATTTGGGTTGGTCGATTTTCATGGTAAATGCCGGAATCAATCTGTGATTCCCGGTTCCTGGAGGCATACCAGCTTTGGTAGCCGCTTCAAAAGAGAGATTAAGGGCGCTATCATATTTACCTTCCATAATAAGTTTCCTGACTTCGGGAAGTATATAAGCAATATTCGGTGCTTCAAAAGGCATTTTCCAGGGTACGAGCAAACGCTCATGGTGGAAAATTACCTCCTCTGATAAAGGACTACCAGAGACTTTAATGTGCATTTTCCCGCTACCTGACATAAGTAAGTCATTATGTCCTCCACCCGGAATTGTACTGCACAATCCTCTTTGTGGTACAATTTTACGTTTAATTCTTTCTGCCAATGGCATAGGAATAATTAGCCTGTCATCAGGCACAAGCGAAGATATAGAAACCGGATTTTTAGGCAATAAACTTTTATCCTGGCTAAAGCATGGTAACCAAAATGTTAATATTATAAAAACTATAATATTATGGCTTAAATGAGTAAAAAAACTATTGCTTTTCATTCTAAATGATGTTTTTTCGCCAGAAGATTCTGAGAAATATTCAGACAAATGATTGCTTTGATAATATTACCAAAGAATCACCTCAAATAACCTTTAAAAAGAAGAAAAATAAAAAAAAGAAACGAGAGAGAAACATCTCTCCCGTTTCTATGGAATGGCTACTATTGATAATCAGGATTTTGAATTAAAGTACCATGGTTCTTATCAATATCAGCCTGAGGAATAGGCCAGTGATAAAACCTGTCTTCCCAGTGGTAATTCAACAGTCCGTCTGTGACATTGTTTAATACATCACCTGCTATCCGCCATCTTTTAAGGTCGTAATAACGCAACCCTTCAAATGCCAGTTCGATTCTTCTCTCGTGCCGGATTCGTTCCCGCATTTCTTCTTTGGTTAAACCATCAGGATAGGCTGGCATATTTACGCGTGCCCGCAAGTCAGTTATAGCCTGGTAAACAGTTTCATCGGGACCGGCTATTTCATTTTGTGCCTCGGCATACATCAATAATACTTCACCTGATCTTATAACTACAGTATTCTGCTGACTAAGTGTGGTATAACCATATGGGATATTACCAGGTTCAAGGAATTTTTTAAGTCCGTAACCGGTAGGACGGGCGTTGGTTGGATAGTGAACATTGCCATTTCCCCAATCAGGGTGGTCAACAAAAACAGTTTTATTTAACCTTGGATCCCTGTTGTCAAATGGATTATCAGGGTCAGTAAGGGGAGATACTCCCCAGGCAAGACCATCACTGCATTCAAAAGCGTCGATAAAATTCTGAATCGGGCTGACTACAAGCCAATCACCGTAAAGTATATCAGCCCCATAGGTTGGCATATTATCAGGTGCAAGGTAATTAACTTCGAAAATAATTTCAGGATTTCCACTTTGGCCGGCATCCTGGAATAAATCTTCGAAAACAGGGCTCAATTCATACAAAGGCATGATTTCTAAACACAGTGCTTTCACTTGTGACAGTATCGCGACATCCGGTGCTCCGGTTTCGTCATACGCTGTATACATCAATGCACGGGCTTTCAATGCCTGAGCAGTTGATATGGTAACGTGACCTGAGTTTTCGTAATATGGAACACCTTTCAGATTTGCAATGGCAAAATCGAGATCAGCTATTACCTGATTAAAAATCAGGTCAGCGTCAACCTTCGGTTGTTCCTGGGTTTCGAGGGCCAATGGTTCTATCACAAGCGGAGCATCACCATAAAGAGAGTATAACTGAAAATAATAAAATGCCCTGAAAAATCTGACTTCACCTTCAGCTATTGCTTTCTCGGCATCCGATAAATCGGTTCCAGCGTATGCATTTAATTGCTTCAGAAATAAATTGGTCCGGCCAATTCCCATATAACAAACCGTCCAGATTTGACTAATATAACCTCCTGTACTGGGGCTAATGTCTCCGGAAACGATTGAATTGGTACCACCAATCCAACCGTGTTGCCCATAACTATTATCAGTCATATTATCCCAAAGAGGCAACAGTACCCCCCATATATGGCCCGTAGGGTTTTCCCATGGTGCATGATTCAGGACGTGCATAAAACCATAATTAGCGGTTAGCGCCATGTTATAATCAGCTTTGGTTTTCCAAAAAGTGCTGGTAGATATCTTATCAAGCGGGTTTCTTTCGAGGAAATTCTTCTCACACCCACTTAAAACAAGGACAGATAGAATGGCTGTTGTTACTATATATCTTTTCATGACTCTTATTTTAAAGGTTAACATTTACACCGAAAGAATAGATGTTATTCTGCGGGTAATTAACAAAACTCCCACTGGAGGCGCGTTCCGGATCCAAACCGGGGTATTTGGTTATTGTAAGAATATTGTCTCCTGAGAAGTAAATTCTTAACCGCTCGATGCCAATCCGTTGAGTCAATCCATTGGGTACCGTATATCCGATTGTTAAATTTTTCAATCTTAAATACGTGCCATCCTGTAAATACCACGAAGAATTGCGACTTATACGGCTAGGTGCACTACCACCCCAATACATTTTGGGCATGGTTGTTGAAGGGTTATCTTCGGTCCAGCGGTCACGCCAGTTGGTGGTTGGAGGTGATCCCTGAACAAAAGGAACAGTACCATGGTCTCTGATCATAAATTTCACGTTATTAACACCCTGAAATTGGGCCGATAAATCAAATCCTTTCCAGTTGGTGGCAAGATTAAATCCATAATTAAATGCAGGATATTTACCGGAGAGGGAAATCCGGTCATCGTCATTAATTACATCATCTCCGTTTTGGTCTTTAAATTTCAAATCACCGGGAACTGTGGCATCGGTGTATTGCTTTGGTGAATTGTCAATTTCTTCCTGAGATTGAAAAATACCAGTCCATTCAAGCATGTAAAAAGTTTCCCACTCATAGCCTTCTTCTCGCAAATAATAACTGCTGATTTCACGTGCTCCAAAATTAACAAGTTTGTTTTTGTAATGGTCGATATTGAATCCGGCGTTGTATTTTAAACCTGAAAGAAAGCCCGAATTTATACGGCCTGCATATTGAAGGTTCAATTCAATACCAGTGTTTTGCAAAGTTCCGTTGTTTACTGTTGGGGGAGTCAATCCAACTACATCAGTCAACTGAGAACCTCTTAAGATATCAAAAGTTGTTTTTTTATACCAATCGAAAGTAACATTAAATCCCTGGAATACAGTAAGGTCAAAACCGAAATCAACGACTTTTGTTGTTTCCCACTTGATATTTTCATTTGCCAAAGCTAATTGTGCCACCCCGGAAGACAGGCTTGCATCATCAAATGAATAATTTCCCGTTAGATCCAGGATTGCCTGGTAAGGGTACAGGCCTATATTTTGATTACCAAGCTGACCATACGATCCCCTGATTTTAAAATTATTGAACCAGTTTAATCCGAGATTTTTAAAAAACTGTTCTTCTGACACCCTCCATCCGGCTGAGAACGAAGGAAACACGTCCCAATTGGATCCGGGAGTTAGTCTTGAAGAACCATCATACCTCATGTTTGCTTCAAAAAGGTAGCGTTCTCTGAAATTGTATCCCAACCGGCCAAAAAATGACATCAGTGCCCATTCGTTCTGCGTTCCATATGCCTGTTGCACAGATGGGCTTCCTGAATCAAGTTGCCTGAGTACATCGGTAGGATAATCTTTTCTGTAACCACTTAAATATTGATAAACATTATCTTCCACACTATAACCTACCTGTGCATTCACGTTATGACTACTGCCAATAGCCCGGTTAAAATTTAAATAGGTATACAGGTTTTTATAAACATTCTGGTCATCCTGAACAGTTAAGCCTGAGCCGCCAACATCCAATAAGGTCATATAGTCATAGGTATGGTAATTATATAAGGGTACCTGGGCTTTAAAATCATCATATTTACTAATATCCAGATTAAAAGCCGCTTTTGTATACCAATTCAGGCCCTTAAGCAACTGAATATCAATCCATCCCTGTGTTGAAATAGCATAATCTACAGTATTCCTGTTAACCTTATTCTCGATAATGGCGATAGGGTTTTTATTATTATATTCAAAATCATAGGCCTTAAAGGTGTACCTGTCACTGCCATCAGGAAGCTTTGGGCCATAGGTGGGTGCTTGTGCCATAGCAGCCAGAAATGTATCGCCAGCCCCCTGGCGTGGTGCGGATTTGTTTCCCTTCTTTAATGAAAAATTTCCACCAAATTTAATTTTATCATTCACTTTTGAACTAAGGTTGATCCTGATATTATACCTATCATAATTGAATCCTTTCATTACACCTTCCTGATTGACATATCCAAGAGAAACATTAAATGTTGTTCCTGCAGCACCTCCGCTAAAGGATAAGTTATGCGTATGAGTAGGAGCAGGACTAAATATGAGGTCAAGCCAGTTGGTATTTGGATACAAGTTGCGGTCAGTGGCATTGCGGTAGGTATTTATTATTTCATCGGTGTACAAACCTGACATCAACCCTGAGTTTACCCTGGCTTCATTGTACAATTCCATATACTCTGGTGAGTTTGTTATTAAATCAAACATTTTAGTTGGTGTATGAATGCCATAATTTCCATCGTATTCTATGCTGATTTTGCCTTCTTTCCCGGTTTTTGTGGTTACCAGAATAACACCGTTGGCAGCACGGGAGCCATAAATGGAAGCCGAAGCAGCATCTTTAAGGACCGAAATGCTTTCAATATTATTTGGGTTCAAATCAGATAGCTTACCCTGAACTCCGTCAATTAAGACCAACGGGTCAGATCCGGCACTACTGAAAGTTCCGGTACCCCTTATACGAATTGACACACTCTCATTGCCGGGCTCTCCTGAGTTCTGGACTATCTGCACTCCCGGCATTCGCCCTTGTAACATTGTTCCGGCATTTGCTACAGGCCGATTGATAATATCCTCGCCATCGATTGAAGCAACAGCCCCTGTCAAATTAACCTTTTTCTGTGTACCATAACCAATTACCACTACTTCGTCCAGCTTTGTAATATCGGGGGATAGCGCCACATCAATTGCGGTTCTGGCACCAACCTCAACCCTTTCGCTGATATAACCCACATAGGAAAACACCAAAACAACGTTGTTTCCAGGGACTTCAATGGAATACTTACCATTAACATCGGTTACAACTCCCTGCATGGTTCCTTCTATCAACAAATTTACCCCGGGCAAGGGTTCTCCAGTATTGGCATCAGTAACAATACCGGTTATCTTTTGCTGCTGCAATTGCAGCAAAGGAGAAAGAACAATCAGATTTTCATTTATTACATCATATCCAATCTCTGTATCTTTTAATAGTTCATCCATTAATAAATCCAGGGTGATCTCATTTGCTACCAGGTTGGTTTTTTTATTTATATCGATTAAGTCAACACGGTAAAGAAACTTATAATTTGTCTTTTGTTCCAAAGCTTCAAGGGCTTCTTTCAAAGAAACATCCGTTAAGTTTAAATCGATTTTAACAGATTGTGAATAAACAGATGCCTGAATGTTGCACAGACAAAGGGTTAGCAGTAAGAGAGAGATTTTCATGATTTTCAGGAATTTGCCTAGCCTTACACAATAATGTATGGACAAGCAGTTTTGTACCTTTTTTTTCATAGTTTTACATTGGTTTAATCAACATTAAATCGAATTTATCTTGATCACATCAAGGTAGATTCCGTTGTTTCCTGATTCTTATGGCATTAAGATGAAAGGGAACAGCGAAATTCTTTAAGAGCCGGACCTGGTCCGGTTCTTTTTTTAATAATTAGGTAGCTGTTTTTATTTTCATGAAGTTAGAGGTTAGGGTTAATAATTAGAAGAGTAATCACTTCAAATAAATTTCGCGATATAAGATCTCATACTGGTAAGACTGCTGGGAAGAAATCTTTAATGCTTCCATAGCTTGATTTATGGTCTCCTTATCAAAGACCCCGGTAAACCTGTAATTTTTTATTTTCTTATCCTCAAAGTGAATATTTACGTCATACCATCTTTCAAGCCTTATTTCTAGTTCCCCAAAAGTTTCATTTTTGAATACCAGCTTACCTTCCTTCCAGAGTTTTTCAGGTTCAGAATCGATGTTTTTTGTCAGGGTTATGTTAGGTAATTTCCGCAAAGGATGTAAGGAATTTCCCGGTAAGTCTTTATCCGTATCATTCTTTTCTTCAGCATTTATTATCTTATTCCCTTCATGTCTTGTTTTTTCAAAAATACATTTCTCATTGGGTTCAAGGAAAATCTCATTCCCCGATTTACCATTAGGGTATAAAGGAATCACACTTAGTTTGCCCTCAATGAGGGTGGTTTCAATATATTTATCATCCGGAAAAGCTTTTATATTAAAAGAAGTTCCATAAACTTTCACTTTGACCTCATTTGCATTCACCAGAAATGGCTTGTTCCGATTCTTTTTAACTTCAAAAAAACCTTCCCCTTCGAGGTATACCTCCCGCACATGTTGATTAAAACTGGCAGCATACCGTAAAGAGGATTCCGAATTCAACCAAACTTTTGTACGGTCAGGTAAAATGACCTGGGTACGTTGCCCGCGAGGAGAATAGATATATGAATAGCCTTCATTGAGCTGGAAATCTTTTTGTTGCATTTTCTCATAAAATAACCCAAAAGAAATTCCCAACATCAATAGTATAACAGCAGCTGCACTTCTTATCAGATATACTTTTTTTCCGGAGAAATTAATTGATTTGCCTCCGGGTTTGATTCTTAACAATAATTTTTCCCAGTTCCCGGAAATGTCGTCCCATCGTCCGTTTATAATACATTGTTTGAAATTATCATCAGCAATCACTTCATTGTAAATCAATTGATTTAGCTCTGAAGATTTGCGCCAGCTATCAATTATTCTGATATCACTTTCGCTAATATTGCCCAGAATAACATTTTTTAGTAAATCCCACGGTATGCTCAATGCCATTTTTTCTTATTTTATTATATGGCACTTAAATAATCAATTACCACCAACAGGGAATTAAAAAAATATTTGGGGGATTACGAAAACTTTGAAATAAAATGGTCTAAGCAGTTTACGCAATTTTCTCAGGGCTATGGCCATCTGATTTTCTACCGTATTCACTGATAAGCCCAAAACCATAGCGATATCACGGTAACTCATATCATCTTCTCTGCTAAGCCTGAAAATCTGTTGACAACGCTCGGGAAGAGTTGATATAGTTTCTTCTATTATCTTTTTAAGTTCTTCCGTTTCAATTATTTGGTCATTCATAAAAGGTTCTTCGAAAGGTGCACTACCTAACTCTTTTAAAATGGATTCTTGTTTTTTTGCATTTCTGATTTGGTTCAGTGCTTTGTATCTACCTGCGGAATATAAATATGCATCGAGAGACACCTTAATATCGATGGTTTCCCGGTTTTCCCAAAGATAAACAAAGATATCCTGGGCGATATGATCAGTAATTACATGGTTTTTAAATAACAGAAACAGGTACTTGCATAAACTCCCGTAATGTCTGTTAAAAATCACTTCAAGAGCGTGAATATCACCTTCCTTCAGTTTTTCTAAGAGATATGACTCCTCTATATACTTCAAATTTGTTAAATCTTAAAAAGTCAGTTTAAAGCCAACAGCCTCTTTACATGGCAGAACTTTAGGGGCATAAATTACAAGCATTCCCTCTTTCTGAACCCATTTGATTTTTTCGTTGCTTCCCAGCAATTCAATGTTTGCAATTTTCCTGGAAAGATCTGCTGTCAGTCCCAATGACTTAACAATGATCTTTTTTTCCACGGGAACATCCAGACAAAAAGCATAAACAGTATTCCCCTTTGAAGTAAACCGGATATCTTTTGCGGTATAGGCTACAGGTTTCTGATCGGCAAAGGATCCTTCGGCAGCAACCGTGGGACCTTCTTCGGCCACATCCCAGGGACGTGTTCCATAAATCCCCTCCCCGTTGATGGATAACCATTCTCCAATTTTGAGCAATACATCCACCTGCTCCGGTGGTATCGTGCCATCGGGTTTGGGACCTATGTTAAGCAACAGGTTCCCGTTCTTGCTTACAATATCTATTAAAGCATCAATGATCTCATTGGGGGTTTTATTCTCCTCGTCGGCTATCCATCCCCATGATTTTTTCCCAATGGAAGTATCTGTCTGCCAGGGATATTTTCGTGTTGCTTTGCTGCTGCCCCGTTCAATATCATATACAGCCACGTTATCCGGAAAGGCATTATTCTTATAATTCAACACTACATCCTGTTTCCATTGTTCAGCCCGGTTGTAGTAATAGGCCGCAAATGTCTTCCGGTAGGGCTCCATGGCCGGCTGTTCAATCCACCAGTCGAACCAGAACAACTGTGGTTTGTACTTGTCCACCAGTTCGCAATTCCGTAACAGCCAGTCGTTCATATATTCAATATTGGGTTGCTCTTTTTCACTGCGGGCAGGACCATAAAAATCCGCATACGCAGGATCATTCACATCCGAATTGGTTCTTTTACCATTGTTCATAAAAAACCAGTGCTCGATCCGGTGTGACGATAGTCCGAAAATCAGTCCCTGCTTCCTCACCGCTTCGGCCAGTTCTCCGATAACATCACGTTTCGGCCCCATGGTAAAGGCATTCCATTTGCTCAGGCTGGTATTGTACATAGCAAATCCGTCGTGGTGCTCGGCCACCGGTACAATGTATTTTGCCCCCGACTTCTTAAATATATCTGCCCATTGACTGGCATCAAATTTTTCAGCCTTAAACAGGGGAATAAAATCCTTGTATCCGAATTTGTCAGGTGTTCCGTAAGTTTTTACATGGTGTTGGTAATAATTCAGACCCCATACGGTGGAATCGAGGTACATCCACCTGGGATACCACTCGCAGCCAAAACCAGGGACGGAATATACGCCCCAATGGATAAAAATACCGAATTTGGCATCCCTGAACCAGTCGGGACACTTGTAGCCGGACAAGGATTCCCAGGTAGGCTGGTACATTTGCTGGGATTGGGCGCTGCAATAATTACCAGCCAATAAAATGATGGAAAGAAAAGTTTTTAAATGGGATTTCATTGAATTATGAATTATGAATTATGAATTATTGCCGAAGGCATCCCTTCGGGAGAATTGGACAGTCAAAATCATTATTCTTTGTTCTTTATTCTTTGTTCTTTGCTCTTTACTTTTTACTCTTTACTCCAATTCCGGCAGTTTAAAAATCCTCTCAATCACCTGCCATTTTTCATCGGCAGTAGCTTCTGCAGAGGATCGCTGGAATCCGGCAGCATAAGCCTCCCATTCTTTCTGCCTGGGCTTTTGGGCCAGTTCGGCCATGGCCTTTTCATGGTCAAAATCAGGAACGGTGTCCATGATCATGAAAAGCCGGGTCCCGGCTATATAGATTTCCATATCAATAATTCCCACTTCCCGGATCCCCTGTATGATCTCCGGCCAGGCCGCCCCTTCTGCATGGACCTTTTTGTAAGCCGCAATCAATTCCGGATCATTCTTCAGTTCAAGGGTTTTGCAGAAACGCTTGAAATAAGGATAGGTATTCTTTTCGTTGTATTCCATATAATGTTAATTAGTACTTTACTTTAATCCGGATAGACCCTTCAATTTCCTTCTCCGAAGCCACCATGACATATCCGCCGCCACTTCCCGAGGTAATGGCTCCGGGGTAATTGGGCAGGTATTTCGTTTCCATTTCATGCATTACCCAATCGGGTACCGTGCAGGGCAGCATTTTTTTCCATGCCAGGAAGGAATTGGTCATGGCCTTTCCCAGACCATGAATGTCCTTTTTCAGGATGCTTTCCCAGCAGAGGTCGCCCGATTCACCAAGTTCTTTCACAAAGGTGCGCTTCAGGTTTTTCATCTTCAGAGGATCATAGCCCTCGGGACGCGGGTCCAGCGGCATTAGATTAAGAACCTGTGAAAGCCAGTCGCAAATATCCGGGTCAATGCACGATTCAATGCGAACGGGCCAATAGCCCCCTTCGTAATAAAGCCGGCTAATTCCCGGAGCCAGCAGACCAATATGATCCTGGGAACCTGACACATATCCTGTATCCGGAAGATTTTCTGCGCCGAATAACAATCGGGCGTTTTGAATGGGATCGCCTTCCGGGATTTTTCCACCCCATAGTTCCAGTGCCACCTTGCGGGAACTGGTCGCCATTCCGGAACGGTCGTTGAAATCAAGGGTGGGCCAGATCTGCGCAACAACAACCGAGCCCGGATATACTGAGGAAACCCAGGGCTGATCCATCCAGCCACCTGCAATGCACACCCGGTAAGGAAAGAGCATATCCCTCTTAGAAGCAGAACTTGCGCGTGCGGGTAATCCTTCTTCCGGTATCCGTTTCAGAACAATGTATTCAACACCAAATTGTTCACACAATTGTTTTTTTTCAGGTGTATCGCCATCCTCATTAACAACGAAAATGTCCGGCTCAATCCTTCGCATATCCGGTTCAAAATCAAGCATACCACTTCCCGATGCAATAAAAGCTTCATGAACATACTTAATAGCTCCTACAATATATTTACGCTCCATCTGCGAAAAATAAGGAGATTTCCCCTTCAATATCAACAGATTCTGGTCCCGACCGATCGCTACATAAAGCTTTCCATATTCGGCCGCCGTTTTGAAAAATGCTATATGACCACCATGCAACAAATCAAAGCAACCACTTACCATTACTGTTTTTTCTTTCATCACATCAGGTATTAATGTGTAAACGGTTGGCTGAGTGTCGATTTTGCCAGGTTCTCCTTATCCTTTACCATCTGTTCCCTGATCCAGGCATAGGTGCTGGTCAGTCCTTCCTTCAGCGAAACGGAAGGTTCCCAGCCCAGGTATTTTTTAATCAGGGTGTTATCACTGTTGCGGCCACGAACACCCTTGGGTGCATGCAGGTCATAGGAACGTTTCATCTTGTGTCCTGCAATACCTTCAACAATGTCAACAAGCCGGTTGATGGAGACCATTTCACTGCTGCCCAGGTTGATGGGTTCTTCGATGTTGCTGTACATTATATCGAGGATACCCTTTATGCAGTCATCGATATACATGAAGCTCCGGGTCTGATGCCCGTCGCCCCAGATAACAATTTCACCTGTCCCGTATAATTCCTTGTCAATTACTTTTCTGCAAATGGCAGCGGGTGCCTTTTCCCTCCCTCCGTCATAAGTTCCGAAAGGACCGTAAACATTATGGAACCGGGCAACCCGGGTAATTATGCCGTAATCCTCTGAGAAATGGCGGCACATCCGTTCACTGAAAAGCTTTTCCCAACCATAGCCGTCTTCCGCCATGGCAGGATAAGCATCGGCCTCTTTAAGACCGGGATTATCAGGATCGGTTTGCTTTTCACCATTATAAACACAGGCGGATGACGCGTAAAAAAACCGGTCAATGCCACAATCCCTTGATGCCATCAGCATATGGGTATTGATCAGTACACTAAGCATGCATTCAGCCTTGTGGGTTTCAATGAAACCCATTCCACCCATATCGGCTGCAAGATTGAATACTTCCGTATAGCCGTTTATAGCCCGGTAACAATTTTCTTTCAGGGTAAGGTCAAGCACCAGATTATCCACATCTTCACTCACCTGATACCATTGGTTAAGTGGTTTTTTATCCACTGCCCGAACCCGGTATCCTTTGTTTTTAAGTGATACAACAAGATGCCCGGCAATAAAGCCCCCGGCTCCGGTAACTACTGCTTTTTTCATATTTTGATTATTATGTTGTTTTAATTGATGTGTTCTTCGATGAAAAAGTTACAATTCATCTTTTAAGCACTGATGTATTCCATTG
>DATEVU010000143.1:0-2687 GCA_035258345.1 Bacteroidales bacterium
TTACATTATTTTTTTGCGTTGCTGCTGTAATTGCATACGTTTCCGCAGCTTGCCCTTCTGGAAATCCTTCTGTTCGCTAAGCCTCAACCCCTCCTTTACATTCAGCCTTTTGCCTGACAATTCAAACAGATCGTTGAATATAATCTCGTCTGTTACAGAATCACGGTTCCAGGAGAGATACGACTTTTTCATGTGGTTGGCGATAAGCTTGGTAAGGGTGTCCTTATCATCTCCCGGAGGCAGCTTTACAGCTTCCCCGATCAGGCTTTCCACGATACGGCCGTAATGGCGGTAACGAATGTCCTGGTTGTTATAGCTGACCCTTCTTGGTTTTTCGGCAAACTCTTCGGGACGTGGTATTTCATAGGGATAGTCGATATCGAGCTGGAAATCGGACATGATAGCCAGGTGATCCCAGAGTTTATGCTTGAAATCATTTATATCGCGTAAATGGGGGTTCATATTTCCCATGATGATGATAACTGCCTGTGCCAGCCGGTTTCGGTCATCCCGGTCCTCAGTGGCCATAATGTGTTCAACCATCTTTTGGATGTTACGGCCGTATTCGGGTAAAATTAGCTTGCCACGGCTTGTATTATAATCGTATTCCATGTGGATAATTTTGAACAAAGCTAAGGGAAAAATTAGTTTGAATCAAAATTATAGCATTATTTTTCCACTCACAACTCACAACTCACAACTCATAACTCTTTACTCATTACCTGTTACTATCCTGAGCTTCGCGAATTTCAGCAACAGCTGCTTCTCCTCCCCCAGTTCCTGGAAGAACACGGAGGCCTTCCTGTTTGGGGATACACCCTCGATATGCACGATCTTTCCGGTTCCAAAAGTAGCATGTTCCACTTTCATCCCCGGCTGTATCAGGTCGGGATTATCGTGTTTGAAATCAGCACCGGCAGGTTTTGACTGGGGAACCGGCCTCCTGGGGATCAGCAGGCCGGTTTTTGATCCTGATGATTTTGTTGCACTGTTCCTGTCTTTCCAGTCGGCTTCATCATCGTAATTTCGGACCGGTTTGTTTGAAGGCGGCTCTGCCGGCATATCCAGGTATTTCGGATCAATATCCTGAAGGAATCTGCTGGGCTTGCACGAAGTTGGTGTTCCCCAGCGGTACCTGTTCTGTGCAAAACTGATGTTCACCCGTTTCCTGGCCCTGGTAATTGCCACGTAAAACAAACGGCGTTCTTCCTCGAGTTCATCAGGTGATTCGAAAGATTGCCGTGAAGGGAACAATTCCTCCTCCACGCCTGCAATATAAACATTGTTGAACTCCAGTCCCTTGGCCGAGTGCATTGTCATGATAGTTACCCTGTTGCGGTCTTCGGGTTTATCATTATCCTGGTCGGTAAGCAGGGATACATTTTCGAGGTAGTCGACCATCGACGCCTCCCTGTTGTCGTTGATTGCGGCATCGGTGAATTCCCTGATACCGTTCAGAAGGCCTTCAAGGTTTTCATAGCGGCTGCGTTCTTCGGGTGTATTTCCGTTATACAGGTCCTTGCGCATGCCCGAAGCAACGGTGATATGCTGAGCTGCCTCAAAGGCATTAAGCTCTTTTACCACGGATGAAAACCCGCCAATAAGGTCGTAAAAAGTACGGAGCTTGATCAGGGTGCCTTTATTCAGGTCGATACCCGATGATCCGGCTCCTTCCAGGGTACTCATGATACTTTCACCAGTTTTTGCAGCCTGTTCTTCAAGTTTCTCCAGGGTAACATCCCCTATGCCCCGTGCCGGGTAATTGATTATCCTTTTCAGTGCCTCGTCATCATTGTTATTTACAGCCAGGCGAAGGTAAGCCAGCATATCCTTGATCTCCTTGCGCTGGTAAAATGAAATGCCGCCGTATACACGGTAGGGAACATTCCGTTTCCGCAGGGCTTCTTCAAAGATCCTCGACTGGGCATTGGTGCGGTAAAGGATTGCAAAATCACTGAACTGCTGTTGTTCGGTGAGGGAGAGGTCGAGTATGCTGTTCGATATGAAAAAACCTTCTTCCATATCGGTGATGCATTTTGTGATCCTGATCTTCTGACCGGTTTCGTTATCGGACCATACCTTTTTTTTGATCTGGCCGTTGTTTTTGGATATCAGGCTGTTGGCTGCGTCAACAATGGTTTTGGTGGAACGGTAATTTTGTTCGAGCTTGAAAAGCTTATGATCGGGGTAATCGTTCTGGAAGTGCAGGATATTTTCGATCCTTGCGCCGCGGAAGGAGTAAATGCTCTGGGCATCGTCACCCACAACGCACACATTGTGATGCCGGGCTGCCAGCTTGTTCACGATCAGGTACTGGGAGTGATTGGTATCCTGGTATTCGTCCACCAGCATGTACCGGAACTTCTCCTGGTATTTGGCCAGCACATCCGGAAAGTCCCTGAAAAGTATATTGGTGTTCAGCAACAGGTCGTCAAAATCCATGGCGCCCGATTTCTTACAGCGGATACAATAGGTCTGGTATAGTTCACCCAGCTGGGGACGGCGGGTATTGTTATCATGTGCGGTGATCTGGGGATGATTTTTGTAGGCCTGCGGCGTGATGAGGTTGTTTTTGGCCCAGGATATCCTGCCCAGCACTTCCCCGGGTTTATACCGCTGGTCATCGAGGTCCATTTCCTTAATAATTGATTTCAGGAGGCTTTTGGCATCGAGGGTATCATATATGG
>DATEVU010000144.1:0-57151 GCA_035258345.1 Bacteroidales bacterium
TCCCAGGCAAAAATAAGAATAAACTCTCCGGCGTCAGCCCTGAACCTGGTGCTTGACCCCCAGGACCTGAGATGCTATCAGGATAATTCCGGGGTTATTGACCTTGCCGTCACCGGCGGTACCCTGCCCTACAATTACTCCTGGAGCAACGGGTATACCGGGGAGGACCTGGTGAATGTTCCCGGCGGCACGTATACTATCACCCTTACCGATGCCAACAATTGCACCGCACAGGCCAGCGCCGAACTTGACGAACCCGGTGCCATAGGGCTTGATATTACAGTTACCGGCACTATTCTGTGTTATGGTGAACAGGGTATATCCGCAACCGCCAATATTACCGGAGGAATAGGATCCTTTACCTACCTTTGGGATGATCCCGGTAACCAGACCACCAAAACGGCATTTGACCTCCCGGCAGGTACTTTTACGGTAATCGTTGCCGATGAGAACGGATGCACCCGATCGGCATCCACCACCCTGCTCGAGCCGGACCCGCTGACAATTGTGGCCGACCTGACAGAGCCTTCCTGTCCCGGATCAACGAACGGCGCCATTGTCCCCACAGTAAGCGGGGGTACGCCGGGTTTCGAATACGTTTGGTCAAACAGTGTTTTTACCAGGGTAAATCCGAACCTTCTTGCAGGTACGTATACCCTCACCGTGACGGATGACAACAACTGCACCCTGATCCAGGATTTCACGCTCAGCAATCCCGATACCCTGAAGATCGTTTCGGTGGATATCACCGACATCACCTGCGCCGGTTTGGACGATGGTTCAATGACTATCAATGCCACAGGCGGAACCGGGGTTCTTGAATACTCCGCGGACGGAGGCCTGAACTTCGTGGCTTCCCAAACCATAAGTTCATTGGCCGGCGGTAATTACATCGCACAGGTTAAGGACGGTAACGCCTGTATTTCTGAGAATTATCCTGTGTCATTGATAGTTGCCGATACCCTGAAGATCGTTTCCGTTGAGGTCTCCGACCTTACCTGTTCCGGAATTGACGATGGTTCACTGACAATCACTGCCACCGGCGGAAACGGGATATACGAATACTCCATTGACGCCGGCCTGAATTACGGGACCTCTTCCACCATCGGATCCCTGGGTGAGGATGACTATGATATAATGGTTATGGACGGGCAGGGTTGTATCTCCGAAAATTATCCCGTGACAGTATCAAAATCCGGAACCTGCGGTTTGGTGATTTACGATGCATTCAGTCCGAACGACGATGGTATGAACGACGTATGGCATATCGGTAATTCGGATAATTTCCCGGATTGTACGGTTTCCATTTTTAACCTCTGGGGCACAACTGTTTTCACCTCAAATGGTTATGGTGTCCCGTGGGACGGAAAACACAACGGGAACGATCTGCCCGCGGGCACCTACTATTACGTGATTGATCCGGGCGATGGTTCCGGCTCGCTGTCCGGCCCTGTAAGCATTGTGAAATAAACCTGTCATGAATCCGATTATGAAGACATATACAACCCGGTACAGAAGTGCAATGCTGATTCTGATGCTGATTCTTGCAGCCTTTCTGCAGGGAAATGCCTACAGTCAGCAGATCCCCAATTTCAGCCTGTACAACATGAACCATTACCTGCTGAACCCGGCTGCAACAGGTGTCACCGACAGGCTTCCGGTTTCATTGTCCTACCGGAAAATATGGCTTGGGATCGACAACTCCCCATCGGTGCAATACCTTTCGGGTAACATGCTGGTAACAAAAGACATGGGTGTGGGTGCAAAGCTGTTGAATTACCAGGCCGGGCCGCTGCGCAAGACCGGATTGGAAGGTTCCTACAGTTATCACCTGTCCCTGGGATCAGGGGATACAAAGCTTTCCTTCGGCCTGTCACTGTTGCTCTACCAGTTTAACCTGAACAAATCCGACCTGGTTGTGGAAGACATTGATGACCAGGTGTTCATGGGTACGGAAAACATGATTGTCCCCGATGCCGGATTCGGCACCTACCTATATGGGACGAATTATTATGTGGGATTATCCGTTCCCCAGCTATTCCAGCGAAATATCGACCTGAAATCGGATATTATCCTGCAGCAAAAACAGGTCAGGCATTATTACCTGCATGGCGGATATATTTTCGAAGCCGGTACCGATTTCAAAATTGAGCCTTCCCTCCTGCTCAAATTCATTGAAGCCGGTATTTTCCAGGCCGACATTAATGCCCTGGTAACGTACAAGGACATGGTGAATTTCGGGATATCATACCGCACAGAAGATGCCCTGTCGTTTCAACTGGGCTATAAAAACCCCGACCTGTTTATCGGCTATGCCTATGACCTGATCCTGTCGGGATTGCGCAGCAATACATCCGGTTCACATGAAATACTTTTTACCTACAATTTTGACAACTTCCTGGTAAAGTAGCGACACAGGACTTTGCATCTTTGCATCATCATAACCTCATAACCTCATAACCTCATAACCTCATCACGAAATATTATTATAACTTCATCCCATCCTTCTCCCATGAACATTCTATTACTCGGCTCCGGTGGCCGTGAGCATGCACTGGCATGGAAGATCAGCCAAAGCCCCAGGCTTACCCGGCTTTTTATTGCTCCCGGGAATGCCGGCACGGCCCTTTCAGGAACCAATGTCAATATGGCCGCCGACGATTTCAATGCCGTTGGTGAGTTTGCGATACAGAACAAGATCGGCATGGTGGTTGTTGGCCCCGAGGATCCCCTGGTAAAAGGAATATCGGATTATTTTTTGCAGCAACCTGCATTGCAGCATATCCCGGTCATCGGTCCTTCAAAGCAGGCAGCCATGCTCGAAGGCAGCAAGGATTTTGCCAAGGCCTTCATGATACGGCATGCCATTCCCACGGCACGATACAAGTCAGTTACCCTGGAAAATATCGCGGAAGGCTTCGCTTTTCTGAACCTGATGACGGCACCTTATGTGTTGAAAGCCGACGGACTGGCTGCCGGTAAGGGAGTGCTGATTGTCAGTGACCTCGCGGATGCCCGCGAAGAACTGAAGAACATGCTTGCCGGAAAATTTGGTAACGCCGGCAACACGGTGGTGATCGAAGAATTCCTCACCGGTATCGAACTTTCGGTTTTCGTGATAACCGACGGAAGAACATATAAAATACTTCCGGAGGCCAAGGATTACAAACGGGCAGGTGAAGCGGATACCGGTCCGAATACCGGAGGCATGGGTGCCGTTTCTCCGGTGCCGTTTGCTACCTCCTCCTTTATGAAGAAAGTGGAAGACCGGATCATTATCCCTACGGTTAACGGGCTGCAATCGGAAGGTATCGAATACAAAGGCTTCATCTTCTTCGGGCTGATCAATTGCCAGGACGATCCTTATGTTATTGAATACAACGCCCGGCTGGGAGATCCCGAGTCCGAAGTAATACTTCCCAGGCTTCAAACCGATATTGTTAGTCTTCTCGAAGGAGTTGCTAACAAAACACTTGCGGAAGTAACCGTAACCTTTGATGAAAGGTATGTAACAACCGTAATGCTTGCATCGGGTGGGTACCCTGGTTCATATGAGAAAGGCAAGATAATTACAGGACTTGACAGGACTTCCGGAAGCCTGGTTTTTCATGCCGGTACAAAAGCTGACGCTAACCGGGTAGTGACAAACGGAGGTCGTGTGATTGCGGTAAGTTCTTTTGGCAGTAACATGAAAGAAGCCCTGAGCCTATGCTATAGGAATGCCGGTATCATTAATTTCGAAAAAAAATACATGCGGACCGATATCGGGTTTGACCTGCAGTAATTACAATGCATTTTCACGCAGCACAGCCTGAGCCGGACCCCCATGATAAAAGCCCACGCACAACAATATATAGAACTGGAAATGGAAAAGTTACGGGCTGAAAAAGATGAATTTGTGCGGACCATCATACCCCAATGGAATGCGGAGGCTGAAATAAGGGAAAAGGAATGGATCAGATAAATGGATATATTTGCCACTTATCTTAACAAAAACTTATGAAGGTTTTCACACTGATGATCCTGTTCGCAGCATTCCTGTTGCCCGGTTCATTTTCACAGCAAATCCCTGAAGGATATATCCTCCAATACCAACAAAACTTCTCCGCCGGTAAGTCACTTGGTGATTTTCAATTTACCACCTTACGGCAGTGGGGATTGCATGCCATCAAAGGCAACTATTATCTTCAATTGTCGGATGAAAATCCTGCAGACGGAATGCCTTCTCCTCCTCAGAACCTGGCTGTCCTGAAAAACCATATTTTTGGCGATTTTATCCTTGAAGCGGATATTATGCCGTATGCCGATCTGACGGGATTTAAAGAGGCCTGCCTGTTTCTGGGCCTTAAGGATACCGGTAAATACTATTACATCCATCTTACGGCGGATATCGACAGCATCAGGTCAGGCATTTATGTTTTGAAAAATGCATCGGTCAAAAAGCTAACTGAAAATGACATTCCCTCCCTGGCATGGAAAGAGGATAAATGGCACAAGGTTCGGATTGAACGCAACATTATCAGCCGTACCATCAGGGTTTTTGTGGACAATATGACAATGCCGCTCATGTATATTAAGGACTATGAACTTGTAATGGGATCAATTGGATTCGGATCGGCAAAATGCGGTGTACGGTTTGACAACATCAGGGTTTGGGCGCCTACGGTTATAAGTGAAGAGTAGCGATCCTCCCGCTTATTTTGCAGATTTTTATCATTCACACTCCCAGTCAAATTAAAGCCTGAACCGGGGCAGTTCCTCCTTACTGTCTTTGCCACTCCCCGGTGCAAATATCTCTAACCATCCCGGATTGTTTTCACTTACAATCCAGCCCTGGGTACCAATATCCAGGACATTCAATTCGTTGTAGCCGGGTGAATTACTGGTAACATCAAGCAGGTACTGTTCTCCGGCTACCTGAACTGCAACAATTACATGATTAAACTGGTCTTTGACCGGGTACAATTTTTCGGGAATTCCCAGGTTTGCCGTTCTTATCAGCACAGGATCTGCCTGCATGCCTGTGTGTTGAAGCATGTTGACCAGCAAAAGGTTGAGCTCGGCGGAACTTCCGGATCTTTTCCTGATAAAATCACCGAAATCCTGTCCGGCAGCAGATGCGTATTCACCATTCCAGCTGAAATTCTTCCGGACAAAATCATATACCGCATGCATTTTTCCCCTTCCGTCTGGTTTGCCTGCCGTGAGACTATCGATCAACCGTGTGCCGCCATGTTGCCTGAGGAGGAATCTTCCAAATCGCTCGCTTTCAAGAAGCTTTTCATTAAACTGTGTCCAGGTTTTAAGCCGGTAATGCACATATCCTATGTATGCTGACCGGTCGCGCATCAGCGACCATTCTCCCCGGGTCTCATAATCATCACGCACCGTGAAGAGCAGGGGCCTGAAATTCCTCGGAAGATTTCCCGATGATTCGAACAAATGAAACCTGAGCTGCGGGTAAAATGCTGATACAGGTTCATTTCCGGCTCCGGTTGTGAGGGCAGGCATGTTTTTCATCACGATTTTTTTCTTCATGTTGTTCATAGCCCAGACCTTATACTTATTTTCACCCGTGGAAAAAAGAATGTGGCTGTTACGTGCCAGTTCCATCCGACGCGGACGTTGCCTGGTATTATACAGCCATTCCAGCTTTTTACCGAAGTCAATCTCCTCATCCCCGGAGAGTGGCCGGTTGTTCGCATAGGTTACCAGGTACATGAAAGGATCAGGTGCCTGAAAGCGCACCTCACTCCACAGCACAGGTATCTCACGCTGAAAATACCAGGTGTCAAGCTTTTCAAAATCAAGTGAAGCGATAACGTACCGGTATTCAATAATAGCACCTGGTTTCACATGGGGGAACGTAAATTTCTTTTTGCTCCATTTTTCATTGATCCGGATATTTTCAATCTGGCCGGAAGGCACATTGTAAATAACAATTTCTCCATTTTCCATCACAAGCGTCCTGGCCTTCAGCTCATAAAAGTCATCGTGCCTGTTATTTGTCTCATAAGGTATCTCAACGGTTGCATATTCCAGTCCTTCTTCATTCAGAATAAGGATACGCGTGTGGCGTTTGTAAAAAGTCCGGTTCGTGATCTCGATATCGCCAAAATCACAAAGTACAAGAGCAGAAGATTCCGAATCCTTTCCCGGAGGCAATAGTTTGAATTCTGCCGGGGAAACTTTCCCCCAGCGGATTGGGGACTTCGTCCTGAAACCTGCATTGGCCGGCAGGGACGAAAGTATGATAAGAAAAACAAAACTTACGGTTTTCATAAGGATAGATTTATATGTGGCAAGGTATTATCTCAATTTTCATGCCAGTGATGAGACAAAAAAATCAGGCTCCTGTTGTATCCATTAAAAATATTTAGCTACTTTTAAAAAGTATCTTTTGGTGAACCAACCGGGCATGGTATTAAAATCAATTGTAGCTGTATTTTTATTGCTTTTACTGACTTCCTTTCTGCCTTTCGGAATTTTACCGGAAAAGCAAGGTGTGCGGCGGGGTGAGGAAAATACACGTGTTGAAAGTAAGATCGATGAGATGTATCAGTCTTTGCAGGAGGCCTCTCTTAAAAGTGAAGCTTTCCGGTACGCCCTGCTCGGATTTATTTCACTTAACGCAGAAGGATTGGTAAAACAGGACAGCCTGCTTTCGATCATCGATTACAGTCTGCCTTCATCAGCTGAACGGCTTTTTATTATTGACCTGAAAAACAAAAAAATGCATTGCCGTTCGCTTGTAGCTCACGGCCGCAATTCAGGAGAGGATCGATCAACCCGCTTTTCCAACAGTCCGCAATCACATAAAAGCAGCCTGGGCTTCTATATTACCGGTAGCACCTACCGCGGGGCACACGGTTATTCCCTGTTGCTCAACGGAATTGATACCGGTTATAATGACCGTGCCAGGGCAAGGGCAATTGTTATACATGGAGCAGGTTATGTATCCGGCGATTATATTGCACGATACGGCAGGTTGGGCAGGAGCCTTGGATGCCCGGCTCTCCCGCACAAAAGCAATGCCGGGATCATTGACCTGATCAAAGAAGGAACGGTGTTGTTTGGTTATTATCCCGATCCGGACTACCTGATAAATTCAACCATACTGAGCACTCTTGATGAGCCTTTGAACAACCTGCCGGAGTTTTTTTAAATATCCAAAGCCATTCCAAACAGCTGCAGTTCTTTCCTGTCCATCCCGTAAATGTCCTTATAGAAATACAGATTGCCATTTTCATCAGCCTCGCAGGTGATGTACATGATATTAATCAAAAGTGGTGCAGTGATGTCTATTTCCCGGTGAGTACCTCCGGCGATCAATTCATTTATGTTGGTGCTGCCTTCGTTTATCTCCCGTATTATGTACCCGGCAAGCCGTTCAGGATCCATTACCCTGACACAGCCATGTGAAAATGCCCGGATGTCCTTTAAAAACATCTGTTTTCCCGGTGTATCGTGCAGGTATACCGAATAGGGATTTGAAAATACAAATTTAACCTGTCCCAGGGAATTGTCAGAACCACGGTCCTGCCTCAACGTATAGTTGAATCCCGCTTCAGTGGCCTCTGCCAGGTTAAGTGTTTCCTGATCCACCTGTTTATAATTGCTGTCCAGTATCTTCATCCTGTTACGTATGAGATAGGTTGAATCGGTTTTCAATTTGGGCAGGATCTCCTGCATGGTTATGCTCCTGGGAACATACCACACCGGATTGGCAATGATCTTTTCCATCCTGGCCGTGAGCAAAGGTGTAGGAGATGAGGGATTACCCACAATAACGCGAAAGGTGTCCACAAGCCTGTTCCCCTCGAATATCTTAAGACGGTAAGCCGGAATATTTACCAGCAACTGGTTTGAATCCGGTATTTGCTGCTTTCTGAGCCTGTCGAGATTAAGGGCCAGGGTTTTATATTTGTACAGCGTAGTTTGACCCAAGGCTTCAACCGTATTTATACCCGCTTTACCGTCGGGTGCAAGACCATGAAAATGCTGAAACTGCTTCATCGCTTCACGGATGTCCGTGTTCTGGTTTTGACGGTCGATATACCCGAGCGTTTTCAATACCTCACCAATTTGCCGGAAGAAAATTACTGAATCCGCGACCGGTTGATGAATCTCCACCCATTGGTCGGTGAGCGGAGCAGCATTAACAAACTTTTCAGTTGCCCGCTGAAGCCGGGTATATTCAATAAAACCGGGCTGAACCGACAAAATACTCCTGATGATCTTTCCGTTAACAACACCCTGGTGCAGGATCTCCGGCAGTTCGCCCGAAACCTTCAGCGTATCAAACGGACCATATCCGTACCGGAGATTTACCATAAACCTGAACGCTGCGTCGGTGAACAGAATTTCAAGTTCAGCTCCCAGGTAATTGTCATTATTCCTGGTAATTTCCTCAAATTCCTGCTGCACCTTTGTTATTGCCGATGCATGATAATGATCGGGGTCCAGGCCATATGCCCTTGCATGCCCGATCAGATAAAGCAGGCTGGTTGCTCTTCCGTTCAATCCGTTATCACGTATCCATACGGGTTTATAACCATTGCGGGAATAGAAATTGCGGATGCTTTGATAATTCAGCAGTTTTCCCCCGGAAATGGTCATATCCTCACCGATAGCACCGGATGACAGGGCTTTCTTCAGTGAATCCACCACTCCCGGCGCAAAAATCACGGATGTGCTTCCCGTTAATTCATGACGGTACTGATAGTGGCTCATGCTGAGAAAAGGTACCACAGCGAATAAAGCAACAACAAGGAAATACCTGAGAACTTTTTTGCTAGTGTTCGTGTTGGCGGGAACACTTTTGGGGTTGGTCAGATGGGTAATAAAATTAACAATAACTGTAATTTTGCGCATTTTTCCATCTTTTGGTTTCTGCTTGTATATACGGCATAAACCATGCGCATTCCGTGTTTTTTACACCAACCGGGAACATGTTTTGACTAACAGGGTAAAATTGTAGAGACCCCGATTTTTGTCCGGGGTCCCTGCAGTCATTTATTTCTTAACCGAGGCCAGCACTGTGGAACCCATCAGCTTCCCGTCGGAGCTGTAAGATTCACTTTTAACCATGCCCACATCTTTGGAATACCATTCGGTACCCTTGGCCCTTATGTTGATCATCATTTTGGTGGCAATGTCATATGAAATTTTGTAACATTCAAAAGTGCCTGCCGGTGTGGTTATGCTCTCTACCGCATCCACTTTCCTGTTGGTTATGGCAACCGTCATATTCATAACAGTCATCCCCCCACTGGAAAAAGACATTTTCATGTCCCCGTTCTTCAGCACATCCCCGGCCTTAAGGTTTCCGGGAATTTCAAGATTGCCTCCTTCCATGGTCATTTCCATATCTTCATAAGACTCCATTGATTGCTGGTTCATGTAGTTTTTCATATCAATGTAGTAAATCCCGTTCTCACACCTGGCCTGTAGTTGAACAGAACCAAGACTTTTACCCTTGCCATCGAATTGTTCCGAACTCACTTCGGTAATGACCGAACCGGCATTCCTGGTTATACCCGTGATCTTTTGAACACTTGATCCGGCCGGATTTCCCTTTTTATCAAATTGTTTGTACTCCAGCTGCGTGTTTTCTTCACCCGGAAAATACATCGTGCAGTCCTGTGCCCGGATGCCTGTAACTAAGAATATGCAACCCAGGCTGTAAAAAAGAAGTCTTTTCATGTTTGGTTTTTTAAAAATGGTTTTTTCAAAGCTAGGTAAATATTTGTTGATTGAAATCGTATTCCCGTTAAAAATTGGACTAAAATTTGCTCGGTAAGTACTAACTTTCAGATTAATATTTTACATAAACCGATTTATACATGAACGTCATGAAGTCAATCTTTGTTATTTTACTTTCCGTGTCGTTGTTTGGCCAGGAGGCGCTTGCCCTCGCCGAACCTGTTGAGGTTTCATCACAGGTGAAAGAAGTCACCGTTTTCCTGAGGGGCGCGCAGGTCACCCGTATGACCAGGGTATCCCTTCAAAAAGGTGCATCAACCCTCGCTTTTCGTGAGTTACCTGTAAATATTGATCCCCGGAGTGTTCAGGCCAGGGGTGAGGGTAATTTTACCATATTGTCGCTCCTGCATCAGGTTAATTATCTGGCCGGACAGCGCAGGACTGCTGAGGTCCGTTTGCTGCAGGATTCCTTGAGATTTTACGAGGACAAACACGCCCTGGTGACCGGAATGCAGTCGGTTTCAAAGGGCGAGGAGGAGCTCCTGACCGCCAACCGTGACCTCGGGGGAAGGGATAAAGGTGTGGCAGTAGCTGATCTGAAACTGGCTGCAGATTTCCACCGGACGCGGCTGACCGAAATTAAGAAAGAGCAGATCCGCCTTGCCCGGGAAGCAACCACACTGGGCCAGATAATTGAAAAACTTCGCAATCAGCTTAATACGCTCAATGCAGGCATAAATAAACCAACTTCAGAGGTGCTGGTTAATATTACCGCTGAGGAAAATTCAAGTGCAACCGTTTGGATCAGCTACACGGTTTACGATGCCGGCTGGATTCCGGAATATGATATACGTGCAAAAGATGTCCAAAGTCCGGTAAGGTTGATTTACAATGCCCGGGTGTTTCAGAACACAGGCGAGGACTGGGATAATGTGCCCCTGAGATTATCCACCGCAAATCCACAACAACGAGGTGAAAAGCCTGATCTGGTGCCCTGGTTTATTGATTTTGAACAACCTCTTTATGAATCCGAACAGTATAATATCAGCCGGCCGGATGCGGAAATGAAGTCCGCAGTACCGCTTAGCCTTAGGGATGAAGTAGCTTCGGTTCCCGAGGAAGCTGCTACGGCAGCCTCTCTGACTGAGATCAGTGAAAATCAGACCAACCTGGAGTTCATCATCAGAACGCCTTATGATATTCCCAGTGACAACAAGCAATATACCATCAACATACAGGAAAATACGCTGCCTGCCATGTATGAATACTTCTGCGCTCCCAAACTCGACCGGGAGGCCTTCCTGGTGGCAAGGATCACGGGCTGGGAAAATCTCAACCTGCTTTCGGGAGAGATCAACCTGTTTTTTGAAGGCACGTTTGTGGGAAAATCGAACCTGAATGTACGGAACACCAACGACACCCTTGATCTGTCACTTGGACGGGACAAAGGCATCGTGGTCACCCGGGTTAAGATGAAGGATTTTACCGAAGTCAGGACAATAGGCAGCAACATCAGGGAATCCAGGGCCTGGGATATAACCATAAGGAACAACAAAAAACAGCCCATTAACCTGCACCTGGTGGATCAATTCCCGGTTTCAATGAATAAAGACATTGAGATTGAGCCTCTTGAATTTTCAGGGGGCAACTACAATAAAGAAACCGGTCGTGTTTCCTGGAAAATTAAACAAGATCCGTCGGCCGAGAAAAAACTGAAACTTGCCTTTGCCATTAAATACCCGAAGGATAAGAAGATCTTTATTGACTGACCACAGCAATATTCAGCCCGGCTTATTCAAATATCTCCATGGAATCGGCCAGGTTGGGTTTTGCCTTGGTCTTTTGTTCCGAAAGCGCTTTACCAACAACCACAAAAGCCAATAATTTTTCAGGCGACCTGATTTGTAACATTTGCTCCAGTTCTTCACGTGCGAACATGGGCCCGCTGAGCCAGCATGCTCCGTACCCCATATCCACGGCAGAAAGCAGGATATTCTGTATGCTTGCCCCGGCACTTTGGATGTCGGGGTAATTTCTCATCCTGTTTATTTCATCATGCGAAAGCTTAACGGCACTTTCCAGAACAGTTTCATAGGGTTTGGTGACAAGAGCCAGTAAAACCGGGGCATCTTTAAAGAATGTTGAAAACCAGGTAACCTGTGTTTTTACATTTTTCGCAGCGATTGACCGGGTAGCCGGCAGGCTTTCAATTTTTGATGTGACCACATCAGCCATACGGTTGAGCAGGTCGCGGTTCAATATGGCGATAAACCTCCAGGGTTGGAAGTTATTCACACTTGGAGCCAACCCACCCCTCCGGACCATCTCCTTAATGTCTTCCAGATTTATTTTTTCATCTGTGAAGACCCTGATACTGGTCCGTGCTTCAATTGCTGCTTTCAGTTCCATATGCTGACAATATTTTCACCAAATTAAAATAATTTTATTAAAAAATGAAACCAACTGAAGGAATTTTTGGTAGACAATGTATTACGATTTGGGATAATAGATTCTTCCGGTGCGTAAGAATGATTTGCACAAACCTTGTTTGTTAGTATGACGGTTACCGATCAGGATTATCAGCTCTTTATATTTGCTCTGAAGAATTCATCCAGGTATGATTTCAGCCAATATTCGGAGAAATCGTTGAAAAGAAGGATCATGAAGGTTCTCACTGATCATGACATGACCATTACATCGCTGGTTTCAAATATAAAATCGGATCCTGATTTTGTTGAAAGCATTGTTAAAGAAATAACTGTAAATACAACGGAACTGTTTCGTGACCCGCAGGTTTGGCAAATAATACGGTTTACCATTTTACCCCGGTTTAAAAACAATACGGTGATCAACATCTGGCATTCCGGTTGCTCCACAGGCCAGGAAGTGTATTCCATGCTGATCCTGCTCAATGAGCTTAACCTTCTTGAAAGAACAAAGATTTATGCTACGGATATCAACACCGATGTAATGGATTTAGCCCGAAAGGGTGAGTACAGGTATCGTTTTAACCTGTCGTATCTGGATAATTTCGACAAGGTGGTAAAGGAAAATCCATACAACTACGAGGAATACAATGATGTGCCTTACAGTAAGTATTTTTCACTCGACAAGGCCAACGATACGATCAAAATGAATGAATTTCTCCGGGAAAAGCCGGTATTCAAAAAGCTTGACCTTGTAAGCGACAGCAATACGCTGTATGTTAAATTCGATCTCATCCTTTGCCGGAATGTCATCATCTATTTCAATTACAACCTGCAGTGCAGAGTTTTTGACCTGTATCATCAGAACTTATATGACAACGGCTGCCTGATTTTGGGTATGCATGAAACCATACTGGGCGCTCATGCTGCTAAATTTCAAAAAAAAGGACATGCTTACTTTAAAAATTGAGTCAGTTACGATATATTTGAATAATTTGAAAACCAAAAGATTATTTGCAAAATACGGAAATATGAACCTAAAAAAATACATACCGGCCATGAACAAAAACTTGTTCTTCGGTCTTGGGTTTATCCTTTTTGCCGCACTGGTACTCATCCTGAACTGGCTTTTCCGGCTGCCAGTTAACCAGGCCGAAAAAATTCACCATCAGATAGTTTCAGCTGAAAGCAATATCATGCAACTCAGGGCAATCCGGTCGGAATATCTGATTGGTCTGGTGAATGAAAATAATCTCTTCGCAGGCACCGAATTAAAGTCCGAAGAGGAAGCCGGCCGGTTAATCAAAGCTGTCAGGGTGGATCTGGAATTCCTGGGTAACAAAAACCGGATAAGCAGAGATAATATCGTTTCATCGTCGATAAATGACTTCTCGCTCGCTCTTGACAACTTTGAGAACAATCTCAGCAGCTTTTTCAGTGCTATCCGGGAAAAAGGCAATGAAAATACCGGTTTGATCATGCGCTGGACAGGGCTGAGCAACCGGATGCTTTCTGTTTCAAATCCTCCCGATGAGGACATTGGTAACAGCCTGACCAGGATGAAACAGCTTGAAACAAATTACCGGCTTCAAAATGACCCGCGGTTGCTGGAAGAAATCTCCCGGACAGCGGAAGAAATACGAAACCGGCTTATACCCGAAGACGGAGGGATCAGTATGGAAGACCTCGATGGCTATATGACGTTTACGGGAAATATGATCGCCCTCGAAAAGCGTATCGGAACCGCCGATACCCAAGGAATCGTTGCTGATCTTGAACAAGCTTTCAGCAATTTGCTTACCTCCTTTTCAGGTTTGAAGATCCTGGTAGGCGAAAAAACGGACCGGATACGTGCCTGGTGGACTTTTTCGGGATTCCTTGCAGTCCTTTTGCTTACGGTGTTTTGTATTATGCTTCTGATAGTTATAACCAACGCCTTTATATCCAAACCACTTTTGAATATTGCCGGGCATACACTCAGGCTTGCCGGGGGAGAGATCCCCCCTGATCCTGTTGTTTCCCAGAGCTTGCCTGAGATCCGGCAGGTTGAAACTAACCTGGGAAAACTTACAAAAGCCTTGCAGGAAAAAGTTGATTTTACGGGTTCGCTGAATGATGGTATCCTGGACACAACCCTGACACCTGCCGGTGAAAATGATGCCCTGGGCAATCAATTGGCCCGCTTCCGGCAGAAAATCAGGGAAACTGCTGCAATGCAGGCAAAGAACGATGAGGAAGCCATGAAGCGACGTTACATCAATGAAGGGCTGGCGAATTTTTCGGCCATCCTGCGCACAAGCAGTGACAATATAACCCGGCTTGGAGATGACTTTATCCGGGAACTGGTCAAATACCTGAATGCCATCCAGGGCGGATTCTTCCTGATCGACGGTGCCGGTGATTCCGAATCAGTGCTCAGGCTGATCTCGGCTTTTGCCTATAACCGTAAGAAATACATGCAGAAAACGCTGTCATTGGGAGAAGGGCTGGTTGGCACCTGTGCAATTGAAAAACAATCCATTAACCTTACTGAAATACCTGCCGGCTATATTTCGATTACTTCCGGACTGGGGGACACCAAACCCGATAACCTGTTGCTGGTGCCTGTAATGCATGAGAACGAACTGATTGGAGTTCTTGAAATCGCTTCCCTTTACCGGTACAAGGAACATGAGATATTCTTTGCCGAGCAGGTTGCTAAAAGCTTGGGCTCCACAATTGTTTACACCCGGAATAACCAGCGTACTTCCGAACTTCTTTCCAAATCGCAGCAACAAGCCCTCGAAATGGCTGAACAGGAAGAAGAAATGCGTCAGAACATGGAAGAACTGAAGGCCACGCAGGAAGAATCCTCCAGGCGTGAGGAAGAAATGAAGGGAATTGCCGATGCGATAGCCAATACAATGTTTGTGATTGAATATGATCTCGAAGGCTTAATTCTTGAGGTCAATGACAGGGTTTGCATCTTCCTGGGCAGAAACAGGGAGGAACTTATTGGCAAAACCCATCAGCAGATGTTTGACGGATCCCTGAATCCGGACACCCTTTTCTGGGAACATATCCGGAATAACAATCAGACCTTTGCCTTTGAGAACGTACGGATTGGCAAAAAGGAGTTCCGGCTGAAGCATCATTTTACAGCTGTGCTGAACCGTGATGGTATTGTGATCAACTATATAAATTTTACTGCCGACATTTCCGGTGCGAACAACCCGTAACACGCATGTATAAATATGCTGAAAAACCGATTAAAAATGACTGACTTGGGGATAGTGGATCTTCGCGAAATCATCCGGGCAATAAAATCGGTATACGATTATGATTTTTCGAATTATGCCCTGACTTCATTTAAGCAGCGTCTTGAAAGGTTAATGTTCCGGAATAGCATACCATCTCCCGACATACTGATAAAAAAACTGCAGGAGGAACCCGCTTTTTTTGATACATTCCTGTATGAGATCTCCGTTCCCTCCACCGAGTTGTTCAGGGACCCTTCACTCTGGCGATGGCTTAGGGAAGAATACTTCCAGGCTGCCATTGAAAAAAACATCGGTAAATTCAAGATCTGGCTTCCCGGCTGTGTTTCAGGCAGCGAGTTATATTCACTTTCCATCCTGCTCAGCGAAACAGGTTTGCTCGATAAGGTCCATATTATCGCCTCCGCCATCAGTGATAAAAGTATTGAAAAAATAAAGGAAGGCAGCCATGATACGAAAAAACTGGAGGTATCGGCAGAAAACTATAAGCGGTTTAACGGGAACAAGAACTTTTCAACATACTATAAGGACGACCGGAACTGTGTATTCCGGGATGCCTCGCTGATCGGCAACGTTGAATTTCGTAAACTTAATATTAACTTTGATAACGCACCCCAAAACAACAAGTTGATCTTGTTCAGAAACAACCTGATATACTTTAATCCTACGTTGCAGGAAAGGGTCCTGCTATTACTGCATGAATCGTTATCCGGCTCAGGACATCTGGTTCTGGGTATCCGTGAAAAAATTTCAGGAAATATTGCAATAAAGGATTTTGAAGTTATCAATGAAAACGAAAGTGTTTACCGTAAACGTATACTGAGCTGAAACCATGGGCTATAAAGCAGTTATAATAGGCGGCTCCGCAGGCAGTTTTCAGGTTGTGACAAAAATACTGAGTGCGCTGCCCAAAACATTTCCGATCCCGGTTTTACTATGCCTCCACCGGTTAAAACATGTCCGTTCGGGTTTTGTTGAAGCACTGTCACTAAAATCGAATATTCCGGTTGAAGAACCCTATGATAAGGATCTGCTGCGTCCCGGGAAGGCTTATCTTGCCCCGGCAAATTATCACATGTATGTGGAACTGGCCAATCGCATTGCACTTTCTACAGAGGATGTCGTGAATCATTCCAGACCCTCCATAGATCTTTCTTTTGTTACTGCGGCCAACGCCTACCGTGAAAAACTTGTTGGTATCATTCTCTCCGGGGCTAATAAAGACGGGGCCTGGGGCCTTAAGAAAGTTCATGACAACGGGGGTATTGCAATTGTCCAGGATCCGCAGGAATGCGAAGTAAAAACAATGACACAGTCAGCCTTGCAACTTACAAGGGTGGATTGCGTATATACCACAGATCAGATAATTGGTTTTCTTTTAAAGATAAAGTGATCCGATGATTAACACGGGCAAATACCGGCAGTACAGTATTGCAGCATTGGTTGTTATGGTGGCAGCTTTTCTGCTCTCTTTCGTGACGTTGTGGAATTCTTTGCTTACCGCCGATATCAGGCACGAAGGATGGGTGATTTTATTTCTGCTGTTGCTGTTTATCGCGGGAATACTTTTGTTCACGATTGCCTACAGGTCCACGGATGTGAAAATCCTTGACCGTGACATGAAAACCGCATTCGAATCAGGCAAAGCCGATATGCTTAAAGAGATCGAAAAGAGAAATGCCGAAGAAACCAATGAACAGAAGATTGAAGAAGAAAACCTGGATAAGACCGTGGAAAACATTCTTTCAGGCATGCAGGGAACTCGTTCACAGGCAGGGTTCTGTAATAAAGTACTCTCCAATCTCAGCAAGCATATGGGATTTGTGCAGGGCATCCTTTACCTGAAAGACCCGCAGAATCAGATTTTTATTCCTGCCGGAGAATATGCCCTTACCGGACAAAAACCCCTGCCGTTCAGCAGTGGAGAAAACCTTACCGGTGAGGTTGCCGAAACCCGGCAGATCATGATTATCTATGATGTTCCCGAAGATTATTTCAGCGTCACCTCCGGTCTGGGAAGTTCAAAACCGAGGTTTCTGCTGCTGGTGCCTGTAGTAAACGACAAGGAGACCATTGCCGTTATAGAGCTTGCCGCTTTTAAAAAACCCGACGAAATTACCAGGAAGTTACTCATTAAGGTTTCTGATGAACTGGGACTTAAATTAATTAAATTTATTGCTGCCTGACAACGATGAACGAAGAAAAGAGAAATAATATCCTGGCAGACATCGTGAATACGGAAACGTTTGTAACTGCTTTGGTGGCAGGAATGACCTTTCCTTTTGCAGCCTGGATCATTGAGTTTGTCCGCAACAGGATCACTGTTTCTTTTGCAGGTATCGGAACAATTCACAGCAACAATCCCCTGCTTTGGATAATCGACATGGCCCCTGTGGTGCTGATCATAGGTGCATTCCTGCTGGATAACAAGCGGAAAAGATCAAATGCTCATGTTGCCTCACAACTCAGTGAACGCGACGCCCGTATCAACAATATGGCAGAATTTGCAAAACAGATAGGGGAAGGAAAATATCATACCGAATTGACTGTGAGTGCCGATCATGATATCATGGCGCAATCACTCCTGATCATGCGGGATAATCTGTTGCAGAACACCAGGAAAGAGACCGAACAGTCATGGATAGCAGAAGGAAAAGAAACCATATCCGATATCCTGCGACAGTATAACAAAATAGATGAACTGGCCACTCAGGTTATACGGTCACTGGTGACTTATTCCCGGCTGGTCCAGGGAGCACTGTATATTTATGATGAAGACAGGAAGATACTTGTAAACGAAGCCACCTTTGCTTATAACCGCAACAGGGAACTGACAAAGGAATTTGAGCTTGGTTATGGTCTGATCGGGCAATGCGCATATGAGATGGACTATGTATACCGTACAGAAATTCCGGCAGATTATGTAACGATTTCCTCAGGATTGCTGGGTGATCAAAAGCCAAGGAGTTTGTTGCTCATCCCCCTTATTACCGATGAGAAGCTCCAGGGTGTGATGGAATTTGCATCCCTGGAAGATCAGATTCCCAACCTCACCATTCGCTTCCTGAAGGAGTTGGGTGAAATTATCGCGAGGACATTCTCTAATCTTAAGATCAATCAGCGCACCGAAAAACTGCTCCTTGAATCACAGCAGATGACTCTTGAGCTTCAGGAGAACGAAGAAGAGCTCAGGCAAAATGCCGAGGAAATGAGAGCCACGCAGGAAGAGCTTAAAAAGTCGAATGAACACCTCGAGGCAAAGATCCTGGAGGTTGAAAACGCGCAAAAAAGGCAATTTTCATTACTTGAAAATGCCTCGGAGATCATTGCCATTTATGATGAAAATATGGTCATGAAGTACGAAAGTCCTTCCGTTATTAAGATACTTGGCTTTACTCCCGAAGAGATGATGCATGGCAAGGATATCGACCGGCTTACCCGTAAAGGTGAAACCAGCATGCGTGGCATGTTCAAGCAATTGCTTGCCAGCCCGGGTGAACCGGTTACTATCCAGTACACCTACATGAAAAAGAACGGGCAAAAAATATTCCTGGAAGCAACCGGACGTAACCTGCTCAACGATCCCGCCATTGAAGGGATCATCATCAATTCCACCGACATTACGGAACGCAAACGCGCCGAACGGGAAGAAAGGCTGAAAAGCAAAATGCAGGCCCTGTCGGAAAACTCACTTGATCTGATTATCAGGTTAAGCACAGTTGGCCAGTTCTTTTATGCAAATCCTATTGTTACTTCCTTTATGGGCATCGATCCCATGGATCTTATCAACAAAACACTCAATGAAATAGGTATTTCCACGGTCCTTCTCAACTACTTCCGGGAATCTATAGATAATATTAAATCGTATCCCAACAAAACCCAGGCTGAAATTACAATTCCGGCATTGATTGATGGCCGGGAGACCGACAGGATCATGAGTTTTGCTGCCATCCCTGAATTCAATGAGAACGAACTTGAAACCATCCTGTTTGTCGGGCATGATATTACCGAAGCCAAGCAGATTGAACATGAAATCCAGGATAAGAACAGGAAGATTGAAGACTCTATCAACTATGCCCAGCGTATCCAGACCTCTATCCTTCCCGATATCAGGCTGGTACGGGAGCACCTCCCGAAATCATTCATATACTACAAACCCAGGGATGTGGTAAGCGGTGATTTCCCCTGGTTCTTCAACCGCGGGAATGATATATATATAGCTGCCGTAGATTGCACAGGACATGGCGTTCCCGGAGCCCTGCTTTCATTTGTCGGCTACTTCCTGCTGAACAACATAGTTGACCGCGACCACAAAATTTCGGCTTCTGAAGTGTGTGATCTCCTGCATTTCGGTGTGAGAAAAACGCTGAAACAGGAGAGCGAGGAGGCTGAAGCACGCGATGGCATGGATATCGCTTTCTGCAAGATCAATCATATCGACCGGGAACTGCAATACGCCGGAGCCCACCGTCCGCTGTTCCTGCTGAGACACGGCGAGCTTATCGAATACAAAGGCAACCGCAAGGCCATTGGCGGTATACCCCACCGTAAAAAAGAAGAAGAGAATTTCACCAACTACATGATCAATTACAAACGCGGAGACAAGTTCTTCTTCTTCTCTGACGGCTTGCCTGACCAACTTGGAGGACCCGAAGATAAAAAATACTCTCCCAAACGAATCCGTGAACTCATACTTGAAAACAAAGACCTGCCCATTGAAAAATACAGCAACCTGTTTTCCGAGGATTTTGAAACATGGAAAGGCGACGGAAAGCAAATCGACGACGTTCTGCTAATTGGAATTGAATTTTAGTAATATTGTAATAAATCAATAACCTATGGATAATAAAAAAGATGTGAAAGGTTTCCTGGAGTTTGTATACGAATTCTACAAATCCATGAAGGCACATGAAATTACCCTGGTATATGAAGGTGAAATTACCCATCAGATCACCAAGGCTTTTACATCCCTCACTGAATCGAACATGTCCAAAGAGGACGAGCCGAATTCCGTACAGCGAAAGGTATTTCATGTTATGGTTGAATGTCTGCAAAATATCAGCAAACACGCCGATGATTTTACCTCAAACGACTATTTGTTCTCGGGCAGGGGAATTTTCCTGGTCAGCAAGGGGGAAAATGAATACAGTGTAACCACTGGCAATGCTGTGGAAAATGACAAGATCGAATACCTTACCGAACTGCTTGAAAATATAAACCGTATGGATAAGGAAGAACTCAAGGAACTGTACAAGAAACAAATGAAAGAAGGCAGACTTTCGGAAAAAGGCGGAGCCGGCCTGGGATTTATTGATATTAAAAGAAAAACAAACAAGGAACTGGAATACCATTTTCTTCCCATTTCCGATGATACCTCATTTTTCCTTTTAACTTCCACCATTTCACGATCAGATAATTAAAAAATATATTTTATGGAAACAATTAAAATTCAGGGAACGGAAGATACCCCGAAAATAATACTCGACGCCGAGAATGAAATCCTTGAAATCAGCGGCCGATCGTTGCCCGAAGATGTCAGTTCATTTTATGAACCCGTATTGAACTGGCTGAATGATTACGCTGAGAATCCGGCCACGAAAACAGTTTTCAATTTTAAACTCACCTATTTCAACACGGCCTCTTCAAAACTGCTGCTCGATATTCTGATGAAGCTTGAGGAGCTCCATGAAAAAGGAAACGAAGTCGTTATCCGGTGGCATTATCCCGAAGATGACGAGGATATGGCCGAAGCAGGTGAAGAGTATGCTGATATTGTAGATGTTCCGTTCGAACAGGTTTCCTACCAGTGATAATCACACCTGAAGGAAGATTATTTAAGCCTGATCCGATAATTCCCTTGACTGAATGAGTGAAGAGATTCTCAAAGCGCTGATGCAACTGTTTGCAATTATTGCAAAACAGGATGAAGGTGTTGAATCCACCCAGGTGGAATATGTGAAAAATTTCCTGCTTCAGCAGCTTAATGACGAGAATGTTAAGGAGTATTATACATTGTTCAGCGAGTACAGTGGTTTGGTGGAATCAGAAAATGAACCCGAGAACGATGAGGAAAAAAATACACGAAAGCTCACCTCAGTAAGGGATTCAGTAAGAATTCTCGGACTATGCAAAAAAATCAATAAAACCCTTACACAGAAACAAAAGGTTGTTGTATTGGTGAGGCTTTTCGAAATTGTAAATGCCGACCGGAAATTCTCCGACCAGCGCATGCAGATCATCAATACGGTTGCCGATGTATTCAAAGTTGCCAAAGACGAGTTCTTCAGTATTGAGTCGTTTGTGATCAGGAATGAAGCTTCCGAACTGGATGATTCCAATATTTTAATAATCAACGACAGGCACGATGAGCTGCGAAGCGCAAAAAAAATCCCGACCAAGCATCTTCATGGTAATATTTTTGTGCTTAAGATCAATAGTGTTGACCTGTACTTCCTGAAATATACCGGGAACGAAGACTTGTTCCTGAACGGCCTGCCGGTGCGCAATGACCGTATTTACCTTTTTGCAAACGGGAGTACAGTAAAATTACCCAAAGCCGCTCCTGTGTATTACAGTGATGTGGTTGCACATTTTCTGGCTGATAACGTTGAAAACCAGATCACCTTTACTGCCAATGAACTTGAATTCAAATTCACCAATGGCAATATCGGGCTTCACAAAATAAACTTTTCCGAGTCACATGGCCGGCTTATCGGTATAATGGGAGCCAGCGGTGCTGGTAAAACAACCTTGCTGAATGTGCTATGCGGAATCGAAGCACCATCATCAGGTGAAGTTCTCATCAACGGGATAAATCTTCATCAACAGCAGGAAAAACTTGAAGGGGTGATCGGACTCGTACCACAGGATGATCTCCTCATCGAAGAACTTACTGTTTACCAGAACCTGTACTATAATGCCAAACTCTGCTTTAAAAATATAAGCGAAGAGGATTTGGATGAAATGGTTATCCGGACCCTGCAGAATCTTGGGCTGTATGACCGCAAAGACCTCAAGGTAGGTTCTCCGATGAAGAAAATGATCAGCGGTGGCCAGCGAAAAAGGTTAAACATAGCTCTTGAGCTTATCCGGGAACCATCTATCCTGTTTGTGGACGAGCCGACATCCGGTCTTTCTTCGAGGGATTCCGAGAACGTGATGGACCTCCTGCGCGAACTGGCCCTGAAAGGCAAACTCATTTTTGTAGTCATCCATCAGCCATCTTCCGAGATTTATAAGATGTTTGACAAGATGATCATACTTGACACCGGCGGCTATATGATCTATTATGGAAATCCGGTGGAAGCGGTCATGTACTTTAAAAAGCTCGACGTTCAGATCAACAGTGAAGTAGGTGAGTGCCAGGCATGCGGAAATGTAAATCCCGAATTGATCTTTAATATCATCGAAGCCAAGGTGGTGGATGAATTCGGAAATTATACCGATGCCCGGAAAGTTACGCCGTCACAATGGGAAGAACATTATAAACTGCTTGCAAACAACAGGGAACTGAAAACAGGCGAAGGATCCCCCCCGAATAACCTGAATATCCCGGGATGGATAAAACAGTTCGGCATATATACTGTCCGCGACTTCCTTTCAAAGATCAGCAACAAACAATACGTTGCTTTAAGTCTCCTCGAAGCACCCTTGCTGGGTTTTATATTGTCCTTCATCATCCGCTATATCGAAGATCCGAATTCGGGCGAGTATATTTTCAGGGTGAATGAAAATATCCCGATCTTCATTTTTATGGCACTCATCGTAGCCCTGTTCCTGGGCCTCACCATAAGTGCCGAGGAAATATTTCGCGACCGGAAAATACTGAAACGTGAAAGCTTTCTCAACCTCAGCCGATCGAGTTATCTGGTATCCAAAATTGTTATTCTGTTTGCGATTTCAGCCATACAGTCGATTCTTTTTGTGGTTGTTGCCAACCAGTTCCTGGGTATCAGGGACATGACATTCACATACTGGCTGGCACTTTTCTCCACAGCAGCTTTTGCCAATATGCTGGGTCTTAATATCTCAGCCTCATTTAATTCGGCAGTTACCATTTATATCCTTATACCGCTGGTGATGATCCCGATGATGATACTGAGCGGTGCCATGTTCAGTTTTGACAAGCTTAACCGCAAGGTCAGCCGTGTGGATAAAGTGCCCGTTATTGCCGAATTCATGGTAACAAAATGGTCTTACGAAGCATTGATGGTCCACCAGTTCAAGGATAATAAATTCCTCGGATCAAAACTGTACCAGATCGAAAAAGAAGAAAGCCAGTCGGATTTCAGGAAGGTATATTGGCTCCCCGAACTATTTGAAAGGCTCGAACGCATAAAAAATGAGGTTGACAATGTTGGCACCGTGAACCTGTCGGCCAATGACCTGCTTGTGATAAACAACGAAGTGAGGAAAGAATCTGCGCGCAATGCCGGGGTAGCCCCGTTTAAGGAACCGGATAATCTTGTACCGGGCAAATTTGACCGGAATACTGCTGATCTTCTTGTTGAATACTTAAAGTCCCTTGACCAGTATTATGGCGATATATTCCAGAAGATCAGCCGTCAGAAAGAGAATTATTTCAATTTTTACCTCGACAGGGACCCTGATGCATATAACCAGCTTAGAGATCAGTATCATAACGAGGGTATTTCCGACATCGTCCGGAAAGTATATGAAAAGAACAAAATTCTGGAGTACGAGCATCAACTCGTTCAACATTACGACCCCATCTACCAGGATCCTTTTGTTAAAGGCCCTTTTACCATAAGGACTCACTTTTATTCTCCTGTCAAACCTTTCCTTGGTAAAACCTTTGACACCTACTGGTATAACATGACTGTAGTATGGTTACTGACACTTTTGCTGTATGTGGCTTTATATTTTGAATGGTTTAAGAAACTTATTAACCTCTCCCAACGTTTTAAAAAGAAAAGTTGAAATTGATCATCATTTATTTTTAATATCAATTAATCAATCGTTATTTTTGTTGTACAAACCAACATCAGGACTATGCCCAAATTATTTATATATCTTTTTATTGCGCTGGTTGTAGCAGGATCCTGCAAATCAGGCGGAGCTGGAAAAGATGCCAGCCTCGAAATACCGGATTCCGTTCTTAATATGGGGATTGAAATTTCCGAAGAGGTAATGCGGGATATCGTGCAAAACATATCCTCGCCTGTTGAAATGGCAGCCATGATCAAAGAGCTTGGTGTTCCTTACTCCAACAGGTATATTTCACCTACCGACAGGGTTGGAAATTTAACCACAAGTTACCAGCAGGCACTCAACCTTGGGATTTATGCTGCTGATCTCGGGTACCTGAATATGAACAATAAAACATCAGCCGTAATTGATTACCTCACTGCTATTAAAACATTGTCAGACGCCATTAAGGTAGGACAGTTCTTTGATTTTACCACCCTGAAGAGGCTGGCTACCAACAGTAAAAATCTCGATTCGCTGATGTATATATCTGTTCACAGTTTTAATGAAATGGATAAATATCTTCATTCAAATAATCGCACCAACCTCAGCGCACTGATCGTTACCGGTGTGTGGATCGAAGGTCTTTACCTCGGAACCCAGGTATATGAAATCTCACCAAACCAGCAACTGGCAGAGCGGATCGGGGAACAAAAGCTGACACTCGATCAGCTGGTTCTTATCCTGGATAAATACCAGCAGGACAAGCAGTATGCAAATCTATTGGTTGAGCTCGGAAAAATAAAAGATCTGTTCCAGGCTGTGAACATCCGCATTGAAATAGGTGAACCTGAGATGGTTGAAGAAAACGGAATGCTTATCATCGTCCAGCATGACAAAAGTATCGTGGAGATTTCTCCCGAACTGCTTAAAAGTATTATTGAAACTACAGAACAAGTCCGCAACAGGTTAATAAGCTTATAATTATGAAGAAATTCATTATCGCTTTTTCGGTCTTTGTATTCGCCTGGTCTGCTTTCATCCATGCACAAGATGTTTCACAACTTACGGCACAATGTGCCGCCAATGCGGGCGATGTTATGTATCTAAAGGATTTTGTGGTGAAACTTGACCAGGGTACTCCGGGTGGTGCTCCTCCTACTGCCAGATTTGCTCTTTTGCTCAGTAAGAATGTCGTATACCGTTTTTCGATATGCACTGCAGCAAACTCCGACGGAGAAGCTGTACTTCAGCTACTTGACATGAATACCTTATTGGGAAGTACTTTCATCAGCGCAACAGGAAAAGATTTTCCATATTTCGATTTTAAATGCCAGAAGACAAGTGTTTACCACGTTTTCATTTCTTTTAAGGAAGGACGTGCCGGAGAGGGCGTGGGAATTATGTCGTATGTAAAAAAGCTCTGATATTCCATTCAGGATCTTAAAGCCGGTATTCGTTTGAAAGATACCGGCTTTTATATTATCCGCTGTAACACCAACAATACCAGAAACAACAAAAATAACAGATCGTTGATCCAGTTCCGTTTGCATTTCAGGAAGTAATGGCCGAACAGAAAAGCCAGGGGAACCGACAGAAAATAAACCATTTCATTTCCCGTTCCCGGTATCACCAGGTAGATCAGAACAGACACCAGAAAAAACCAGAAAAAAAGAATGAAGAACTTCCTGGCATGGATTTTTATATTCCCGATAAGGGATATCATAAAATAACTGCTGATCACAAGGTTCAGAAAAACATACGTCCAGTTGATGATTACGCCTGTCCTGAAAACCTGTTTGCCCTGTTCAAAGGATCCTGCGAGTTTATTAAAATAATCCGAAACAGGAATATCAGCCAGATAGTATATGGAGAAAAGGAAAATAAAAGGGAGCAGCAAACCCAGAATTGAATAGGCCCATTCGCGCCAGTTAAAAGGTCTGAGATTCACCAGGCTGATGGGTATTAACAACAAAAGCGCCAGGGCAGGAAAATAAAATAGTGCGGCAAGTGAAACCAGGATACCGGCATCCATGAAATTATACGATGTTGCCTCATCTTTGTAAGTGTTTAAGAGCCTGTAAAATAAAATGATTATCAGGGATGAGGCTACTAATGCCGGATTAAGCTGATGTAACTGATAGAAACCTGTGACGAGTATAAAATAAAACAATGCCGGGAGCTGGGTCCTGCCGGGAATAAAAATGTAAATCGTATTCAGCTGCACCAGCAGGTATCCGTTTAACAATACAATCAACAGAGCTGCCAATGAGGAAAGCAGCCTGTACCTGATATTAAACGACAACAACAATTCACCCAACGGAGCTTCGCTAACATATGGAGTTGCCGGGGATGTGGCTGTAAATAAGGAAGGTATCCAATAAGCAACAGGAAGCAGGACAATAACGATTAAAACGCTGATCCGGTTGCCGTTGAAATATCGTAATACCATAATCCGGTTTATCAGACCCTACTATAACAGGGCCTCAACCTTGTTTACCAGATTACCCTTTGGAACAGCGCCAACCTGTTTGTCGGCAACCTGTCCATCCTTAAAAAAAAGAACAGTTGGAATATTCCTGATCCCAAATTTGGCAGATACACCAGGATTGCTGTCAACATCGAGCTTGCCCACGATTATTTTGTCCTTGTAGTCCTCCGCAATTTCATTCACGATTGGTCCGATAACCTTGCAAGGTCCGCACCATTCAGCCCAAAAGTCAACCAATACAGGCTTATCAGCCTTAAGAACAATGTCATCAAAATTTGAATCAGTTAAGATAACAGCCATAATTATCAGGTATTGAATTATTACAAAAATTTACTTTTTCTACAGGTGCAAATTTATAAAACTGTACGCTAACAAAAAACCTCAATCAATACAGTTTGAACTCCAATTCATTCTTATTGGTCAAAAAATCGATGAGTTCATCGGTAAGCGCTATCCGTTGCGAACGGCTGAACAAATCAACACCTATATTTTCGGCCGGATCATACACCAGGATCTTTAAGTTCGTGCAGCCCCCGTTCTGCCTGGCAAATCCTGAAAAGTCCTTTATAAAACTGTCTGTCAACATGTCCAGTGGCAGTTTGATCTGAATGCCCTTCACCAGTTCATCCCGGGCTGAACTAAGCATGTTCATGCTTTTAATTTTAAATTCAAGTTCCGGCGTTTTTTTCCAGGTGTTTTCACCAACACTGCCGCGGATCAGCAGGGAATAGCCTTCATAAAGATATTTCCGGAAGTTTTCATAATCTTTACTGAAGAGAGTCATTGAAAACGTATCTGAATAATCCTCTATGGTGAAGGATCCATAGGGTTTTCCATTTTTTGTTGTTGCATGTCTTACTGTGGTTACCATTCCAGCAATCGTCAGTTCTTTGTTCCTGAGTGATTCAAGATCACGCAGGCCGGATAGTGTTTCGTTACAGAACTGGTTGATCTCGAGTTTGAAATTATCCAGCGGGTGCGCTGATAAATAAATGCCAATAACTTCCTTTTCCTTATTGAGCTTAACCAGGGGTGGCCACTCCTGTGCTTTGGAAGGTCTTGGCTTAATAACTTCAATTGTATCCATGTTGCCGAACAGCGTGGGGGCTGTGCCGGACTGGCTTTGCATCTTACTGCCATAACGGATAAGCGATTCTATGAACCCGGCGCCTCCCTCATCGGCTTCAAAAAAGTGGTGACGCTGTATATCCCTGAAGCTGTCAAATCCACCGGCCATAGCCAGTGCCTCCAGGCATCGCTTGCTTACCGTGTTATTATTGACCCTTTCTACAAAGTCATAAACATCCCTGAACAAGCCTCCGGCCTTTCTTACTCCAATGATATGATCCACCGCCGATTCACCTACTCCCCTTATCGCTGCAAGACCAAACCGTATATGACCTTCGGCATTAACGGTAAATCGTGCAAAGCTTTCATTGATATCGGGTACCAGCACCCGTATTCCCATTCGCCGGCATTCATCCATGAAAAAACCGACTTTTTTCAGGTCATTAAGGTTCCGGCTCAGCACAGCCGCCATAAATTCAGCCGGATAATGCGCCTTCAGATAGGCAGTCTGATACGATATTAATGCATAACAGGTGGAATGGGACTTGTTAAAAGCATAATGTGCAAATGATTCCCAATCCTTCCATATTTTCTGGACTGTTTTCGGATCATGCCCGTTCCGGATACAACCCTCTTCAAATTTCACCCGCAGCTCATTCATCATGGAAACAATTTTCTTCCCCATGGCTTTCCGGAGTGAATCAGCCATTCCCTTTGTAAATCCGGCAAGCAGTTGTGAAAGAAGCATAACCTGCTCCTGATAAACCGTAATGCCATAGGTGTCCTTCAGATAGGCCTCCATTTCGGGAATATCATAAATGATCTCCTCTTTCCCGTGTTTGCGGTTCACATAACTGGGGATATAATCCATGGGGCCCGGCCGGTAAAGGGCATTCATGGCTATTAAATCTTCAAAACGGTTTGGCTTCAGCGCCTTCAGGTGCTTCTTCATCCCTTCCGATTCAAACTGGAATAACCCGGTTGTTTCCCCCCGGCTGTAAAGCTCATAAGTCCTGGCATCATCCAGTGCCAGGTTGTCAATATCAACCTCCGGCTTTCCCGAGATCCTGATATTATCCAGGGTGTCCTGGATAATAGAAAGTGTCTTCAGACCCAGGAAGTCCATTTTCAGCATACCAACCGATTCAATGTGTGATCCTTCAAACTGTGTCACATTTAAGTCGGCATCCTTATTCCTGCAAATGGGAATGTACTCTTCCAGGCTGTCTCTTCCGATAATGATCCCACAGGCATGAACTCCGGTTTGCCTTACCGAACCTTCAAGCACCTCGGCATATTTCAGTGTACTCGCGATCAGTTGGTTATTTGAATTTTTCTCTGCCACTAACGCAGGTACTCTTTCATAAGTGTCCCTAAATGTAATCCCCGGAGTATCTGGTACCAGCTTAGCCAGCCGGTCGGCCTCGGATAATTCAAGTTTTTGCACCCTGGCCACATCGCGTATGGCCATTTTCGGCGCCATGGTGCCAAAAGTAATAACATGGGCCACCCGCTCCCTGCCATATTTTTTTACCACATACTGCAACACCTTTTCCCTGCCGTCTTCATCAAAGTCGATGTCGATATCCGGCATCGAGATCCGGTCGGGATTCAGGAACCGCTCAAACAGCAAATCATATTTTATCGGGTCGATATCGGTAATCCTAAGGCAATAGGCTACCACCGAACCCGCAGCGGAACCTCTTCCGGGTCCGACAGAAACCCCCATCTCCCGGGCTGCCCGTATCACATCCCATACAATTAGAAAGTATCCCGGGAAACCCATCTTTTGTATTGTTTCCAGTTCAAATTCAATACGGTCCTTCACCATCTCATTCATCCCGGGGTAACGCTTTCCGGCGCCTTCGTAAGTAAGAAAATGCAGGTATTCATTGGCATCCGGAAATCCTTCCGGTATGGGGAAGTCCGGCATTACCGGATCACTGTTCAGCTCATATTGTTCAACCTTGTCGACAATTTCCTGTGTATTGGCAATGGCTTGCGGCACATCGGCAAACAAGGCCCTCATCTCATCCTGAGTCTTTTGCCATTCCTGCCTGGTATATCGCAAACGGTTCTGATCATCCACATCCTTACCGGTGCTTATGCATAAAAGCCTGTCGTGCGCAGGAGCATCCTCTTCGTTGATGAAATGTACGTCGTTGGTAACGATACACCTTATGCCGGTCCCGGCGGAAATATTCTGCAGCTGTGTATTAACAAATACCTGGTTTTCATACACCTCGCGGTCTATCTTCGGTTCACCCGAAGGATGACGCTGCAGTTCAAGGTAGAAATCATCCCCAAAAATTTTCCGGTATTCCTCCACTGCCTGCATTGCGGCATCAATACCCTCATGGAGCAGGAGCCATGGAATTTCTCCGTGAAGACACGCTGAAGAAGCAATAAGACCCTTGCTGTAAAGTCGCAACAATTCCTTGTCGATGCGGGGTTTGTAGTAAAATCCTTCTGTCCATCCGTAAGAAACGAGTTTGATCAGGTTTTTATACCCCTCCTTGTTCTTTGCAAGCAGCACAAGGTGAAAACCTCCGCCATCAAGCTTGTCAGATTTTTCATGCCTGGAGCGGCGGGCAACATATACTTCACATCCGAGGATGGGTTTTATTCCCTGCTTCCGGGTCTCATTATGGAATTCCTTAGCACCAAACATATTACCGTGGTCAGTGATTGCCAGTGCTTTCATGTTATCGCTTTTGGCTTTGGCGATCAAATTCTTAATCACCGCTGCCCCGTCAAGAATCGAATATTGGGAGTGAACGTGCAGATGGGTAAAAGGAATTTTATCAGGCTTTGAACTCTCCCCTATAACAATTCCTGTCTTTTCAACAGGCACATCGGTATCCAAAGCCTGCCTGTCCGGTTTTGGCCTGATTTCTACAGGTGGAATAACGGACGGATTTGCACTTTTAAATCCCTTTACCAGTTGCGGGTCTACCTTAAGGTCGCGAGGCAGGATCACATCCCTGCGGACGAGTTCCAGGAAACAACGGGTAGTTGCTGCCACATCGGCCGCAGCATTATGCGCTTCCTCAAATCCCTCGCCGAAAAGTTTATCATGCAACTCCGAAAGTGTAGGCCATTTGAATTTTCCACCGCGCCCTCCGGGTAAGGCACAAAATTCAGTGGACAATTCCTTGGTACAAATCTGTGTAATTTCAAAAAGACTGGAGGTTATACCTTTCCGGATGTACTCTGCACCGAGAATGCGCAGATCGAATTCTACATTGTGGCCTACAATTACCAATGCCTGCTCCAGCACTCCGGCAAATTCCACGAGCACGGTTTTCAGGTCGGATCCCTCGGCCATGGCTTTTTCCGTAGAAATCCCATGAACTTTTTCGGCAGCATAGGGAATTGTGTACCCTTCAGGTTTGATCAGGTAACATTCCGAAGCGGTCAGTTTTCCGGTATCGTCGTGGCATTCCCAGGCAAGCTGCACCATGCGCGGCCAGTTATCCGTATCGGTTACCGGTGCATTGTAATTCGCCGGTAATCCTGTGGTCTCAGTATCGAAGATCAAAAACATGGAGGGAAATTGTAAACCTGACAGCAAAAATACGGCAGATTAACACACCATGAAACAGATGTTGATAAAAAGGGATAAATCAATGCGTAATGCAGACCCTCAATAACCAGCATAAATCCTGCCGGCTATTTTCAAATGGCAGCGTCATTTCCCGTTTTCAGCAACAATTCTTCAATCTGCTTCCTGAACATGTCCTTTGTAGCTTCAGGTGTATTTGCAATACCCGAGGAAATGGTCGGTGGCCCGGTAACCGGACAGAACAAAAATGTGGGAATGCTTTGAACTCCAAAAACCGAAGCCAGTTCCCGCTCTTTCTCTATGTCAACTTTATAGATGTTGATCCTGCCTGCATATTCGCCGGATAGCTCTTCCAGAATGGGTGATGTAATTCTGCAAGGCGCACACCAGTCGGCATAAAAGTCAATCAGACAGGGCACTTCTCCCTTAAATGCCCATTTATCGGGACTTTTTTCATAATCCATGACCAGTTTCAGAAAGTCGGCTTTGGTAATATGAACGGGCGCCTGATGGACTGTGTTGGTTTCTGTAATGGCGGCTGCAACCTGTTTGGCCGCTGTGCCGGTATTACCAATGATGCTTTCAGGCTGTCCTTCGGGTTTAGCATCAGGCTGACCCTTGCAACTCAGGATCGAAATGATTAGCACACCTGCCAAAAGATACCACGATTTTTTCATCTGTTTTGCGTTTTATATTTATATTTATATATGTATATATATCAAATTTTATACCGTTTTTAGTCTGGCTGTGTTTCCTGAAAAATTGTCATGTTTACACGACACCTTGTGCATTGGCCGGATTAAGCCGGTAAAACACAGCCCTTTCCGTAACATCCATGACCAGCACCCGTGTAAGTATCAGGTTAACCAGAATTTCTTCGGCCTGAAACCTGCCCGTACGTGCGATCTTTATAAATTTTGACAGGGTTATGTGGTCATTTTCCGACAAAAAGTCGACAAGTACCTTTTCCTCACGGCCCAGATTAATGAGAACTCCCTGCTGCCGGCTTTCATTTTTCCACACGTTCACCATTATCCTGTTTGCCCGGATATTCTGATCAAGTACCCTCAGGTAAGCTGTCCACTCACCCGATTCATCCCTGGCATAATGTGGCCGCATGTTGCTCATGGGTATCTCAATTTCCAGAATAGGTTTACCCTCGACGATCCATTTTTTCAACCCGTATTTGATGGAAGGTTTGCAAAAAACATGTGCCGCCGATTCGGCCATATATGCTTCCTCTTCACTGCGAACTCCGCTGATCCTTCCATTATCCTTGACGCCAATCAGCAGCTTACCTCCTTTTGTATTTGCAAATGCCGAAAAAGTACGGGCCATTTTTTTTGCATCACTGATCTCGAATTTAAAATCAAGCTGCTGACTTTCACCCGCCCTGATAAGATTCTTGATGTACCTGTCAGCATCCCGCGCATCAGGTTTCATAACCGGAAATTGTCTAATTTCGTGTTTCAGGGCAAAAATAGCTAATTTTGCATTAAAAATTGTGTGCCTGATTGAATCTATCCCGGAATAATTCCGTATTACCCTATGCAGACTGAAGGATCTCAGGGCGGATTTTCCATACCCGGAATTTAACCTCAGGTGATCCTCAAGGCCATCATACCAAATCAAATTTGTAAACTATGAAAAAAGGGTTTATACATCATAACCGGGTTGTTGGAATGATGCTGGCATTTCTGTTGCCTGCATTGTTTTGCCCTGTTTATGGTGTCGATAACACCGCTGCCCAGCCTGTGGATAAGGCAGCTATTTATAAAGAACACCTGAAAAAGGGAGACGGCTTTCTTGCCTCAAAAAATTATGCGGCGGCCATGTTTGAATATGAAAAGGCAGCTGAGCTTAAGCCCTTCGAGGATGAACCAAAACTCAAGATGCAAAGCATAGAAGCAACCCTTGGAGAAAAGGAGCTCGCTGAAGTGAAAAGAAAGGTGGAGCAGGCAAGGAAACAGGAACAGGAACAGCTTACGCAAAGTGCTGCGGTTAAACCGGCGGAGCCAAAACAGGAAAAGGCGGATATCAGCCAGTTCATCCGTGACAGGCAAACCCAGACTGCCAGGGACAGTCTGAGAAAAGTTATCTTTGATACATATGCCGAAGAATTACGTCTGGCAGAAAAAGGCAGCGATATGCTGGCACGATCAAAAGTTTACAGCAGCATCGCAGATGCCTTCAGAAAGGTTAAGGATGAAGAAATTGCGATCAACTATTACCGCAAAGCTATTGAAATTGAAGAAAAGTATGGCGAGCAGAAGAATGTGTCCGTGGTATATGAAGAAATAGCCGATGCCTATTATTCTTCGGGTGATTTCCAGAATTCACTCAATAGTTTTGAGAAATCCCTTTCACTGAAAGAAAAGTCGGGTGACAAGCCAGGTGCCTCCAAGGTATTATCCGATATTGCCAACGTTTATGAAACAACCTATGACTATAAGAATGCCATTGATTATTACCAGCAGTCAGCCAGGATCAAGGACAGTATAAAGGATGAAACCGGGCTTAAGGATGTAATGAATGATCTGGGTGATGTTTATTACAAACAAAAAGTACTCACCAGTTCAATACTATCCTATGAGAAAACCGTGAACCTCATTCAGAAACTGAAAATGAATAAGGCATTGGGGCCGGTATACAATAAAATGGGGGTGGCACATTATGAGATGGGAAATTATACCGAAGCTGAGAAATTCTTTAAGGAATCGATGAAAAACCTGAATGAAAGCGGAAACCGGAAAGAAGCCTCCATGGCTTTAAATAATCTTGGCAACCTGTTATACATCAACAACAAATACAATGATGCCATAACATATTACACACGGTCACTGGCTTCAAAAAAAGAATCCAACTATGATTTTGGCAAGGCCATTACTTTGTTCAATCTCGGTAATGCCTATCGCCGCTCCGGAAATCAGCAGCTGGCCATTAAATATTATGAACAAAGCCGGCGAATTGCTGACAGCCTGAACATTACCGCACTTTCAGCCAAAAACATCAAAGCCCTTGCAGTTTCCTTTGAGGCATCTAAAAACTTTGAAAAAGCTGCTGCCCTGCTGGAGGAATTGAATTTACTTGATCATGCCTCTGTAGGTATCGAAATCCCGATATCTGAAAATGAAATGGACCTGGAAATTGAGAAAACGCAGGAAATCCTGTCAAAGCTCAGTGAGGAGGCCCTGAAGAGAAAGGACTTTGCTGAATCCGGGGCAGACAAAAAAATGATCGATCTGTATATCAACAACCTGAACAAACAATATCTTAAGGAACAGCATAAAAGCAGGTTACTGATCATACTAACAGGTTCGTTGGGAGCATTACTGGTGATCACCATTTTCCTGTACAGACGTTCCAAAAGAGGGACAAAGGCCAGGGAGGGGAGTAAAGTTTTGATCTGAATTCCGGCAAGCCCACATACTAGCCGTGGAGAATAGGGGAGTCGAACCCCTGACCTATTGCATGCCATGCAATCGCTCTAGCCAACTGAGCTAATTCCCCGAATGGGTGTGGGCCTGCAGAACAGGGCAAAAGTATTAAAAAAAACCATTTATACAAAAAATATGTTGAACCATACAAGGATGATTAAATCTATAAAAACAAAAACGATGAAATTACTGGCGGGCTTTTGTATAAGCATGTTGATACTGGCTTCCTGTTCCTCACCTGAAAAGTTGCTGCGACAAGGGAATTATGATGCACTGATTGAAAAATCGGTGAAAAGTCTTCTTAAAAATCCTGATAAGGAGGAAGATGCATCGTTGTTGGACAAAGCTTACAAACTGGCCAATGACCGTGACCTTGAACGCATTAAATATCTCAAAATGGAAGGGAATCCCAATACATGGGATGAAGTGCTTAGCCTGTATGACCGGTTGAAATACCGGCAATCATCAGTCAAAAAGGTACTTCCGATGCAGCTCAACGGACGGAGCATTACGTATCCGGTTGTCGATTACGATGCTGAAATTGTAGCATCCAAACGCAAGGCTGCAGAATATTTCTATACCCACGGGCGGAAGCTGATGGAAAACAAAGACAAGGAATCGTACCGGCAGGCTTACAACGAACTCAGCAGGGCCAATGAATATTCCGGGGGGGCATATCCCAACCTGGATCAGATGATCAACGAAGCCCGTTACCTGGGGACCAGCCGTGTACTGATCAGTGTGGAGAACCGCACCATCCTCAACCTGCCTCCCGAATTTGTGGATGGTCTGGTTGCCGTCAATGCCAATGAGATTAACAGCCAATGGGTTGAATATTATACCCGAAAGCTTGACAAGGAAGTACAGTATGATTACTTTGTAGACATCATCCTGCAGGTTATTGAAGTTTCACCTGACCTGGTTCAGGATAAGGATTATATTGAGAAAAAAACCATTGAGGACGGATTTCAGTACGTGCTGGATGCGAAAGGCAATGTAATGAGGGACACTGCCGGGAATGATATCAAAGTAAAAAAATACAAGGAGATCCAGTGCACGGTCATTGAGTCGTTACAGCAGAAAGACTGCAATATACAAGGAGAGATCGAATTCCTGGCAGCCAATCCGCAGTCGCTTCTTAAAAAGCAGCCCATTGCTGCAGGAACACATTTTGAACATGCTTCTGCCCGTGCTGTCGGAGATCTGAATGCACTGTCACCTGAAAAGAAACAATTGGTGGAGTTAGAACCCGTGCCATTCCCGGACGACATCAGAATGATCATCGACTGTACCGAGGCCCTTAAAAGATCGATAAACGAAGCATTGAATTACAACCGGAATACGCTTCAATAAATACCTTCCCTTCGCGAACGTTTCTACTGGTATTTTTGCTTAATTTGCACGCACATATCAGTTTCTTCAGGAAATGGAGGGATATATTATAAACACCGAACCCGAAAAGGCTGTTCTGGTTGGAATAACAAACAACAACCAGCCTCTTTCACAGGTAGAAGATTACCTGGATGAATTGTCCTTTCTAACGGAGACTGCAGGTGCCATTCCTGTAAGGAGGTTTATCCAGCGGCTTGATGTTCCCAATTCACGCACCTATATCGGAAGCGGTAAACTCGATGAAATTAGCGATTTTGTAAAATCAAACGGAATCGACATCGTTATTTTCGATGATGAGCTTTCGCCAAGCCAGATAAGGAATATTGAAAAAGAACTCGGTATCAGGGTCCTTGACCGCACCAACCTGATCCTTGATATCTTTGCCCGCCGGGCACAGACTGCCTATGCCAAAACGCAGGTTGAACTTGCGCAATACGAATACCTGCTGCCCCGTCTTTCCGGCATGTGGACCCACCTTGAAAAACAACGCGGGGGTATTGGCCTGAAGGGTCCGGGTGAAACTGAAATTGAAACCGACCGCAGGATCATCCGCACCAAAATCGCGCTACTCAAGGAACAACTCAAGAAAATCGACCGGCAGATGACCACGCAGCGCAAAAACCGGGGAAAGCTGGTAAGGGTTTCTCTTGTTGGTTATACCAATGTCGGGAAATCCACCCTGATGAACCTGCTGAGCAAATCGGAGGTGTTTGCAGAGAACAAGCTTTTTGCAACACTCGATGCTACAGTCCGGAAGGTGGTGATAGGAAATCTGCCCTTTCTGTTATCGGATACGGTAGGATTTATCCGGAAACTCCCCCATCATTTGGTTGAGTCGTTTAAATCAACCCTCGATGAAGTTCGCGAGGCTGATCTGCTTTTGCATGTCGTGGATATTTCGCACTCCGGATTTGAAGAACAGATTGGTGTGGTAAATCAGACCCTGCAGGAAATTAATGCAGCAGACAAGCCCATCCTCGTGGTGTTTAATAAAACCGATGCTTATTCCTTTGTCAGGAAGGACGAGGATGATCTTAGTCCGAAACTGAGGAAAAATCTAACACTCGATGAGTTGAAAAACAGCTGGATGGCTAAAAACAATTCCCCATCCATCTTTATTTCAGCGCTCAAAAAACAACACATCGATGAATTGAGAAAAACAATGTACGAAATGATCCGGGAAATCCATGTAACCAGGTATCCTTATGACAATTTTCTTTATTAAATAAGCTTTTTCTCCATCAGGTACTCGGCGATCTGAATGGCATTTGTAGCAGCTCCTTTGCGAAGGTTATCCGAAACCACCCACATGTTCAGGGTTTTGGGCTGTGTTTCATCACGCCTGATCCTTCCTACAAATACCTCATCGCGGTTATGGGAAATAATGGGCATGGGATAAATGTTGTTCTTCGGATCGTCCATGACGATCACCCCCGGTGTTTGCCCGAGTATTCGACGGACATCGGTCAGCTCAAACTCTTTTTCAAATTCAATATTCAGGGCTTCCGAATGACCTCCGATCACCGGAATCCTGACAGTGGTTGCTGTAACCCGGATGGAGTCGTCACCCATGATCTTTTTGGTCTCGTTCACCATTTTCATTTCTTCCTTGGTATACCCGTTGTCCAGAAAGACATCGATATGGGGCAGGGCATTCATATCAATTTTATGGGGATAGGCCATATTGCCTTCAATACCCTTGCGTTCATTCATTAATTGATCCACTGCCTTTTTGCCGGTCCCGGTAACCGACTGGTAGGTTGAAACCACAATCCTTTTGATTTTGTATGCTTTGTGAATTCCAACCAGCGCAACAACCATCTGGATGGTAGAACAGTTGGGATTCGCGATGATCTTGTCCTTACCCGTCAATACATGAGCATTCACCTCCGGCACAACCAGCTTGATATCAGGTTCCATGCGCCAGGCCGAAGAATTGTCCACCACTGTTGTTCCAACAGCGGCAAATTCAGGTGCCCATGTCCTGGATGTAGCGCCCCCTGCCGAAAAAATGGCAATCTGCGGTTTCATGTCAATAGCAGTTTTCATACCCACTACTTCGTATTCCTTATTCCTGAAAACAACTTTTTTACCAACCGACTTTTCCGAGGCAACGGGTATAAACACGGTAACCGGAAAGTTACGCTCTTCAAGGATCTTGATCATCTGTGTGCCAACCAGTCCTGTGGCACCAACAACTGCAACTTTCATGACAATTTGTGTGTATTTTTCATCCCAAATGATTACTTTGGATGAACAGTTATCCGGCAAACTTCGTAAAAAAAATCGTTAATGGTAAAGATAATTTTTATTTTTTTGTGGTTCCCGTTAATCGCAAAGGCTCAAACAACAGCTTATTCAGTAATAATTAGTGAGATCATGTACGATCCCCATCCCCGGGTATTGCTGCCGGATGCGGAATACATCGAATTGTACAACCGCAGCAATATACCCGTGAACCTGTTTGGCTGGAAACTGATCTTTGGCGAAAACGAAAGAAAACTTTCTGCTGCAATCATAGCACCCAACGATTACCTGATCATTTGCGAAAAGGGTATGGAAACCCTCTTTGCAATACCCGGCAAGACGCTTCCGCTGCCGGATATGCCTGCCATTGTGAACACCGGACAGACCCTTATCCTGAAATCGGCCACCGGGGCAACCGTTCATACCGTTACATTCTCGCCCCGGTGGTATAGCAGCAGATTTAAAGCTGAAGGGGGGTGGTCATTCGAGATTATTGATCCGGACAACCCTTGCGGCAGGGCGGAAAACTGGCACGAAAGCATTGATTACAGGGGTGGCACCCCTGGCTTTGAAAACTCTGTTGATGCATGTAACCCCGATCTGTTGTCACCTTATCTGCTGAGAGCCACCATGTCTTCCGATTCATCGGTAATGCTGCATTTCAGCGAAAACATGGACAGCACTTCCCTGGCGGACCCGTCATGTTACTCATCCAGTAAGGGCTTGTTGCATCCGATGGCTGCAATACCGGTTGAACCCGATTTCAGTTCCCTGGTTCTATGCTATCCGAACCACGTTGAACCACCGGAAAGGTATACGGTTACAATTCTCAATTCACTTAAGGACTGTGCGGGTAACAAGCTGCATAATCAAGCCAGCGCCGAATTTTCGGTACCTGTCCCCTCCGACAGTTTTGACCTCGTGATCAATGAGATTATGTTTGATCCCGATTCAGGCATGTCAGAATTTGTTGAGTTATACAACCGGTCTGTTAAGGTGCTCGATCTGTCCGAATTTTCACTCGCCCTTGCAGATCCTTATTCGGGGAATATATCAAGGTTTGTATCCCTGAAAGCAAATCCGTTTCTTCTTTTTCCGGGGCAATATGCCGTAATTGCCCGTGATATCAAGGGCTTGCCGCCTGCCTGCACTGCCCGTTATTACGCCAGCCTGGTGGAACAGACTGCCTTGTTCACGCTGCCAAACAACAACGGGGTAATACAAGTGCTTGACGGAATGCTGAGGACCACTGATGAATTTCATTATTCCCCATCGATGCATCATGAATTGCTTACCGCAACAAAAGGTATATCGCTTGAAAGGATCGATGCCGGCGGTTTCACCAACAACGCTGCCAACTGGCACTCGGCAGCTGCCACTGCGGGATACGCTACTCCCGGATATCAGAATTCACAAGGATTACATGACAGCCAAACCATGGATAATCTTACCATTCAACCGGAGGTATTTTCTCCGGATAAAGACGGCATTGATGATTATGCAAGCATTCAGCTTTCATTTGGTGATCCGGGGTATCTTGCCAATATTGTTGTTTTTGATACAAAGGGGAGAAGGATAAAGACCCTGGCATCAAATACATTGCTTGGAACCAGGGAACAGTTTTCCTGGGACGGAACAAAAAACGACAATTCTCCTGCAGATATCGGCATATATCTGGTGTATGCCGAATTTTTCAACAAGGATGGCCGGATCCTGAAGTATAAGAAAGTGATCACACTTGCTAGGTGATCTTGGCTGTAAGGTATTCCCTGTTCATCCGGGCAATGTGTGAAATGGATATTTCCTTGGGACATTCGGCTTCACAGGCTCCTGTGTTTGTACAGTTTCCAAATCCAAGCTCATCCATTTTGGCAACCATGCTGAGTACTCTTTCTCTGGCCTCCACCTTTCCCTGCGGAAGCATGGAAAACTGGGAGACCTTGGCTGCCACAAACAGCATGGCCGATGCATTTTTACATGCGGCAACACAAGCTCCACAACCAATGCAGGCTGCCGCATCCATAGAAATTTCAGCATCATTCCTTGGAACCGGGATGCTGTTGGCATCGGGGACACCACCCGTATTCACCGAAATATATCCGCCTGCCTCTATGATCCTGTCGAAGGACGAACGGTCAACCACCAGATCCTTGATTACCGGGAAAGGCCTGGCTCGCCAAGGCTCCACCACAATAGTCTCCCCGTCCTTGAATTTACGCATATGCAACTGACAGGTAGTAACCGCCTTATCTGGTCCGTGAGGGTGTCCGTTAATATAAAGGCTGCACGCCCCGCAGATCCCTTCACGGCAGTCATGGTCAAAACAAACGGGCTTTTCGAACTTATTGATCAGCTGCTGATTCAAAATATCCAGCATTTCGAGAAAGGAACAGTCAGCAGAAATGTCTGTGATCTTATAGGTTTCAAACCTTCCCTTCGCTCTGGCATTTTCCTGCCTCCATATTTTCAATGTGAAATCCATAGCACTAAATTTTGTAATTGCGCGACTGAACTTTAATATTTTCGTAGATCAGTGGCTCTTTATGTAAAACAGGTTCCTTGCCCTCATCCGCTTTTTCCCAGGCAGCCACGAACATAAAATCATCATCATTTCTTTTTGCCTCCCCTTCTTCGGTCTGAAATTCTTCCCTGAAATGACCGCCGCAGGATTCCTCCCGCTGCAGGGCATCCCGGGCCATCAAATCACCCATTTCTATAAAATCGGCCACACGTCCGGCTTTTTCAAGCTCCGGGTTCATTTCATCCGAACCTCCGGGAATTCTTATATCCGACCAGAACTCTGCATGCAGCTTGCCAAACTCCCTGATTGCACTTTCAAGTCCTTTCCGGTTCCTGGCCATACCAACCGAATCCCACAACAGCAGCCCGAATTTCCGGTGTAATTGGTCAACCGTTTGACTGCCTTTTATTTGCAGAAGCCGGTTGATCCGTTCACGGATAGTTGTTTCTGCTTCCTCAAATTCAGGCTGCGTTACGGGCATCCGTGGCGTTAAAATTTCTGCAGCCAGATAGTTCTGGATCGTATAAGGTAAAATGAAATACCCGTCTGCAAGACCCTGCATGAGTGCAGATGCCCCCAGCCTGTTGGCACCGTGATCGGAAAAATTACACTCCCCGATGGAGAACAAGCCCGGTATGGTAGTCATCAGGTCATAGTCAACCCAGGTGCCTCCCATACAATAATGAATGGCGGGATAGATCATCATGGGTGTTTCGTACGGGTTTTCATCAACAATTTTTTCGTACATCTGAAAAAGATTTCCGTAACGCTCTTCAATCACATGTTTTCCCAACCTGCCAATGGCCTCTGAAAAATCAAGGTAAACTGCCAATCCGCTTCCTATGCCGAATCCGGCATCACACCTTTCCTTAGCTGCCCTTGAGGCCACATCCCTGGGCACGAGGTTTCCGAAAGCAGGATATCTTCTTTCGAGGTAGTAGTCGCGGTTTTCTTCGGGAATATCTTTCGGTCTGATGCTGCCTTTGCGCAGCGCTTCCACATCTTCCTTGCTTTTCGGTACCCAGATACGTCCGTCGTTACGAAGGCTTTCGCTCATCAGGGTGAGCTTTGACTGGTAATCTCCGTGCACCGGAATGCAGGTTGGATGTATCTGAACATAAGATGGGTTTGCGAAAAAAGCCCCCCGTTTGTAAGCCTGCCATGAAGCACTTCCGTTAGAACCCATGGCATTGGTTGACAGGAAAAAAGCCCTGCCATACCCGCCGGTGGCTATCACCACGGCATGACCAAAATGCCTATCAATCTTTCCGCTTACCAGATCGCGGGTAATGATCCCCCGCGCCTTTCCTTCAACCAGCACAATATCAAGCATTTCGGTGCGCGGATACAACTTCACGGTACCTGCATGCACCTGCCGCATCATGGCGCTGTATGCTCCCAGTAACAATTGCTGACCCGTTTGTCCCCTTGCATAAAAGGTCCGGGAGACCTGTGCACCTCCAAACGACCGGTTATCAAGTAAACCTCCGTATTCCCGGGCAAAAGGCACTCCCTGTGCAACACACTGGTCAATGATATTGCCGCTTACCTCGGCAAGCCGGTATACATTTGCCTCCCTGGCACGGTAATCCCCTCCCTTGATGGTATCATAAAACAACCTGTAAACGCTGTCCCCGTCATTGGGATAATTTTTCGCTGCGTTGATACCGCCTTGTGCGGCAATGCTATGTGCCCTTCGCGGGCTGTCCTGGTAACAGAACGACTTGACATTAAACCCAAGTTCACCGAGACTGGCTGCTGCGGAAGCACCTGCAAGCCCGGTCCCCACAACAATGATATCCAGCTTGCGTTTGTTGGCAGGGTTGACCAGTTTCTGGGTGGCTTTATAATGGGTCCATTTCCCGGCCAGCGGGCCTTCAGGAATACGCGGATTCAGTTTAATCATATCAATGTTTATTCATATTCTTACATCCAGAAAAAAATATAAACCGGGATCAGGATAAGTCCGGCAGTGATCAGGATAGTATATATTATACCAATTGCTTTGATCACCGGTGTATAAAACCTATGATTGAGACCCAGCGACTGAAACGCCGACTGAAATCCATGCAACAGGTGAAAAGCAAGGAACAAAAAGCAGACAACATAAAAAATCACAACTCCGGCAATTTTGAATTTCTCCACTACAAGGAGGCCAAGATCATGATATTCCTTTCCGTCGTAAATCACAAGAGGAACATCACCGAAAAACTTCGCCCTGAAATAAAAATCAAAGAGGTGTATCACCAGGAAAACAGTTATGATAGCGGCCGTATGGATCATGAATTTAGAAAAGAAGGAAGTCTGGGAATAATTTTCCTTTTTATACCCCTTTGGCCGGGCAATCCAATTCTGCAGCTGAATGAAAACCCCGTAGAACATGTGCAGCAGGAAACCGCCGAACAGCACAAATTCCATCAACCGGATAATGACATTGGTGCCCATAAAGTGGGCTGCCCTGTTGAATGTTTCCCTGCTTTCCGAAAAGATCAGGGTGAGGTTAATGCCGAGATGTACTATCAAAAAAACTACCAGGAAGAGCCCGGCAAGGGACATCATTAGTTTTTTACCAATGGAAGAACTCAGGATGCTGCTCATAAAACTTCGATTAATTGCACGAGGTGTTGAAAATTGTTTGTTGATACGGCTGCAAATTTACCCGCTTAGGATTATTTTTACAATTATGCATAAAGGAATCTCTAATTTAGAGAAAATTTAAATACCATTACCACCTGAAATCATTTTAACTTCCCATGAAAACCATTGTTATTCCGGCAACACTGTTCGAAAAAAACAGATATAAGCTCTCGCACTCACTAAAAGAAAATTCTGTTGCCATATTTCATTCCAATGATGAAATGAACAGGACAACCGATCAGTATTTCCCGTATCGACAGCATTCCGACCTGTTTTACCTCAGCGGGATAAACCAGGAAAAAACCACGCTGATCATCTCCCCGGATCACCCCGATGAAGCATTACGCGAGATCCTCGTTATCAGAAGATCAAACCCGATACTCGAAACCTGGGAGGGTCATAAGCTGACACCCGGCGAAGCCGGATCGATTTCGGGTATAAGGACTGTAAAGTATCAGGATGAAGTGGATTCCCTGCTGGCACCGCTTATGATGCATGCTGTAAATGTATACCTGAACCTGCCGGAATACCCCAAATTCATACCCGAATTGCCATGCCGGAACCTGCGCTATGCTGAGGAGTTAAGGAAAAGATTCCCGGCCCATAATTATGAAAGGCTGGCATCCATTATGCGTGACCTGCGGGTAATAAAATCCGCCGATGAAACCGGGCTGATCCGGCTGGCCTGTATGATAACACGTGATGCCTTCATGCGTGTGCTTAAAACAACAAAACCCGGTATGATGGAATATGAAGTGGAGGCGGAGATCATCTATGAGTTCATTAAAAACGGGTCACGGGGGCATGCCTACCAGCCCATAATCGCCTCCGGCATAAATGCCTGCACGTTGCATTACATCGACAACAACAAAACCCTGGAAGGGGGCGAACTGGTGCTGATGGACTTTGGTGCCGAATATGGCAATTATGCAGCTGACTGCACCCGCACCATACCTGTCAGCGGCCGTTTTACCGAAAGGCAGAAAGATCTGTACAAATCAGTACTTGATGTTTTCAAATTTGCCTGTACACTGATGAAACCCGGAAGCAGCATTAACAAAGTACATGGTGAAGTGTGCCGTCGTTTCGGCCAGGAACATGTCAGACTCGGATTGTACACTGCCGATGAGCTGGAAAAGCAGGATAAGAACACCCCATTATACCAGCAATACTATATGCATGGTACATCCCATTTCCTCGGACTCGATGTGCACGATGTAGGCAGCAAGGATGCAGAATTCAGACCGGGTATGGTGCTGACCTGCGAACCGGCTCTTTATTTACCCGCTGAAAAAACAGGTATCCGCCTGGAGAGCAACATCCTTATTACGGGTGACGGACATATCGATCTCATGCAGGATATTCCGATTCAGATAGAAGATATTGAGAGCATGATGAATTAACCTTTCATAAGTTACTCAATCTCATCAGCCTCCTTGGGAATAGGTTTGCCAATCAGGCGATTACCCTTTGCCGTAACCACAATATTATCTTCGATCCGTATACCGCCGAAACCCCGGTATTTATCTACCATGCGGTAATCGATAAAATCGCGGTACCGTCCCTCACTGTGCCATTTATCAACCAGGGGGCCGATAAAATAAATACCCGGCTCAACGGTTACCACATAACCTTCCTGCAGACGCTTGGCAAGACGCAGATAGGCAGTGCCGAACTGCTCCGAGCGTTTGAATTCGTGATCGTATCCGATGTATTCCTCACCGATATCCTCCATGTCATGTACATCGAGCCCCATCATATGACCTATTCCATGCGGGAAGAACAAGGCATGGGCTCCATGCTGCACGGCCTCACCAACATCGCCCTTCATCAGCCCTATTTCTTTAAGTCCGGTTGCTATGGCAGTAGCCGCAATCATATGAATCTCATAATAAGGCCGGCCGGGTTTGATAGCCTGGATGGCGGCAAGCTGGGCTTTCAGCACGATATTATAAATATCCTTTTGCTGCTGGCTGAACTTCCCCCCTACGGGATAGGTACGTGTAATATCGGTGGCATAATGCATGAGGGATTCAGCCCCGGCGTCAATCAGCAGCAACTGTCCCTTTTTCAGTGAATTCCCGTAATAATGGTTATGCAAGGTTTCCCCGTTCACGGAACAGATTATCGGGTAGGCCATCATGCAGTTTTTTCTCAACACGGCACCATTAATAGCTCCGGCTACTTCATACTCAAATATGCCCGGTTTTGCCATTTTCATTGCCTGCAGGTAGGCTTCCCGGGTAACATCATCCATGGTATTATCCATTTCCTGCAATTCATAGGCATCCTTTACCGAACGCTGTGTGGCAACTGCTTTGATAAGAAGTTCCGATGCATTCCGGTCAACCTCCTCGTACTTAAGATTGTCGTAATACGCGAGCTGAAGCCTGCGTTGTTCACGATAAGGCGGGAGGTAATGAACATCCCGGTTGTGCGCGATAACCCTGAAAACATCTCCGTCAAGCTTTTCAAGCGGCTTTATCTGTTTTATCCCTGTTTTAACTGCTTTATCCTGCAACGATTCATGAATACCAACCCAAATTATATCCTCAAGCGAGGGATTATTACCGTAAACGGTCTCTTCACCGGATTCGGCATCGATCATACCGGCCAGATCAGGCAGATCAAGACCAAAATAATAAAGAAAAGAACTATCCTGCCTGAAAGGATAGTTGTTGGCCTTATAGTTCATGGATACTTCCTTATTGCCCAGGAACAGTATTACACCTTTACCAACAAGCTCCCTCAGACGCTTTCTTCTTTGGATATATACTTCAGCAGGAAACATAGTCATTTCGATTTAGTATTGCCATTAAAATTAAGACCTATTTTCATTTTATGCCAATAAAATCATTATATTTTATTCGCATCTCATAACCAGTTGCATAACTTATCGTATAATACCATCGGCCAACCGGTAAATTTATACGTTACGACTATGCCTTACAGGAGATTACCAAATACCGATCTAGCCCGGTTAAGAGCAATGAGGATTGCCTATGAAAAGGGGAAGGAAATGCATCCTTTCAAACTGCCTTTTTCACAAGCCACCCTGCAAAAAATTCAATCCAATCTGCACATTTTTGAGAAAGTGGTGCAGGAAAGCCGCCAGGCGTATAACATACAGGTAGGGAAGAGTAAGGAATATGCAAAATTGCTGCGTAAGGCCAGGCTATATATGTCGCACTTCATCCAGGTGGTTAACATGGCCATAGCCAGGGGCGATCTGGCATCCACCGACAGGGATTATTTTGGCTTCGGGCGTGACCAGGGCAGGGTCCCTTCATTTGGAACAGAGGCCGAGGTGATAAGGTGGGGAGAAAAGCTCATCCAGGGCGAAAACCAGCGGTTAATGAAAGGCCTGACACCTGTATCAAATCCCTCCATTGCCGTGGTCAAGGTCAGGTATGAAAATTTTCTGGATGCCTATACTTTTCAAAAAACTCTTCAGAAAAACGTACAACGAAACCAGGAGAAACTCAGCGAAATCAGGAATATTATCGATGACATTATTTCCTGCATCTGGAATGAAGTTGAAGCCCATTTCGCGGAACTTCCCGATGAAGCGAGGCGCAACAATGCAAAAATCTATGGTGTTGTATACTTTTATCGCAGGAATGAGTTGATTTCTCCTGATAATCAAGGCGTTTCAGGATGACTGCATACCGGCATTCTTCTCATTCCTGTAAATCAGCACCAGCAGCAAAGCTGTAAAAATCATACTGATTACGAAAGGATAACTGCTGCCTGCACTTGTACCAATCCTGTCCAGCGCGGTTTCACCGATCGGATCGGCGGCAAAATGATAATAGGCAACTGCCAGGCCGTTGTTAATGAAATGTCCTGCTACCGGCACCCATATTGAAGAGCTCCAGAGAAACAGGTATCCAAAGTACAGACCCAGCAGAAAACGGGGCACAAAACCGTAGAACTGTAAATGAATAAAGCTGAAGATGAAGGCACCCAGAATAACACCCATGTGCCTGTTTTTTGTCCAATCCGTCAATAAACGCTGGAGAACTCCCCGGAAAAGAAATTCTTCCCCGATTGCCGGTAATATGGCAATCATCAACATATTGACCGCTAAATCACGGCCGGATCTGCTTTCAAGGAACAGCCCGGTCAGCCGGGCGGCACTTTCCTCAAGCGCCCTTATCTCCCTTTCAAGTCCATCCATCCATCCTGGCAGGTCAAGTCGTGTATTCAGGCTGGTAACCGCATTCAGAAAAGGAATGGCAATTACCACCGATCCTGTTACCAACAGCAGGGTGGATATGCGGGGTTTTACCTGTGCACCCAGGTAACCAAATGTATTTTTACCGAATAACCAGGCCGCAAGAATAGCCGGTACGATGAACAGAAAAACCGACTGGCTGATCTGAAAAAATTTTACTATAGCTATGTTATCGGCCGAAGGATTGCTGATTATTCCATATATTTCAACAATGCTGATATTGAACAATGGAATAGCAAGCAGTGTAGCAAAAACCGAACTTAACAGCAAAAAAAGCACTACCAAAAATGTAAGAACAAGGATCTTTACCGGAACAGACATGCCTTGAAATCCCTGTCTGAGACTTTGCAAAAAAATGGTCATTCTATGCAGGTTAATGCGACAAAAGTAATATAAATGTTGTGATTGTTGTGATTGTTGTAGTTTTGTAAAAATTAAATCCGAACGTTGATAACCATAGGCAACATAACGCTACCCGATCATGCCCTCTTCCTCGCACCCATGGAAGACGTTACCGATCCCTCATTCCGGTTTATCTGCAAGCATTTTGGTGCGGATATGGTGTATACCGAGTTCATTCCCTCCGACGGACTGATCCGGGATGCCAAAAAAAGCATCAAAAAGCTTGAAATGACCGAAGACGAAAGGCCAATTGGCATACAGCTTTACGGTCACCTGATTGACAGTATGGTTGAAGCTGCTAAAATCGCACAGGAAGCCAAACCCGACCTCATCGACATAAACTTTGGCTGTCCTGTGCGCAAAATTGCCAACCGTGGAGCCGGAGCCGGAATGTTATGCAATATCCCACTGATGGTTGGGATGACAAAGGCTATTGTAGAAGCCGTAAGGTTGCCGGTAACCGTGAAAACCCGTCTCGGCTGGGATGAAACCAGCAAAAATATAGTGGATATAGCCGAAAAGCTTCAGGACGTGGGAATACAAGCTCTAACCATTCACGGTCGCACCAGGGCACAGTTGTACAAGGGAAGTGCCGACTGGACGCTTATTGGTGAGGTGAAAAAGAATCCGCGGATGAAAATTCCCATTATCGGGAATGGGGATATTATTACACCGCAGTCGGCCAAAGTAGCATTTGAATCCTATGGTGTGGATGGTATCATGATTGGCCGCGCCACTGTTGGCAGGCCCTGGCTGTTCCGGGAGATCCGGCATTACCTGAATACCGGCGAAATATTACCCCCCATGAGCTTGCAGCAAACAGTGGGACTGGCACGGTTACAATTCGCGAAATCTCTTGAAATAAAAGGCAACCCCCGTGGAATATTTGAGATGAGACGCCATTTTTCCAATTATTTTAAAGGATTGCCCGATTTCAGGGATATCCGTATGAAACTGGTCACATCACTCGACCCGGAAGAAATTAACCGCATGCTCGACCTGATCCTGGTTACCTATCCGCATTATTAGCAGGATTTTTCTGGGGATAATCCAGCGTATAGTGCAGTCCGCGACTTTCTTTCCGCTGCTGTGCGGCTTTAATGATCAGGTATCCGGCATTGATCATATTACGAAGTTCACATAGTTTTTGGGATAATTTCGATCTCACATACAACTCTTCGGTCTCATTGAAGATTATCCAAAGCCGGTCCATCGCCCTTTTTAACCTGATATTGGACCGTACGATGCCTACGTAATAACTGAATATCTGTTGCACTTCCTTGTAATTCTGGGTGATCAGCACCATTTCCTCGGGATGGGTGGTTCCTTCATCATTCCAGACAGGAATGTTGTCCTGTATGGAATAGTTCCTGAAGTTCTCTGCCGAATGCCGGGCTGACTTCTCGGCAAATACCATGGCTTCGAGGAGCGAGTTGCTGGCCAGCCGGTTTGCCCCATGAAGTCCGGTGGATGCAGCCTCTCCGGCTGCATACAGACGCTGTATGGAGCTGCATCCGTTCATATCCACCCTGATACCACCGCATAAAAAATGAGCTGCCGGCACAACCGGTATCATATCACGGGTAAAATCGATACCAAGCGACAGGCACTTTTCATAAATGGTGGGAAAGCTTTTTTTAAGTTCTTCTCCGTCAAGCTTTGTGCCATCGAGATAAACAAATTCATCCCCTGTGGTCTTCATCTCGTTGTCAATTGCCCGGGCCACGATATCCCTGGGTGCCAGTGAACCGCGCTCGTCATAGCGAATCATGAAATCTTCTCCCCTGTGATTACGGAGCACCGCACCATGGCCCCGCATAGCCTCGGTAATCAGAAAAGAAGGCCGTTCACCGGGATTATACAGCGAGGTGGGATGAAACTGTACGAATTCCATATTGTCAATAATCCCCTTTGCCCTGTAAACCATAGCTATTCCGTCACCTGTTGCAATGAGCGGATTGGTGGTGGTATGATACAGGTTCCCGATACCCCCCGTGGCGATCAGGGTAACCCGGGATAAGAACCTGTGAATGATGCCGCTGTTCAAATCAAGCACATAAGCACCATAACATTCAATATCCGGCAGGTATCGCTTTACAAGCTTCCCAAGGTGATGCTGGGTGATAATTTCAATGGCGAAGAAATTTTCGAAGATATCAATGTTTGGATGATTCCTGACAACCGTGCTTAGTACCTTCTGTATCTCAAACCCGGTATTGTCCTTGTGATGGAAAATCCTGTGTTCCGAATGTCCTCCTTCACGGTTCAGATCGAATTTCCCGGAAATTTCGCGATCAAAATCAGTGCCCCAGGTAAGCAATTGCTGAATATGGACAGGGGCTTCCCTTACAACCATTTCCACGACTTTGCGGTTGCAAAGCCCGTCGCCGGCTATCAGCGTATCCTGGATATGCTTGTCGAAATTATCGACATCACCCGATACTGCGGCTATCCCTCCCTGTGCATAACTCGTATTGGTATTGCTCAGGGAGGCCTTTGTGACTATTGCAACCTTACCGTGAGCCGCAACTTTTAGCGCATACGTTAACCCGGCAAGCCCAGATCCGATAATCAAAAAATCATACTGATGATCCATCGTGCTAATAAATTCATGGAGAACCAAAATTAACAGAATAATCTGAATAAATAAAAAAAGGCTATAGGCTGTAGGCTATACATATTGATTACATCCTTTCAGGGTTTGTTTTTTTCGTCATAAAAACATAGGGCGTTGCCCTATGCTAATGATTATGCGCCTTCAGCGCTGAATTTCCAAAATGTATTTTATCGTAATAAGGCCAAGGCACATGCAACAAAAGCCCTGAAGGGCGTAATCATATTTAACATTTCCTAAGTTGACTAGGGTTAAAAACTTAGGATTACGCTGGGCTAATTCAATTTAAAAATGGATTTATTTCATGAATGTGGAGAATTTGGGGATTTAATGAAGGATATCCTATGGAACCAGCAAAATAACAAAACCCGGAGCTATCCGGGTTTTGTTATTTTGGCCTTTTATGAATTGGTAGATACAAACTGTTCCTCTAAAACAGTGAAGTTACAAACTTCACTGAACGGCTTAGTTCCAACTCTTAGCTCAGCTGGAGGGTTAAACATTATTGAATCCTATAAATATAATAGAGAAAACTACAAGAATAAAATATACAATAGCTAAAAAAAATGCTTTCCTGAATTTGCGCTTATTATTTTCAAAATTCAATTCAATCGTCAAATAATTATTATTCTTTATAAATAGAATGAAATTAAGAATAATTAGTGCAAATAATAATATGGCACCATAAAGTGTTGAATTATATAAAACCATTAAGTGTTTTCCAATTATCCAACCAATTATAAAATGAATGCATAATGTAATTGTAAATGCCATAACTATTGACGATGAGCAAGCACTCCACAGTTTCCCAGATCGACCTAGTTGTATGCATTTATAATGCATGAAAAATATTGAGAAATAAATGTTTTTCATTTTCTTTCTTCGTTCATATAACTAGGAATAGTGTAAATCCAATTTGAAACAGCAGAAAATATTGGATTAATAGAACTTCCAACATATATTATACCATCAATGACATTTGTTGTGGTCACGTTCAATGTTCCATTATTATATTGGGTTGCAATACTATTATATAACAATGCTGAGCTAGTTATAAGACTTGCAGATCCTACTACTACAGCTACAGGGGGACATTCCACAGCAGCTGCAGCCGTTGTCGCTAAACTAACTGATAATGCTGTTACAACCTCTTTACCGCTATTTGATAAGGTAGGGAGTTTATTATTGGGGATATTGGAACCACCTCGACCAGAGTAATCATTTCCCCATCCACCACTAGCACCACGATAATCACCCCCACCTGATTGGGCAACATCTCCACCAACTCCCCTAAAAACAGGCTGTTCAGCAAATCCAGACTTCAGGCATTATCTCTTCAATGAACGTCATGCTCATCAAAAATACATACTTTTTTCTTTCATCTGAAGCTTTACCCGAAGGGATTTGAAAATAGTGCGTTTCCTTCTTGGCTTTACGGATTCAATTCACTGCGTGGCACTTTCATTTGAAAGAAAATTGGGGTTATTTCATTTCCAACCAGTAAGGAAGAGACATCAGGAGGTTCATTTTAATCCTGGTTTTCTTCTCAAAATTTACGCTACAAGTGTTTGTAACTAGGTCGTAATCCATGACAAAACACTCCACTTCCTTATCCTCCGGGATATTCATGTAGGATTGATAGAAAAGGAATGCCTGATTAATCGCCTCTGAGTTGGCCGGATCAAGGGCAAAAAGTCTTTCCTGATCAATGTGATACACTCCGTATCCTTCAGGAAAATCAAGTTTCTTCATGACTTGTCTATTTTTAGTTAATACTAAGAACAAAGGTACGGCGGCCCCGGAAAATGGTTTTTGCACCATAAAACGGCATTAACCTTAAACACCTGTTAAGCAACCAATCAAGCCGTGGGTTGGGAAGTGTCAAGGTTTCCGGTAAAAAGTTTTTTACCATTAAAAATTCAATTGAAAGAAAAAAAGTTTTTGCCGGAACCCGGAGGGCTTGAACTTGACTGTGGGCAGGCGTGGCTTACCTTTGCTTAACGGGTTTTAAGGTTTGCAGGATGTTTACGATGGATGGCACCAGCATCCGGACAAAGTGATAACGATCGCATTGCACTGAGGACGGGGTGCGTTGGCCGTGGGGCTATTTAACATAATTGCATTATAGGACCGTAGGGAAGGCCAGTGCGGAATGCCCGGCTCCTATAATGTCCAATTATGTTAAAATAGCTTAGGGGGTTATTTTTTGGCGGAGTTTTTGTTTTCTGTGTGCTGGCGCATCTCTTTGATTTTTGGCTTTAACCGATCTGTCAGCTTAAATAATGTCAAAAGCCAAAAAGCAATGTGCTGCATGAGGGTTGGCCACAAAAACTGTGACAAAAAATAAGCCAGAAGGGCACGGCCGCAGGGGCTGACAGGACTATGGGATGGGTTCTGAAGGGATGGCCGGGACTGGCAGCTTGGGGTGGGTGGGGTCCAGGTAAACTATTCTTTAGCTTTCCGGTAACCTTTAATTATTTTTCTCGGACCTTGCTCTAGCTCTGCCTGCTTTACTTGTTCCAGTTGTTTTAAGTATTCAAAAATGAGCATGATCTTTTGATCCTGTTCGATGTCTTTCTTTTCAAGCTGTTCAAGCTTTTTTAACACTTCTTTATGCGTGGCCAGCATTTCGCTCATTTTTACAAAAACTTCTATGATACGTACACTCATTTTTCTGGCCCTGATACTTTTAAGCACGCTGGCAAGTTGTAAAACGCCATGCTGGGTAAATACAAATGGCATATATCTTTGGCCGCCCCAACTTGAGGTCACAATTTGTGACCTCAAGTTTTTAAATTCTTCTTCCGTTAACTCAAACATAAAATGCACAGGAAAAATATCTATATTCCGTTTTACTGCCTGTTTCAATGCTTTGGTTTCCACCTCGTATAATTCAGCAAGATCATTGTCTAACATTACTTTTTGACCCCGGATCAGATATATTTTACTCATTATTACTTCATCGGGGATTACGATTGCGCCTGTCTGATTGTTCTTTGCCATAATTTTCATTTAAGATTTATAAAAGTATAATTGATTTCTTTAAGGTCGCAATTTGCAACCTTAAAGTTTTCAACGCAATGGATGGAACAGATCCAACTGGTTTTTAAGCTCATCCAGGTTTGCCCTTACATACCGTTGCGTGTTTAAAATGCTGTTGTGTCCAGCCATGTACTGAACTTCACGGATATTCCGTTCTTTTATCCAGATGCTTATCATGCTGGTGCGGATTTGTATAAAGCTCCTTAAAAACGGGTGTTTCTTTTGCAGCCCGTTCAGTAGTTCCCGCATGGTTTCTTTGATGTGCTGGCTCTCGCCGATGGTAATTAAAAGCTTTTCAGATTCCTGGCATTTCAGTTTTAAAAGTGCCGGACGTACATCGTTGATATATTCCTGCAGTGGCAGGATTTGACTGGCTGACAGCTTCAGCGTCCGCTCCTGCAACCGTATGGCTTTTCTTATTCGGATGTTTCCCTTTTGCAAATTGATGTCCCGGGGTTCGAGGTTTTGCAGCTCTTCCCTGACCAGGGCCTGGTTTACCAGTAAACCTAATATGATTTTGTTCCGCTTCTGTACCGGGGTTTCCGGTTGATATTGCTCATAGATTTGCTCTATTTGATGCCTGCTTAAAAGGTCGCTTGGCAGCTGTTCCCTGGTGCCTTTTACCCGAAGGTTTACCGCCGGGTTATGACTGGCTTTTCCTTGCTGCCGTTGATATTCTAAATAATGCTGTATCCCTCCAATATGACAGTTTATGTTATGTATGCTGTAATTCTGCTCTCTGAAGTGCTTTACAAGGCTCAGTAAATCGCTGTACGTGCATTGTCCGGCGGTAAGGTTTTCCCTATCGAGCCACTGCGTGAAGCGCCTTGCGTTACGCAAGATATTGCTTATGCTCGATGGCCTGTACTGTAAGCCTTGTAAATACTCGCTAAATCCCTTCATCTTTGCCTAAAATATGAGTATAACGCTGGGTGCTGCTTATATTCTTATGCCCTAAAAACTGCGATATGGATTCGATTTTCATCCCCGATTGTAGCAGGTGCGTAGCTATCGAGTGGCGAAGGGTATGCAGTCCAATATTCTTGGTAATCCCGGCTTCTTTGGTTAATGTTTTTACCCTATCCGGTAAAAAATTGCTGCCGGCCTGTTTGCCTTTGTTGTTGAGTAAAAACCACGTTTCTTCCCGGTCTTGCAGCAATTCAGGGCGGCATTCTTTTAAGTAAAGAACAAAGTCGGTCAGCTGACTTTGTACAAATGGAACGTAGCGTTCTTTGTATTGCTTGCCCTTTCTTACATACACCAGTTTTCTGTCTAATTAAATATCGCTGATGGCTAAAAATATGCCTTCCTTACACCTGATGCCACAACCGTAGTAAATGCTTAAAATGGCCCTGTCACGTAAACCCAGGATAGTTTCATCGGTGGCATTGTAAAGTTGCTGCACTTCTTCCCTGGTGAGTATTTCCCTATGCGGTGGCTCTTTATCCTCGGAAGGTATATCAATGGTCAGAACACCCTGTCCGGTTTCTTCCAGGTACCGGCTAAAAAGCCGCATTGTCCGGTTGATCCCGTTCAGGGTGCTGTTCTTTAACAGTTCTCCTGTAAGTTTGGATTTTCTTGGTTTTTGGCCCTCGTACCAGCTTTGTATATGGTTTTGGGCTATATCGCTTAATCTACCGATTTCATAGGCTTGCATGTGCTCAAAAAAATGGTTTACGGACCTGGGCAGGCTTTTCACAGTCGAAGCTTCATAACCAAGGATCCCCAGCCACTGCTTAAAACCTTCTGTAAGCCTTGTAAATGTTGCGTTCATCTGCTTTTTACCGTTATGGCTATGACCATTTTTTTATATACCCTCTTGCTCTCCCCGTGTGAAAGGCGTGAAAGCAAGCTTTTACACCATTTAACTAATTGATAACTATTTCGTTTGCTTTCACATCGGCGGGTTGTGAAAGGGGTGTGAAAGCACTGTGAAGGCTGCTTCCGTTTATACTGGTTTTAAGTTTTTCGAGTGTGCGATCCAATATATTTATGCTGTCTTTAGTTCCTGGTAATCTTCCCAAACGGTGATCGTATACTCATACCCGGTTTGCCGGTTATAGCCGGTATGTTTGATTAATCCCCGTTGCTCCAGGTACATCAGGTACCGGCTTAACTTCATCGGGTGCAGGCGGTATGCTTTGCGTATCACTCCGGCAAAAAAACTGCAATGACCTGTATGTTTAACGGTGCTTTTAAGGCTTTCAAAGAACTGGCGGATTTCTCCGCTCAGTTCATCGCTCTTTCTAAGCAATGTGTCTTTTACCAAAAAGTTCGCCCATTCTATATCCGAAAGCATGGTTTCAATGTATTGGTTTCCCTGCTGGTCAGTCTTTACCTGTCGTTGCAACTGATGGTAAAAGGTGATTATTTCAATTAGCCGTAAATAATGCATATTGGTTCGAAGCTTCTTGAACACGCAGTCCGGGATCACCAGCTCCGTTGCATAGCGGTTGATTATTTTAACTGGCTTTAACAGTCGCTGTGCATTCTTTAATAAAAGCCTCGCGGATACCTGGGCGGTTTCGTTGATTAGCCCGGCCTGTTGTTGCCGCTGAAAGTGCAATACTTCTGATAAATGGTCGGAGCTTTCATCAACATGCAACAAATAGGAACGGTTGGCGTTGTCCTCGTAAATGCCTTCCATTGTTGTGGCACCACTTACGCATACCGGGCCTTCCACGGTCAGTATCTTTTGCACGTTGTTGCCTTTGGCATCCTTATCGGTGGTAAGCTTGGTAATGCTTTGCTTGCTCATGAACTCACGCAAGGGTAAAAATGCATTGTAAACGCCTTCCAGATCCTCGATCAGTAAAACTTTATGTTTCCAAAAGTCTTTGGCGGAGTAATACAGGGTGTTTTCAGTAAGGCTTGTAATAGTTCTAACCGATTCTTCCGGCAGGCACTCGCTTACCTTGGTTTGCAGGTAGGTTTTACCGCTGTTATGTAAAACTTTACATAACCACTGCCGCTGCTGCCCATCACAATGGCATGAAGCGAGTTTTTAAAGAACCTGGTTAAAAAAATAAAAAACAACAGGTCAGCATTGTCCTGCTCGCCGATCACCCCAAGGTTACCAAAAATGGCATGGGTTTGCCGGGTTAGATCTGCACTTTGCAAAAATGCTGTTGCCCGTTGCATTTGTTCCCGGCTAAAGCGGTCAATGCTTTGCTTTTCCTTTA
>DATEVU010000145.1:0-15546 GCA_035258345.1 Bacteroidales bacterium
GAAAGTATATACCTGAATATCAACTATCTGGATTCCATGTTGCAATCAAAACAGATTGACAGCATCAGCCGGGTAAATGATGACCTCACCACCCGGATCGATGCATATGCCAACCGTGCCCGATCGGCTGAAGATAAGGCAATCCTCGATTCGCTCACCGGAATTACCGGCGTGGTAAATGATTTCCTTCTATACTGTACCACAACACGAACCAATCTTGAATTGCTTGAACAGGATACAAGAACATTGGAAAACCTTTACAGATCCGGGAAAATTAAGATCGCAGCCTATGTATCGGCATTGCTGGAGGAGGAACAGATCCTTATCGGGATCCTGGAGCAGCTTTCGTCAAAGAACCTGCTTGCTTTGCAATCGCTCAGGAATCAGACACAACTTGCTGACCAGCTGAATCCTTTGCCGGTTGCCGGAGACTGACCACATGAATAACCAGTCGCGGTCATATGTATATGCCCTGCTAACAGTGCTTTTCTGGTCAACTGTAGCCTCCGCTTTCAAAATTGCACTCCGCGACCTTAATTATATCCAGCTGTTGTTTGTTGCCAATTTCATCTCGCTGGTTGTTTTTTTGGTGGTGGTTTCCTTACAGGGAAAATGGAGGCAGATAGGCACAACACGACCGGCACAGTGGCTCATGTCGGCTTTGCAGGGTTTGCTTAACCCCTTCGGTTATTATATTCTGTTGTTGCAGGCGTACACCCTTTTACCGGCACAGGTCGCCCAACCCGTAAACTTCGTATGGCCCATTACCCTTATGCTGCTGTCGGTTCCTCTTCTGAAACAGCCTATCCGGCTTACCGGGTTCCTTGCCCTTTTCATCAGTTTTGCCGGGGTCCTGGTTTTATCAAGTCAGGGAAGTCTGAGTGAATTCCGCGTTAAAGAACCACTTGGTATTGCGCTGGCACTTGCTTCTTCACTGGTATGGGCCCTTTTTTGGATAGTCAATCTTAAAGACAAAAGGGATGATGTGATCAAGTTACTGCTGAGCACCATGTTCTCCTTTGTATATGTTTTTATCCTTGCCCGGGTTACCGGGAATACAGATCACCTGATTACCAAACCGCTGTTTGCAGCCGTATATGTTGGTGTGTTTGAAATGGGAATAACTTTTTTCTTCTGGCTGAAGGCACTTCAGCTTTCACATTCAACTGACCGGGTTTCGAACCTGGTGTACCTGACCCCGTTTGTTTCTCTTGTGTTTATCCATTTCATCCTGGGTGAACGTTTGTATTACACCTCCGTCATAGGACTTTGCCTGATCGTGGGAGGAATATTGATCCGGCAAATTAAAAAGGCCAACAGGTAAACCATTTTCAGTTTTTTCTCGTTTACTTTGTATCATATATTACACTGTATTAATACATTTTTCAAACATACCGGGCCATATGAATAAAATCACCAGGACAGTTCTTTTCCTGCTTCTGTTTGTTTTTGCCATTACTTCCTGCAAAAGGGACAACGATGATACCACCGAAATTGTTAACCGGGAGATATACAACCTGATGAATGATTACTATTTGTGGTATGATAAGCTGCCTGCCAATATTGATCCTTCGGCATACGCAACACCCTCAGCCCTGATGGATGCACTGCGCTATAAAACCTTCGACCAGTGGAGCGTGGTTATTACAAAAACCGAATACTATCAGTACTTTGAAGAAGGCAAAATGATCGGCCATGGCTTCCTGCTGGGCCTCGATGAAAATGATAATGTACGGGTAGCCTTCGTTTACCGATCGAACCAGGCTTTTGACCAGGGGGTAAAAAGGGGATGGATCGTCTCCCGGGTTAACGGTAACTCCGTAAATCCTTCCAATGTTTTTAACCTCCTGGGAGAATCTGAAATTGGTATCCGAAACAGAATCACTTTTATTGATGAGGACGGTGTAGTGCAAGAACTTATCCTTACCAAAGAAGAGATCGAAATTACTCCGGTCATACATTATGAAGTTTTAAACCAGAACGATACCATGATTGGATATATGGTATTCCAGGATTTCATTGATGCGGCAAACGAGGAGCTGGATGAGGCATTTACCCTGTTCGCCTCGGAAGGTATCGATGAAATGATCGTGGATTTGCGTTACAACGGGGGCGGAAGCGTGGATGTTGCCGAATATCTTGCCGGATGGCTTATTGGCAAGAATTTTGGCAACCAGCCCTTTGTGAATTTCCGCCACAACGATAAGTATGCCGGTGAAATGGACACCACCATCAACGTACCGGCAAAAGCCAATGGTCTTGATCTCAACCGGATCTTTTTCATCGGAACCTCTTCCACGGCTTCTGCCAGTGAACTGATCATCAACGGAGTAAAACCATTTGTTGGTTCCGTGCTCGCAGGCAGTGCAACACATGGTAAACCGGTAGGTATGTATGCCATCCCTTTTATCAATTATGACTATGTGGTGCTCCCGGTGATGTTTAAATACACCAATGCCGATGATGAAGGCGATTTCTATGAAGGTCTTCCTGTTACCTTACCGGCAGAGGACGACCTGACCAAAGATTTTGGCGATCCGGAGGAAGGTTCGTTAAAAACTATTCTGGATTATATCGGAACAGGCATCGTGCCTGAAAAATCCACCAAGTCAACTGCCGGTCGCAAAAACCTCATTGAATCCGATAAACCGGTTAATCAATTTTTAAAAGCCTATTGATTTGGAAGAGAATTCCGTGATTCTTGGTATTGATCCCGGTTCAATGATCATGGGTTACGGGGTGATCAGGGTGAGCCGCAATAAGCCTGTACTGGTTTTGCTGGGATCACTCGACCAGCGAAAGATCAGGGATCATTTCGAAAAGATCTCGAAAATTTTCGACCGTACCCTGCAACTGATCGATGATTACAAACCTGCAGCCCTTGCCATTGAATCGCAGTTTTACGGAAACAATATTCAATCGATGCTTAAACTGGGCAGGGCACAAGGGGCCGCCATTTCGGCAGCCCTTTACCGGTCGGTTCCCGTATTTGAATACGCACCCAGGAAAATAAAACAATCCATTACCGGTTATGGCAGTGCATCCAAGGAACAGATTGCCAATTTATTGGAGCGATTGCTAAATACCGAGCTTAAGCCCGGAACACTCGATGCAACGGATGGACTGGCAGTGGCGATGTGCCATTTTTATCAGGCTTCAAACAAGGTAAAAACCAGCCCGGGAAAAAGCTGGGAGGACTTTATCCGGAATAATCCCGGCAGAGTTGATGGCAAGTAGATCCTTTACAGGAAACGAATGATCTGTTCGGCGGTGGCTTTGAATTCAGCGGGACTGAACCTGAGCTTTGGATTACTGAAATTGATATCCCCAATATCATTGATGGGAATAAGATGTATATGTGCATGCGGCACCTCAAGGCCAAGCACGGCAACACCTACTTTTTTGCAGGGTACTGCCTTGCCGATAGCCCGGGCAACATGCTTTGCAAATACAATCATTTTCGCCAGCTGTTCATCTTCCAGGTCAAAAAGATAATCAATCTCCATCTTAGGAACTACCAGCGTATGTCCTGCTGCCAGGGGATTAATATCGAGAAAGGCAAGAAAATCCTTGTCCCCGACTATCCTGTACGACGGTATTTCACCGCTGACAATTCGGGAAAAGATAGTTGGCATGGTTATACAGTTTACAATTTACCTTGAAATATTGATTATTTCAAAAGGGATGACGCCCGAGGGCACCGTGATTTCCACGAGGTCACCTACTTTTTTGCCGAGCAGACCTTTGGCAATCGGTGTGCTGACGGCAAGCTTGCCCTGTTTCAGATCGGATTCATTGTCCGATACTATGGTATATTCCATAGTAGCATTGTTCTTGGTATTCTTGATCTTTACCTTATTGAGTATCTGGATCGTTTCCGTATCAATTTTTGAACCATCCATGATGCGCGAATTGGCAATGATATCCTTCAGTTTCGAAATTTTCATTTCGAGCATTCCCTGTGCTTCCTTGGCAGCTTCATATTCGGCATTTTCCGACAGATCGCCTTTGTCACGTGCCTCGGCAATCAGCTTTGATATTGCCGGACGCTCAACCCGCATCAAATGGTCAAGATCATTCTTCAGCTTTTGCAGCCCTTCTTCTGTAATATAAGATGCTTTTATCATAACTTTTCCTCCGCAACTGATATGACCGATAAAAAAAAGAATTCCGACAATTTCGGAATTCTTTAATAAACCGATCGGGTAATAACTATTAAAACTTTATTTGAATGTGCGAATTGTTCTTTAGGTAAAAAGAAGTACTACTAAAGTAGTTAATATTCTTTTCTTTTCAAAATTTCTGAATATATAATTGCTTTTCTAAGATCGAAAATGCGCTCCTTCGGGGGCAGTTTTAACCTGGCCTCTTCTTCTGCCTCGACTGACACAATCTCAGTAGCCGAGATTTCTTCTCCGAAACCGTCTTCCCCCAGCTCCTTACTGATCGCATTATACTTTGCAATCATTTTCTGAATATCCGATTGTCCTTCTTCCGGGACCGCTTCAACAGCCCTGCCCTGCTCTTCATTCGACCTGCCCTCATACTCCATGGAAAGGCCTGCCAACTCAGCAGATGCTTTACCGGTATCTACATCCCAGCCGCCCTCTTCAACCGAAGGACCTTCTTCCACGGATTCATACATGGGTTTTTCCTGTCGCTGACGGGGGATGTCAAAGATCTCCATCAATGGACCAAGGTCAGGACCAAAATCATGTTCCGGTTCTGCGGTAATTTCCCTGGACATCTGCGGCCTCTGTGAAGAGACCACAGGCTGTGCTTTTTTCTTGTTCTTATAGGCACTGGCGATGATACCAACAAGTCCGATTACCACATACAACAAAACTTCCAACAGATCATCCATACCAATTAGTTTTTTTCATCAAGTAAAGGTATGAAATATTATTTTTTGTATCGCTTTCTTTTGAAAACACGTTCAAAAAAACCTGGATCTCCTTCCTTGTTATAATTTTCAGCACGTTTGTCCGCAGCATCCATTCGGTCACGGGTTTTCTGAGTCTGTATCTCCCGTCTGTGCTTGATAGTTTTCTTTCTTTCTTTTTGATAGGCTTTTTTATAGGACCGTTCCACTTTTTCCTTTTTTTTCATGGCATCGCGGGCTTTTCCCTGTTGGCCATAAGCTGAAGTAACCACCAGCAGGGCGGCAATAAAAAGACAGACAACCTTGAACCTGACTTTGTTCATATTTCTTCTGTTTTTCAATTCATACTATTATTTATAACAAAATAAGCAAATAAATATAAAATAGTCTTACCTTTGCGCCCGGTTAATTGGAATTAATTTCTATTGAATTTCAATTATTTATATTTTTTGTATTAATAATTCTGGTCCTTTGTAAAATCTTCTCTTCCAGTCGATTTTAATATGGATCACTGGAAAAGGAGACATAATGATTACTTTTAATGAAATGGGACTTGCTCCCGAGCTTCTGCGTGCCGTAGTAGAACTTGGATTTATTGAGCCAACTCCCGTACAACAAAAAACCATCCCCAATATTTTAAATTCAACCGGCGACCTGGTTGTCATGGCACAAACGGGAACCGGTAAAACTGCTGCATTCGGACTTCCAGTACTGCAACTTAGTGATATTCATTCAGGTCAGCTGCAAACCCTTGTACTTTGCCCCACACGGGAGCTTTGCATGCAGATCACAGCTGATCTTACCCGGTATTCACAATTTATGGAAGGGTTCCATGTTGTGCCGGTTTACGGTGGAACAAGCATACTCACACAAATCAAAGCATTACGGGGAAACAGTCATGTTGTTGTTGGTACCCCCGGTAGGGTCATGGACCTGATAAAACGCAAAGTGCTCAAATTATCGCAGGTTCGGTGGGTTATTCTTGATGAGGCTGATGAAATGCTCAACATGGGTTTTAAGGATGACCTTGACGCCATACTCGCAGAAACACCAAAAGAGCGGCAAACCTTGTTGTTCTCTGCAACAATGCCTCAGGGAATTGCAGAAATAGCCAGGAAATATATGAACGCGCCGGAAGAAATATCGGTTGGAAAACGGAATTCAGGAGCGGACAATGTGAGCCATGAATATTACATGATTCATGCAAAAGACAGATATGATGCCTTGAAACGCATTGTGGACAATAATCCTGATGTTTATGGGATTGTTTTTTGCAGGACAAGAATAGAAACCAAAGAAGTGGCCGACAAATTGATGCAGGACGGTTACAATGCCGATGCCCTGCATGGTGACCTGTCACAGATACAGCGCGATTACGTGATGAACCGGTTCAGGATAAAAAACCTGCAACTGCTGGTTGCCACGGATGTGGCAGCAAGAGGACTGGATGTACAGGACCTTACCCACATCATCAATTATAATCTTCCCGATGATCCCGAAGTTTACGTTCATCGAAGCGGAAGAACAGGCCGGGCTGGCAAAAGCGGGGTCGCCATTTCACTTATCCACACCCGTGAATCAGGTAAGATCCGGGATCTTGAAAGAATGGTGAAAAAGAGCTTTAACCGGAAAATGGTGCCAGGCGGCAGGGAAATATGTGAAAAACAACTGTTAAACCTGGTGGATAAGGTGGAGAACACGGTGGTTGATCAGGTTAGTATTGAAAAGTATCTCCCTGCAATATATCAGAAACTTGCATGGCTCGACAGGGAGGAACTGATCAAGCATTTTATTTCGGTGGAGTTTAACCGTTTTCTGGAGTATTATAAAAATGCCCCGGACCTGAATACCATTCAACGTGAAAAATTTGAAAGGGCTGACAAACCGGAAAGAAGAACCACGGGACAGCTTGAATCCTATTCCCGGGTGCACATCAACCTGGGTTCAAGACAGGAATTAAATGCAGGAACCCTCATTGCACTTATCAACAAAAGCAGCCAGGGTCAACGTGTTGTGATCGGAAAAATAGAGATCTTACGAAACTTTTCCTTTTTTGAAGTGGATAGTAACCGTGTTAAGTACCTGTTAAAGGAATTCCAGGGTGCTGTTTTCAACGGTATCCCGGTTGAGGTTGAACTTTCCAAGGTAGATCAGCACCCTGAAAATGCCCGGTCAGAAAATACCTACGGTTTTCAGCAACGGGGAGAACGTACGGGCAAGAGAAAAAAGATCAGGCGCTGGTAGTACCCGGAACAACTATTCCATCAGCGTATCAAGAGCCTTCAGCAAGGTATTGTCGATTTCCTGGATGATCGGGAAGAAACCGTCGTCGTTCAGGAAATTTCGTGCAATATATGCATTGAGCTGTACCCGAAGAATTTTTTCCGAAGTCCTGATGTCCGCCGGCACTTCTTTTACACCCTCTTTCGCTGCATAGGCTATGAACTTTCGCAGTACATTCTGCTTTGAAAGGAAGTCCACAAATTCCTGCGGAGTTTTCAGACCGGAAAGTACCTTTCTGTTTTCATCGGCATATTTTAAAGAATAGCGGTACAGCAAACCCCTGTTGCGTATATCAATAAAATAATCCGAAATACCTGTTGTATCAATGGGTACGAAAATATCGGGCATGATCCCTCCCCCACCATAAACAGTTTTCCCTTTCGGAGTAATGTACTTGAGAGAATCGGTAAATTTAATGCTGTCGGCATACTCCATCTCACCATGCATAATCCGGGTGTTAATATCGCTGTAGTAAACATTCAGGTCGTGATCATATGGCCTTTGAATGCTGCGGCCTGTGGGTGTATAATACCGTGCAATGGTAAGCCTGAGTGCAGAGCCATCTGAAAGTGGTCTTTGTTCCTGTACCAGGCCCTTGCCGAATGAGCGGCGACCAACAATGGTTCCCCTGTCATTATCCTGGATGGCCCCTGCAAGAATTTCACTGGCTGAGGCCGAGTTCTCATCAATCAGTATGGTGAGTCCGATATTAGTGCAAATTCCTCCCGGAGTGCTGTTAAATTCCTGTTTTGCCCTGGCTTTTCCCTGGGTGTATACGATGAGCTCAGCATCGTTCAGAAACTGATCGGCTATGAATACAGCAGCATTCATGTATCCTCCTCCGTTTTCACGAAGATCGAGGATAAGCTTGTTCATTCCCTGTTCCCTGAGACGTGCAATTGAGGTTATAAATTCCTGTTCGGTGGTGGCAGAAAACTTGTTAAGCTTCATATAACCGATATCGTCCCTGATCATGTATGTGGCGTCAACACTATACAGGGGAATGTTATCCCTTATAATGTCAAATTTCAGCAATTCCTTCACATTCCGGCGATACACATCCACATGCACACTCGTTCCCCTTGGTCCGCGCAATTTCCCAACAATCGAGTCACTCGGCATTTTTATCCCGGCAACAAGCACCTGGTTCACTTTAATGATCCTGTCCCCGGCCAGGATCCCTACCTTCTCGGAGGGACCGTTGACAACTGTCTGAATAACCACCAGGGTATCATTGAGCATGTTGAACTGTATGCCTATTCCGCTGAAATTGCCTTCGAGCGGCTCGTTCACTTTTTGCAGCTCTGCAGCCGGAATATATTGGGAATGCGGATCAAGTTCCTCAAGGATCTTTGGAATGGCAATTTCAATCAGGTCGGTCTTTGATACTTCGTCAACATATTCGTTGTCGATGTAGTTCAATACATTGTCGAGCTTATTGGCCTTGGGTATAATAATAAACTTGTTTTCCGTATCCGATCCGCTGTAAAACCTTCCGACCAGTATGCCAAGTACCACAAAAACCGCAATAATAATAGGAAAATATATTGCAATGCCCTTATTCTTATATTCCATCCTGATATTCTTTATAATTCAATATAACTAACTTCAATTCCTGCCTTCTGCAGCAGTTCAACCCCTTCCTTCGAATGATAACTGTCGCAAAAAACAACCCGGCGGATACCTGCCTGTATGATCAGCTTGGCACATTCCATACAGGGCGAAGTGGTAATATACAGGGTTGCTCCCTCGCTGCTGTTGTTCGATTTGGCAACCTTTGTAATTGCATTCGCTTCGGCATGCAGCACATAAGGCTTGGTCTTATTGTTCTCATCTTCGCAGATATTCTCAAAACCGGCCGGCGTACCGTTGTACCCGTCGGAAATGATCATCTTCTCCTTTACGATCAGGGCCCCCACCTGCCTGCGTTTGCAATACGAATTCTGTGCCCAGATCCGGGCCATCTCGAGATATCGCTTGTCAAACTGCTGCTGTTTTGCCCCGTAAGGGTAAATTCGCTTCGTATTTTTCATCACGGAAAGCAAATATAGTATTAATTTTATTGTCCCCGTAAGCCTGTTATTCAATTTAACTGAGGATGCAGCAATGTGAAATTTCTGTCGTCATTGAAAATAAACGTAAACAACAGTACTATGAAAAATGTAACTATCAATAAAGCCGGTCTGTCCGCACTGGTATTCGGATGGCTGATGGTATTATCGTGTTCCACCGGTAGCATTAACGGGCAAACTACCCGGGAAACCAGGACAGTACCTGCCTTTAATGGTGTAGCGCTCACCATGTCGGCTGACGTATTTATCAGCCAGGGAACCCAACAAAAAGTGGAAGTTGAAGCCAATAAAAATGTGATGGATATAATCAAAACGGAGATCGATGGAAACACCCTGAAACTGACTACCAAAGATGGCCGTTGGAAGGATATGGGCAAGGTAGCCATTTACATTACAATGCCCGTTATCAGCGAACTTTCGGTAAGTGGTTCAGGCAGTATGAGCTGTCAGACAACCGTTAAATCGGAAGATCTTGAAATAGTGGTAAGCGGAAGCGGCTCCGTTTCCGTACCTAAACTGGAATCCCCCGATATCACGGTAACCATAACCGGATCGGGAAATGTTTCACTTGCAGGAAGCAACACCCAGGGTAAGCTGGAGACACTTATCACAGGATCCGGAGATTTTAACGGAGAGGAATTGCAGGTTGCCAGGGGAGATATCAACATTACGGGTTCCGGATCTGCCAGGGTAAATGTGCTGCAGGAACTGGAAACCAATATCACCGGTAGCGGCAGCGTGTTATACAAGGGCAACCCGATGATCAATGCCAATGCAACCGGTTCGGGAAAAACCAGGAGCTTTTAGAATCTAACCTTTAATCATCACCAGCATCATTTTGAATTTTACCACTGCCTGAACCGCATGGGGAATATTCGCCGGCATCACAATGAACTCACCCGCGGTAAGGTCAAATTCTTTGCCGCTGATAATAATACGGCCTTTGCCGTCGATCACCTGAACATATGCATCAAAGGGAGCGCTGTGTTCGCTCAGGCTTTGGCCTTTGTCAAAAGCAAACAGGGTAATATTCCCTGTTTGTCTTTTTATTACCATCTTACTTACCGTAGCGTTTCCGGCATAGTCTACCGAACCGGCCAGATTAAAAGATACAGATTTTTCGAATTCCATAGTAAATATTTGTTGATTTGTTGATTTGTTGATTTGTTGATTTTTCACTTTTCACTTTTTTTACTGCCATTCTTCCTGAATAACACTTCCTTCAATCGAAACCACCATCAGTTTGATTGGCACCCTATGCTGTGCGGCGCCGGCAGCCGATTTTACGATCTGCAGCAATCCTCCGCAGCAGGGAACCTGCATGATCATTACAGTTATTGTATTTACCCGGGCATGATCGATCATGGCGGTGATCTTATTGATATATACTTCCATATTCGAATCGAGCTTCGGGCAGGCAATCGCCAGGCTCTTTCCCTTCAGGAAACGCCGGTGAAAGTCTCCCATGGCAAAAGCCGTGCAATCTGCCGCTATCAGAACATCGGCATTGCGATAGTAAGGTGCCTGCGGATTGATCAGGTGCAACTGCACCGGCCATTGTCTTAGCTCCGATTTCAGGCTGCCTTCATTTTTTTCTCCTGCTTTTTCTCCAACTCCTGCACCCACTGCGATTCCCGTCGCCGGCCTCTCTATCACCATGCTCCGGCTTCCCGGACATCCACCTCCCATTGTATGCTGACTCATGTGCCCATGAGTATGACCAGATGTTCCGTGTACCTCATCAATCACTTCCTGAAAATTAAAGCCCAGTTTGTCCTCATTATCCCGGAGATATTTTACACCTTCCCGCAGAAATCCTGTTTCATTATGCTCCTTCAGGTGCTTCAGGTGGGCCACCACCGTATTCATGCCCCTGGTCACCATGATTTCCATCACACGGGTCTCATCATACGCTTCCGCTTCACGCTTTTCAATGGTAATGGCATCCTGTGGACAATGACCCAGGCATGCACCCAGCCCGTCACACATCAGATCACTGATCAGCCTTGCCTTGCCGTCGATGATCTGTAAAGCTCCCTCGTGACAACCGGGAATGCACAATCCGCAACCATTGCACAATTCTTCATCTATTTTTACCACTTCGCGTTCCATATTGTCGTGTTTTAGAAATTTGCTTTGTAATTTTGAAACAAAAATAAGACATTGTTATCCGATATTTTGTATCATATGTTACAATTGCGTATTTTGTATGGATAATATTTATTCCGAGCTATCAAAATCAAATATTTTCAACGGCATTAAAGAGGAAACCATTCTTGAGCTGATGAAGGACAGACCTTTCAGGATCAAGGAATATTCCCGCGATGAGTATGTCGCTTATAGTCATGATGTTTGCAATGATATGCTGATTGTGATCAAGGGCTCGGTACGTGGCGAAATGACCGACTTTACAGGAAAAAGACTGAAGATCGAGGACATTGTCGCTCCCCGCCCCCTGGCAGCTGCCTTTATTTTCGGCAGGGAAAACCGTTACCCGGTTGACATCATTGCCAATGAACAGGCAACCGTAATTGTAATCCCCCGGGATGTGCTGATTTACCTCCTCCAGCACAGCGAACTGGTGCTGAAGAACTATCTCAATGTTATTTCCAGCCGTACCCAATTTCTTTCCGGAAAGATCAGGTTTCTTTCCTTCAGGACCATCAGGGAAAAAATCGCAAATTACCTGCTGGGACACGGCGGCTACAGCAACAATTCCGTTACCCTAACCCAATCTCAGAGCGAACTGGCTGATTTTTTTGGCGTCACCCGTCCGTCCCTCGCCCGGGCGCTGGCTGATATGGAAGAAGAGGGAATTATCCGTGCGGAAAGAAGGGAGATCACCATACTCAACAGGGAAAAATTGAATAAATTACTTGCCAGATAATGATCACTGTTTAAAAAACCAATAAACATTCAACCTATGCAAAACCTTATTTTAACTACCACCCCCTCCCTGGAGGGAAAAAAAATCATCCGCTATTTTGGCATTGTAACCGGGGAAGCCATTATCGGAGCCAACCTGTTCCGCGACATTTTCGCCGGCATACGCGATATCGTGGGAGGCCGGTCCGGATCCTACGAAGAAGTGCTCCGGGAAGCAAAGGTCAACGCCATGAACGAAATGGAAAAAGAAGCCCGCCGTCTGGGTGCCAACGCTGTCGTTGGAATTGATCTCGACTATGAAACCATAGGCAGGAATGGCAGTATGTTAATGGTAACTTCCAGCGGAACAGCAGTTCTTGTTGAACAATGAAAGGCAACGATGGAATTGTCCGTTGCGGCTGGGCTAACGGACATACCCTGTTAACCGGATACCACGACCGGGAATGGGGTGTACCCTTGTTCGGAGAGAACAGGGTGTTTGAGATGTTCTCCCTCGACTGTTTCCAGGCTGGACTCAGCTGGCTTACCATCCTGAAAAAACGCGAAGCATTTCTTCAGGCATTTGACTTGTTCGAAATTGATCGTGTGGCCGGATTTCCCGATCGCAAGATCGAAGAGCTGCTCGGAAATCCAGGCATTATCCGTAACCGGCTGAAAATACCGGCTGTCATCTCCAATGCCAGACTGGCACAGGAAGTCCGAAAGGAATTTGGCTCCTTTTCAACCTATATCTGGACTTTCAGTAACGGCAAGACGATCCGGAACCACTGGACAAATCAACAGGAGATTCCTGCAACCTCAGCTGTCTCCGACGCCATGAGCAGGGATATGGTAAAGCGTGGCTTTAAGTTTGCCGGGTCTGCCATCTGTTATGCTTTTATGCAGTCGATCGGTATGGTGAATGATCACCTGGTGAGTTGCTTCAGATACCGGGAACTGGCAAGATAGCTATTTTGCAGTCTTATAGCAAGCATTGATCATTTCCTGATTTTCCCTCCCGCCCCAAACAGGCATAAAGGGTAATTCAGGAACAAAAGCCAGAAATTTCTCCCTGGCCTTGAGGAAAAGGGGAAGTGCATTTTTTGCCCCTCCTCCGAAAATTGCCGGTGTATAATATATGTTATATCCCATCAGGGAATATGCACGCGGATTATTGGGATCAGCTGCCGCCACTTTCTTCAGGCTGGCATCGGCCTTTTGTGAATAGCTCATCCCGCGGAATTCGGGATTCACCTGCATCCGCGACTGGTAAAGGAAAGCCTGTAATACATGTATCTCCGGTTCACCGGGCTTTAACCGAAAGGCTTTGTCGATCAGGGGCTGTACCTTATCCATTATCTCATCCTTCAGCTTATCACCCTGCGCCTTATAACTTGCCTGAATATAACATAGTCCGGCATAATACATCACCAGCCAGTGTCCGGGGTACTGTTCTGCAAGCTGCTCGAAATAAAGGGCTGCCTGGATATAATCATCCGTGGAGACAGCCTTTTCGAACATGCGAATACCCGGGTTGTAGCCGGTTGAATCCTCCCCGGATTGTGCCGACAGGCCGGTCAAAAAAAACATACCCGATAGCAAAAGGGAATACAGGTATTTCATAGGATGTGCCTTTCGGCATGATAGGAAGAACGGACAAGGGGACTGCTTTCCACAATTACAAATCCCTTTTTCAATCCAAGCACGTGGAATTTTTCAAATTGCTCCGGCGGAACATACGAATGCACAGGCATGTGATCCAGCGTTGGCTGCAGGTACTGTCCGATTGTCATCACCTTCACTCCGGCTGCCAGTAAATCGTCCATGGTTTTGAGCACCTCATCCTCGGTTTCACCCAGTCCGAGCATAATGCCTGATTTGGCAGTTATTCCCGACTGTGCAATATACCTGAGAACATCCAGGCTGATATTATACCGTGCCTTGCTGCGTATCTCGCGGCTCAGCCTCTCCACGGTTTCCAGGTTGTGTGATATCACCTCCGGCCTCTCATCTATGATCTGCTGCACGAGTTCTTTCCTGCCCTGGAAATCAGGGATCAGCACTTCCATGGTGGTACCCGGGTTAACCTCTTTCACCTTCCGGATTGCAGCTCTCCACAAGCCGGCTCCGAGGTCTTCAAGATCATCGCGGTCAACAGAAGTGATCACACAGTGTTTCACACCCATGCTTTTAACCGATTCAGCCAGCCTGTCGGGTTCCAGCCAGTCGACCGGCAAGGGCTTGCCCGTAGGTACCGAACAAAACTTGCATCTCCGCGTGCAAATGTTGCCCAGGATCATAAAGGTTGCCGTCCCATGGCTCCAGCATTCGCCAATATTGGGGCAATTGCCGCTGGTACATATGGTATGGAGGTTCTGCCGGACAACCAGGTTCTTAACCCGTGAATAATCCTCTCCGTTCGCACGTTTCATCTTCATCCAGTGCGGCAGCCGTTGCCGTGTTGTCGTGTTGTTTTCCACGTGAAATAGTTTTTGCAAAGATAGTGTTCATCATCCACAGAGGTATCAACATCGGGAATAATATTTCTTTTTGATTCTTTCTCAGGTTGTTGCATGCAACCTGACACAGAAGAAAGTAAAACCAGAGCCAGCAAATAAAAAAACAATCCGGTTCATAAGACATATGCCTTACAACCCGTAATTAGTACCCGGAGCAGATGTACTAAATAGTTTAGAAGATTCTGTTAAAGTTGTATATAAATATAAAGTTTTCATTATATTTAGGGGAACAAATTTTGATTAGGTTATTGTCAAAGAGGTATATTATAGCATTACAAATGAGTTAATCCATATTTCAAAGGGGACACTGATTAAGCATCTGAGATTTATTCTTGGAAGCAGATTGGTAATAGAATGGACGCCATGAAATGCGAAATGGTGCAAAGGAGATTGGTGAATATGTGATTGAGAGTCACGAAGTGCGTCAAGTTGTTGGGTAAGTAACCTTAAACATAATAATTGCTATTATAAAAGCTATACTTTGATCTTAAAGTATGCAACACATTTGCTTGAAGACGGGGTGGATATCAGGTTCATTCAGGAATTACTTGGGCATAGCAGTATAAAAACAACACAGATATACTCACATGTAACAAATAAGAACATCAAAAATATTGTTAACCCATTTGATAGGATGGAAATTTAGAGTGCTTCTATAACGGAGATAAACACAATTGTGTTTATGAGTATGTTCGCGCACCATTAAATGGAATGGACAGGCGATTTATAAAATGACATTTTGGATAAATTTGATACTTTCACTATTTATTTTTGAATTGATTTTTATGAGTATCGGGATTGTGTAACAAAAAAAATCGTTTGAACTTTGTATTTTAGCCCTGAATAGGGCGTTATCTGAATAACCGTGGGTAAAACCCACGGAAGGCTGTATTATCTGGTGCTTCAACCCTGAAGGGGTTGAATA
>DATEVU010000146.1:0-69988 GCA_035258345.1 Bacteroidales bacterium
TTCAACCCCTTCAGGGTTGAAGCACCAGATAATACAGCCTTCCGTGGGTTTTACCCACGGTTATTCAGATAACGCCCTATTCAGGGCTAAAATACAAAGTTCAAACGATTTTTTTTGTTACACAATGCCGATACTCATATAAAGTTATATGCAAATAAATCCTATTAACTTTAAGATAAGGTGACAGCCTTGTTTAATAAATGTTACGTATCTGTTATATTAACGTTAAGGGATTTCAATATTTTTGCCGGAATTTGCCGAATTGACGAATTAAGATACATTAAAGGCCAAATTATCTGACAATTCATGGGGCGGGCCAGATCGTTTTGCAGTGTGAAAACTGATTATTACCATAGGTTTATTATGTCGTAAATTATATATTTGGAAAAAATATCCAAGATCATGCGTATTACTTTATCTTCCCTGATAATTGCACTAATGTGCTTTGTTTCATTAGCCTGCGGCACAAAAAATAACCAGCAGACTTCCACCAATGATACCATAATGAAAAAACTCGATGATTTTGCCGTATTCAAATTAACCACCGACATCAATAAGCTTTCTGAAAATGAAAGGAAAATGATCCCCCTGCTGATAGAAGCAGCCCGGATCATGGATGAAATCTTCTGGATTGAAGCCTATGGTGATAAAAATGCACTGCTTGACAGCATCGGAACGGATGAAGAAAGAAAACTAGCCATGATCAATTACGGTCCCTGGGAAAGGCTAAATGATAACAATCCATTTATAGACGGTTTTGGACCGAAACCAGCAGGAGCTAATTATTATCCCGCTGACATGACAGCCAAAGAATTTGACGAACTTGCCGATCCGGATAAAACCGGTTTATATTCGCTGATCCGCCGCAATGACCAGGGTGGACTCGTGGTGGTTCCCTATCATGTTGCCTTCAACGATCATGTTACAAAGGCATCGGCACTGATTGAACAGGCTGCAATGCTGGCTGAAGACCCGGGACTTAAGAAATACCTGACCCTCCGGTCAAAAGCTTTGCTTGATGATGATTATTTCATAAGTGATATGGCATGGATGGATATGAAAAACAATGTGATCGACTTTGTCGTCGGGCCTGTTGAAACTTACGAAGATCAGCTCTATGGTTATAAGGCATCGCATGAGGCCTATATTCTCATTAAGGATACCGAATGGAGTGACAAGCTTGCCCGGTTTTCCACCCTGTTGCCAACTTTGCAGAAGGGATTGCCTGTTGATGCAAAGTACAAGACTGAAATGCCCGGTGGCAGTTCAGATCTCGGTGCCTATGAAGTTATTTATTATGCCGGCGATTGTAACGCAGGAAGTAAGACCATAGCCATTAACCTTCCGAATGATGAAAAGGTTCAACTTGCCAGGGGCAGCCGCAGGCTCCAGCTGAAAAATGCCATGCAGGCAAAATTCGACAAAATACTGATACCCATTGCGGGTGAGCTTATCCTGCCGGAGCATCAGAAACACATCACCTTCGATGCCTTTTTTTCCAATACCATGTTTCATGAGGTAGCTCATGGCCTGGGATGTATCAATACAATTAACGGAAAGGGAACCGTGCGTGAAGCCATAAAAGAGCATTATACAACCCTCGAGGAGGGCAAGGCCGACATACTGGGACTTTACCTGGAGACACGGTTGCAGGAAATGGGTGAGATACAGGTAGACCTGATGAATGAATATACTACATTTCTTGCCGGGATTTTCCGTTCTATCCGGTTTGGTGCTTCCAGCGCACATGGTAAGGCCAACCTCATCCGGATAAACTATTTCAAGGAAAAGGGTGCCTTTGCGGTGGATTCAACCGGAAAATACAGTGTGAATTTCGACCGTATGAAAGAGGCCATTTATTCCCTTTCAACGCTGATTCTCACCATACAGGGCGATGGCGATTACAACAGGGCGGCTCAAATGGTGGAACAATACGGTTTCATGGATGACGAACTGAAAGCCGCATTAAAACGTATTGAAGATAAAGATATCCCGGTTGATATTGTCTTTGAGCAGGGACTGGGTGCATTGGGACTATAAAGACAATACAAGAGATCTTCCTACAGTGTTATGAAAATAGTTCCGGTTAATAGCATTCTGAGAATCATTGTTTTATCTGTAAGCCTAACCGGGCTCTTCCTGTATTTTGGAGTTTTTAACCGGTTTCATCTTTCCTATCTTGAACAAAATCAGTTATTCCGCTACAATGCGGATTATCTGTCTGATTTCTTTTCGGTTCCCGGTGGCCTGATCACCCTGGCGGGTTCATTTTTAACCCAGTTTTTCCATTTTCCCTGGGCTGGTGCCATAATACTTACCCTGATCGGGGCTTTGATCATCGTGCTGTCACAATTTATTTTCAGGAAAACCGGCCTGCACGGCATCCTGTTCTCACTAATACCACTGTTACTGCTGGCTGCGCTTCAAAGTAACCACAACCATCCTGTATTCCTGTCACTGGGATGGATTATCTCCCTGGCATGTGTTGCAGCATTTATCAGTATCGAAAATAACCGGCTGCGATTCTGGTTTGGCATTGTCTCCTTTGTTTTACTGTATTTTGTTGCAGGTTTTTTTTCGATCCTGACCATTGGGTTGGAAATTCTTTATGAACTGTTATACAAAAAGGGGATCCGCGGGTACCGGTTTATGGTTGCCGCAATTTTTCTATCCTTTATAATACCCTTGCTTGGCTGGAAGTATATTTACCTGATCCCCGTCAGCCAGGCATGGTTACTACCGGTATCATTATCTTCACCGGCCCCGGTGAAAGCCTTTTTTTATCCGATGTTGTTATATTTTCCCCTGGTTCTCCTGCTAACCTTTACCGGTAAGCAAATCCTCAAAAAAACGGGGTTTAATTTTTCCTGGAAATGGCAGTATATGATTTCCGGAGCAGCAGTTTATTTCCTGTCCATCTTTATGCTTATACATTTCGCATATGATAGGAAAAATGAACTTTTTCTTAGTATTGACTTTAGTTATCAGTCATCAGACTGGGAAAAAGTGCTTGACTTGTCCAATAAATATCCCGGCAATAATCAGCTGGTGCTTTACTTTACAAACATAGCCCTGTATAAGTCCGGCAATATGGCCGACAAGATGTTCCAATACAGGCAATCAGGTACAGGAGGCCTTTGGCTTGAATGGAAAAGAAATGAAACAGCACCCTTTTTCGGAGGAGAGGTCTTTTATCATCTCGGATACAACAACGAAGCTTTCAGATGGGCCTTTGAGGCTATGGAAGCCAAGGGGCTGAATCCGCGTTCACTCAAGAGACTTGCTGCAACCAGTCTCATCAATGGCAACTATGCCTTGGCCGGTAAATACCTCAACTATCTCGATCAGACCCTGTTCTACAGGAAATGGGCCAAGGATGAGCGACGTTTCCTTATGGACACTACGTTGATTAACCGGGATAATGAACTAGGAGAAAAACGGAAATTCCTGTTGAAGAATGATTTCATTGCTGACATAAACGTAAATAATATCGGATTAAACCAGTTGCTGGTTAATCATCCGGAAAACCGGATGGCCTTTGAATACCTTATGGCATCGTGTTTATTGAAAAAAGACCTCAATGCATTTGCAGCCAATATTTACCGGTTAAATGACCTGGGATACGAAAAGATCCCGACACATTATGAAGAAGCACTGGTGTTGTATCAGGGTCTTACAAAAAACAACATTGTACCCGCAGGATTTCAAATCAGCAATACAACACGGGAACGATTCCGGAACTATGCACATATCTTTGCAGCCAGCCGTAATAACATGGATAAAGCAGCCCATGCCCTCTCCGTTGACTTTGGCAATACCTTCTGGTTTTATATGCAGTTTGCTTCCGAAGGATCACAATCCGAAAGAAACAGTAAAACCGGGTGAGATGGACAGACTAACAATAAAGCGTTTCATTTTTGCTGCAGGAGTATTAACCCTGATGGCATCTTCCTGCAAAAATATTGCTCCCGGACAGGCTATCCCATCGGGTAAAGCAAATATATATCCCGATTATGTCAATGTGACAATCCCGGTAAATATTGCTCCCTTAAATTTCAACATCGTGGATTCTGCTGAGAAATACCTGGTACATTTTCACGGCAATAAAGGGGATGGGTTTTTTATCACATCGGATAACGGGAAAATCGTTATACCCGAAAGAAAGTGGAAAGGCTTACTCAGGCAATCCAGTGGCAGTGATTTACTGGTTGATGTTTATTTTCGCCGGGACGGGCAATGGTTCAGAAATGAATCAATCATCAACCGGGTAGTACCGGATTCTATCGACAGCCACCTGGTATACCGGTTAATTGAACCCGGGTTTGAAACATGGAACAAGATGGGTATTTACCAGCGGAACCTGGAGAGTTTTCATGAAAGTCCTGTAATTGTAAATGAAATGAGCGACGGGAATTGCGTGAATTGTCATTCGTTTTCATCACACAGCAGCGGGACCATGTTGATTCACTCCCGGGCGCTGCATGCCGGCACAATTATTATGCGGAACGGAAAGGTAAGCAAAGTGAATACTAAAACCGACAGCACCATTTCTGCAGGCGTTTACCCTTCGTGGCATCCCGGAGGACGGTATGTTGCTTTTTCGGTCAACCACATTGTTCAGAGTTTTCATGCCCTGCCAGGCAGAAAAGTAGAGGTCATCGATACCCTGTCTGACCTGATCCTTTATGATGCCGAGAATAATTGTGTGATAAAAGATCCTGTTTTTGGCTCACCGGATAGTTATGAGACATTTCCAAGCTGGTCGCCGGATGGCGGTTATTTGTACTTTTGCAGTGCAGCCCGCCACGATTACAGGGAATATGACCAGATTCGTTATGATCTGTTGCGGGTATCATTTGATATTTCAACTGAAAAATTCGGAAAAATTGATACTGTGATTTCAGCCGCAAAAAATGGCTACAGCGTATCGTTTCCGCGTATCTCCCCGGACGGGAAATATCTTCTGTATTGCAAAACCGGTTATGGAAATTTTACAATCTGGCATGATGACAGCGATCTGGTGTTACTCGACCTGGAAAAAGGTACAACAGCTGTTCCGGATATTAACAGCACCCGTGCGGAAAGCTATCATACATGGTCCTCCGGCGGAAGATGGGTTGTATTCAGCAGCCGCAGGGAGGATGGAACGTATACGCGGTTGTATTTCAGTTATTTTGACAGAAACGGGGTGTTTTCCAAACCGTTTTTACTTCCTCAAAAAGATCCTGTGCATAACATAAACTTACTCAAATCATATAACATACCTGAATTGGTTGTATCCCGAATCAAGCAGGATCCGAGGCTGTTGAACCGTGTAATCAGGTCTCAGGCAGAGGATGCCACCTTCAAAAAAACAAAAAACTAATGAAAGTAACGAGTCCCGACATTTTTTATAGAACAGTTCTCCCGGGTATCACAGGTGAATTCATTACCGAACTGGATGATTGCATACGATTGCTTACCCTGATAGCACAGGAGCAGGATGCTGATTTATTCAAACTTGTAATTTTCCAGGATCCGGGAAGTGAGAAAGAGTTGTCGCTGCGGGAGAAATATGCCAGCGATGCCCTTAACGGGATTTTTCCGGAAAAATGCCCTTCATTTGTACTGGTTTGTCATACCCCGGAACCGGGTTTTGCAGTTTCGTGCGAGGCAGGTTTTGTAAAAAGAGGCAGTTGCCGGACGTTGTTCCAACGTGCAGGAGAATATCATTACGTAATATTTGAATGGCCCGGATTCCGTGAATTGTGGGCTTCAGGTCTCAGGAAGAAGAACGACGCGGATATATTTGAGGACTCGGCTGAAGGTGCTTTCGATGAAGTACATGCCATCCTGGAAAAAGAAGGTATGAACTTTAACCATATTGTGCGCCAATGGAATTATATAGGCGGAATATTACAGCATAATGTTATTTGTACCTCACTGACACAAAATTACCAGATTTTCAACGAAATCAGACACCAATATTTTCAAAAGTTCCTCACCACCAAGGGATTTCCGGCTGCCACCGGCATTGGCAATAAATTTGGACATGTTACAATTGATATCTGCGCGTTTCAATCCATGGATCAGGAACTGCATACTTTTGGCATAAGTAATCCAAGCCAGGTAAATGCATACCAATATGGGCAGCAAGTGTTGGTTGGAAGTCCCATTCTTTCACATCAGGTAAAACACCCGCCTGAATTTGAAAGGGCAAAACTCCTGGTATCCCGGGATCAAATCCGTTTGTTTATTTCCGGCACTGCCTCCATTATCGGGCAGGAAACCATTGGAAAAGAAGATATTGAAAAACAAACCCTTTGTACCATAAGCAATATTGAAAAGCTTACAGATCCTGAAAATGTCAGGCGGTGTTTCCCGGGACTTCCCTCCGGATCTTTCACTTACAGTTCGTTGCGGGTTTATGTAAAGCAGATGGAAGATCTGGAGATCACAAAGTCAGTTTGCCGGCAGAAATTCGGTGATATTCCCCTGGTGTATGTGGTTGCTGATATCTGTCGCGATGACCTGCTTATGGAAATTGAAGGAGAAATGATCTTCATACCAACGACATAACTTAGCTGATTACGCCCCAGTCAAACACCGTATTTGATAATTTAGTCATCTGTTTCCGGCATAAGGCATTTTCGGGTTTTTCCAGTTGCGGATCCGACTCCAGCAATTGTGATGCAGTGTCGCGTGCAAATTGAAGGATCTGACCATCCTGGCCAAGGTTGGCAATTTTTAGATCGAATGGGATACCGCTTTGCTGTGTTCCTTCAATATCACCTGGTCCACGAAGTTTGAGGTCAATTTCAGCGATTTCGAATCCGTCATTGGTCTGCACCATGGTATCGATTCGTTTTCGGCCTTCGCGGGTTAACTTGTAAGAGGTCATTAAGATACAATAACTCTGATCGGCTCCCCTGCCCACCCTGCCCCGAAGCTGGTGCAGCTGCGACAATCCGAACCGTTCCGCATTTTCAATTACCATAACACTGGCGTTGGGTATATCAACACCAACCTCAATCACTGTTGTGGCAACCAAAATGTGTGCTTTCCCATTGATAAACAGATGCATACCGGCATCTTTGTCTTCAGGTTTCATTTGTCCATGCACGCAAACCACCGAATATTCCGGGGGTGGAAAAGCCCTGACAATAGCTTCGTAACCCTCTTCCAGGGCCAGGTAGTCCAATTTCTCCGATTCCCGGATAAGGGGATAAACAACATAAACCTGTCTTCCGGCTGCTATCTGGTTTCGCAGGAATCCAAACAATACCAGGCGTTTCGACTCATAATAATGAATTGTTTTAACCGGTATGCGACCAGGGGGCAGTTCATCAATAACCGATACATCAAGATCGCCGTACAGGGTCATAGCGAGGGTGCGGGGAATAGGCGTGGCCGTCATCACCAGAACATGCGGTGGCTGGTTGGTTTTTTTCCAGAGCCGGGCTCGCTGTTCCACACCAAACCGGTGTTGCTCATCAATAATGACCAGGCCCAGGTTATTGAATTGCACCTCATCTTCCAGCAAGGCATGTGTACCAATGAGTATGTGAAGTTCCCCACTGCGCAGTTGTTCATGCAACAATTCCCTTTCACTTTTCCTGGTTGAACCTGTGAGCAACAGAACACTGATACCCATATCATCCACAAAACCGGAAATCGTTCTGAAATGCTGATTGGCAAGCAATTCGGTAGGCGCCATCAAACAGGCCTGATATCCGTTGTCGAGCGCAATAAGCATGGCCATCAGTGCTACGAGTGTTTTTCCGCTTCCGACATCACCCTGCAGCAGCCTGTTCATTTGCTTTCCCGATCCCATATCCTTCCTTATCTCACGGATAACCCTCTTTTGCGCTTCCGTGAGCTCAAAGGCAAGTCGGTTCCTGTAAAAAACATTCAGATTGTCCCCTACCCTGGAAAAAATAAATCCCCTGTAAAAGGACTGCCTTTTGTTCTTCTGTGCAAGTATGTTAAGCTGTATATAGAAAAGCTCTTCAAATTTTAACCGGTAGGTGGCATGGCGGAGCTTTTCATTACTTTCCGGAAAGTGCATGTTGCGAAGTGCTTCACCCAGTTCCATTAACCTAAGCCTTTTTAACAGGTAATCCGGCAGGGTATCTTCCACCTTGCCAAGTTGCATCATTACCTGACCTATCATCCTGAACAGGGTCCTGGATGAAATGAAATTAGACTTCAGCTTTTCCGTGGTACTGTATTGGGGCTGAAGGGCAACAGCAAATGGTGCTTCCTCTTTTACCGGCACTTCAAGTTCCGGGTGAGCCATGGATATCCGGTTATTGTAAATCGAGGGCCTGCCAAATGCAATGTATTCAATTCCAGGCTGGAAATTGCGGGTTACCCACTGCAATCCCTGAAACCATACCAATTCAATATTTCCGGTGCCATCGGTAAAAACTGCCACCAAACGCTGCCGTGGACGCTGACCCTCGATCCTGAAATGTGAAATTTTACCTTTAAGCTGAAGATAAGCCTGGGTGGAGTCAATTCCCCGGATGGTATAGATTTTTGACCGGTCGATATATTTATAGGGAAAGAAGTAGACAAGATCTCCTACCGTATGAATATTCAATTCCTTGCCCAGCATTTCAGCACGCTTGGGCCCAACACCCTTCAGGTACTTTATTTCCTGGTCTAACAGTTGGCTCATGGCAATCGAGAGATCCGTAAATATCGCAAAAGTTTGAGCAAGTTTGAAAAAAGATTTGCACAGTGACTTAAATCTTCCGATATTTCAAATGCCATGAGCATCATCTCAAGTGCAGCATATTACTTACTTCACCGGTTAAAAGCAATTTCATGCTCCCGGAGTCATCCTCATGCCTTAGATTTCATTCAGCATGTTGTAAATGACAAAACCGGGTATCCCGATTACAGGATCATAAGCCGGGTAAGATCCCGACTGCTGATGGATACGACACTGCTGAACAGGTCGGATTTTGGCGCCGGTTCGAGAAAAACGGTAAAGAACATTACAATAGGCGATTACGCAAAACGTGTTTCTGTTAATGAAAAATACGGACAACTTCTTTACCGGATTTGCAGGTTTTATCGTCCGGGTCTGGTGCTCGAACTGGGCACCGCATTGGGATTAAGCACCTTGTATCTTGCCCTAGGGAACAGGGAAGCCAGGGTCATTACGGTGGAAAGTAACCCGCAATTGGCCGGTTTGGCGGAAATCGAATTTTGTACAGCCGGATTAGAAAATATCATCCTGATCAACAGTCGTTTCGAGGATGTGCTGCCTGATTTGCCGGAAGTCACCAATGAAAGGGTGCTGGTTTTTATCGATGGCAACCACAGGCTGGAATCAACCGTGGCGTATTATAACCTGATCAGCAAAAAATGGGGCAAAGGATGCATTATTATTTTTGATGACATTAACTGGTCGGGAGAGATGAGACTTGCCTGGAAAAGAATTAAAGATTTGACAAACAATGCATTTACGGCGGACCTGTTTTACATGGGGATTATTTTCAGCGATGAAGGAATGTCAGGACAAAATTTTCACGTCCGTTATTAGCAGTCGGCTAATAATATTAATTTTATGCTTTCAAAAAAGGGCACCATGAATAAAATCATTCATCTGAATTCGATCGTTAAAAATTATTACCCCGGATCAGAGGTAGTTTATGCGTTACGATCGATATCGCTTGACTTGTATAAGAACGAATTTGTTGCCATCATGGGACCTTCGGGATCAGGTAAATCAACCCTGATGAATATAATCGGATGCCTTGACACCCCCACATCGGGAACCTATATTCTTAACGGGAAGGATGCCAGTAAACAGGTGGACAATCATCTTGCCGAGATCAGAAATAAAGAGATCGGCTTTGTTTTCCAGACTTTTAATCTTCTTCCGCGCTATTCCGCCCTTGAAAATGTTTGTCTGCCACTCGTGTATGCAGGAGTTCCAAAACATGAAAGGATAGCCCGTGCAAAAATTGTACTGGAAAGTGTTGGACTTGGAGACCGGATGGAGCACAAACCCAATGAACTGTCCGGCGGGCAGAAGCAGCGTGTTTCAGTAGCCCGCGCACTTGTCAACAATCCGGCCATTATCCTGGCCGATGAACCAACGGGGAACCTTGATTCCAAAACATCGGTCGACATTATGTCCCTGTTCCAGGAAATTCACGACAGGGGTAATACAATCATCCTGGTTACCCATGAAGAAATTATTGCTCAGCATGCCCACCGGATTATTCGTTTGCTCGACGGGCAGGTAGAATCGGACAAAAGGAATGAGAAGCCGGTTGTATAATCGGTAACCGGTAGCCGGTAACCCACATCTCCACAACCCACAACCCCACAACCCACAACTTCTTATCTCATTCCTACCCCCTGTAAAAAGGCATCCGTACAACCCTTGCCAACAACATTTTATCTCTTACTCCAACCAGGATATCGCTACCGGGTTCAGAATAATTTGTTTTTACGTAACCCATTCCAATTCCGGTTTTCAGTGAAGGGGACATGGTGCCGGAAGTAACCTCTCCGATTTTAATACCCTCGGTGTCAAAAAGCGGGTAAAGATGACGGGGAATTCCCCGTTCCATCATTTCAAAGCCAACCAGTTTTCGACTGACACCTGTATTCCTCTGATGTTGAAGTAATTCACTATCAATAAAATTTCTGCCGGGAGTGAACCTGGTGATCCAGCCCAATCCGGCTTCAATGGGTGATGTTGTATCATCGATATCATTTCCGTACAAACAGTAGCCCATTTCAAGCCGCAATGTATCCCTCGCTGCAAGGCCAACCGGCTTAAGGTCAAATTCTTTCCCGGCTTCAACAATGCTATCCCACAAATGCAACGGATCCGGGCTTTCGATATACAGTTCAAATCCGCCTGAACCGGTATATCCGGTAGCCGTAATAATAATATTCTTATGTCCGGCAATTTCCCCCGTTATAAAGGTAAAGGGTTTAATATTATCGAGCTTTTCATGTGTTATCTTTTGCAGTATCCGGGTTGCCTGCGGACCCTGGACCGCAAGTTGTGAAATATGCCCCGAAGCATTTTCAAGATCCGCACCGGGTTGATTTTGAGATTGCAGCCATTCCCAGTCTTTGTCAATGTTTGAAGCATTTACAACCAGCAGGAACCTGTTATTATCAAACATGTGAACAATAAGATCGTCAACAATACCGCCCTTTCCGTTCGGAAAACAGGTATACTGCGCCTTACCGGGTGTAAGAAAAGAAATATCATTTGACAGGACCCGGTGCAGCAAATCCATTGCCCTGGAACCGGTTACCCATATTTCACCCATGTGCGAAACATCAAAAATACCGGCGGAATTTCTTACTGCCAGGTGCTCAGCAGTTACACCAACATATTCAAGCGGCATTTCATAGCCCGCAAATTCAACCATACGTGCACCCAGCTGCAGATGCCTTGGATTGAACACAGTTTTATTCATGGTGATTTTAGTATCGATATATATCAAAAATAGGCTAAAAATGGCCAATTAAATATGATTTTTACCATGGTTGATCATGGGCCCGTTAATGTCTTTTTCAAATTATTTGCTGTAAATTCACAGAAAATTCTTAATTTCAACATGAAAAATAACAGAGAAGCGGATGAAAACTGATTTGTCATATCTTCGTGAAATGTCAGGCGGGAATAGGGAACTTATCCTGGAAATGATTACTATATTTAAGGATCAGGTTGTTGAATTTGCGGATGAAATGGATGCCCATCTCCGGAACAAGGAGTATGAGTTACTCGGAAAACTGGCGCATAAGGCCAAATCATCTGTTTCGATCATGGGACTTACCAATCTTGCAGATTCCCTGAAAAGCCTTGAAAATGATGCACGTGAAGGAAAAAAACCGGAAGGATATCCGTTGATAGTTGATTTGTTTAAAAAAGAAACCGGTGAAGCCATTAAAGAATTGAATGTAGTAACCGAAAACCTCGAACTTTATTTTTAAAAAATAAATTATGTTAAAGACCGAGAAAATTAACAATATTACTGTTGTTCGTTTTGATAACATTGACAGGTTCAATGCGCTGATAACCGAACCCGTTAAGGAGGATCTGAAGAGTTTTTTCAACAATCCGGGAACCAGGCTGGTTCTGAACCTCGAAGGCATTAAATATATTGACAGTTCCGGATTCGGGGTTTTCCTTTCTATACTCAAAACTGCTAACAACAGCAAGGGACAGTTTAAGGTATGTGGTATTTCACCTGAGGTAATGGAGCTTTTTAAACTGTTGCAGCTTCATAATGTTTTTGCACTATACAATAGCCTTGATGAGTGCCTGGACAGTTTCTCAAAGAACTGACAGCCTGCTCATCGGTTTTCTTCCCGGTTTGTGATAAGTATTCCATCCTTACCAATGTCGATTAATACGTGCTGATCCCTTTTTATCGACCCTTCCAATATTTTCCTGGACATTTCATTCAGTATATTTTTTTGTATAAGTCGCTTTATCGGACGGGCACCAAACTGCGGATCATACCCCTGTTGGGCGATCATGTCAATAGCGGATTCGGTAATGGAAATTTTCACGTCATTTTCCGAAAGCTTCCGGACCACCTGGTCAAACTGTAACCTTACGATTTCCCTGATCTCCTTTTGTGTCAGGGGGGCAAACATAATCAGTTCATCCACCCTGTTGAGGAACTCCGGACGAAGTGTGTTCTTCAGCAGATTAAAAACTTCATTCCTGGTTTTTTCCAGCAATTCCTCCCTGTTTTTTTCATTCAGCCGCATCAGGTTTTCCTGTATTAACTGAGAACCGATATTGGAAGTCATTACAATGATTGTATTCTTAAAGTTAACCACCCTGCCCTTGTTGTCCGTTAACCTTCCGTCATCCAGCACCTGAAGCAATACATTGAATACATCGGGATGGGCTTTTTCAATCTCATCAAGAAGCACCACCGAATAGGGCTTTCTTCGGACAGCCTCGGTAAGCTGGCCCCCTTCTTCGTAACCGATATATCCCGGAGGCGCTCCAACCAGCCGGGATACCGTATGTCTTTCCTGATATTCCGACATATCAATGCGGGTCATCAGGTTTTCATCATCGAATAGGAATTCTGCCAAAGCTTTCGCCAACTCTGTTTTTCCTACACCTGTAGTTCCCAGGAAAAGAAATGATCCTATAGGCCTCTTAGGATCCTGTAATCCTGCCCGGCTACGACGTACAGCATCCGAAACAGCTGAGATCGCCTCATCCTGCCCCACCACCCTTTTGTGCAGTTCAAGCTCCAGGTTCAGCAATTTTTCCCTTTCACCCTGCAACATGCGGCTTACCGGTATACCGGTCCATTTTGAAACGATTTCTGCAATATCTTCGGCGGTAACCTCTTCATTGATCAAAGCTGAATGCTGCTGAAGGTTGCCCAGTTTTTCCTTAAGTTCAGCGATCTTCTTTTCCGACTCACGGATGCGGCCATATCTGATTTCCGCAACTTTTCCGTAATCACCCTGCCGTTCAGCCTGATCCGCTTCGGATTTAAGGTTTTCAATGTCTTGTTTCTGTAACTGGATCTCCTCGATGATCTTCTTTTCCGATTGCCATTTGGCTCTTAATTTCAACCGTTCTTCCTGTAGCCCGGTTATTTCCCTGCCAAGTACTTTTTCCTTTTGCTCATCCCCCTCGCGCTTTATGGCTTCCCTTTCTATTTCAAGTTGCTGTATTTTTCTGTCGAGATTATCAATTTCATGCGGGATTGAATTCATTTCCAGCCGCAATCTTGAAGCTGCCTCATCCACCAGGTCAATGGCTTTGTCGGGAAGAAACCTGTCAGTAATGTACCGGCTGGATAATTCCACGGAAGCAATTACTGCCTCATCTTTAATCCGTACTTTGTGATGGTTTTCGTACCGTTCACGGAGTCCACGCAATATTGAAACTGCGCTCGGAATATCAGGTTCATTAACCATAACTACCTGAAAACGGCGTTCAAGAGCTTTGTCCTTTTCAAAATATTTCTGGTATTCACTGAGTGTAGTTGCACCTATTGCCCTGAGCTCACCCCGGGCAAGGGCCGGTTTTAAAATATTGGCAGCATCCATTGCTCCTTCGCTTTTACCCGCCCCAACCAGGGTATGAATTTCATCAATGAACAGGATAATTTCTCCTTCCGCTGCAATAACCTCCCTGATAACAGATTTTAGCCTTTCTTCAAATTCACCCTTATATTTGGCTCCTGCTATCAGTGCCCCCATATCGAGTGAAAAGATCTGCCTCGATTTAAGATTTTCAGGAACATCACCCGAAATGATCCGGTATGCCAATCCCTCTGCAATGGCAGTCTTTCCAACTCCTGGTTCACCAATTAGGATAGGATTGTTTTTCGTCCTCCGGGTGAGTATCTGCAGCACACGACGGATTTCATCATCCCGGCCGATCACAGGATCGAGCCGGCCGCTCCGTGCCTGTTCGTTCAGGTTTACGGCATACCTGTTCAGTGAATTGTAGGTTTCTTCAGCTGTCTGGCTTTGTACTTTGGATCCTTTCCTGAGTTCGCTAATGGAAGATCCCAGTCCCTTTTCAGTAACCCCAATATCCTTCATCAACTGACTTGTCTGATCACCGGCAGCGACCAACCCAAGCAACAGGTGTTCCACTGAAATGAACTGGTCATTCATTGATTTGGAGAATTCCAGTGCCTTTTGCAGGGCTTTGTTGGTATTGGAAGAAAGATACTGTTCTCCTCCGGTTACCTTCGGATATGAATCCAAAACACGTTCCAGCACACGATCGACATCACCTGTATTAACCCCGTTTTTCCCCAGCAGGTGCATGGCGACACCATCCTCTGAACCCAGAAGTGCCTTAAGCAGGTGGCCGGTTTCAACAGCCTGGTGCTGCCGGTCACGGGCCAGCATAAAAGCTTGCTGAACAGCTTCCTGAGAACGTATTGTATAATTATTGAAGTTCATAAATCCTGTTTTTATAAACCTATCAATTAATGCACCAACCGGTAAATCCTGTTAATTTACGCCATTATGTCCGGGAATTACCGGGATCCTGTGTCAAGATGTCGGTCATGAAACCCCCGGCTATATTTTACGTAGAACCAATGTTACCTGAAAAGCAAAGCACAACAGGAAAACCGATCTGAGTAATGAGCGAGAAAATTCTCAAGGCCTTAATGGAATTGTTTGCTATAATTGCCCGTCCGGATGGAAACGGTAAGGACCGCCATTCGGTTGTGTATTCGTTTTTAAGCAGGCAGCTCAACCAGGAACTGGTTAAGGATTATCTCCGGATATTTGAAACATATTACGAAAAACACCTTGCACTGCAAATAGAACGGGGAGGGACCAAAAGAATTGGTGCCGACTCGGTAAAGGTGCTTCGGATCTGTAATGACATAAACAAAGAACTGGCACAAAAACAAAAGATAATCGTGCTTGTCCAGCTGTTTGAATTTGTCAAATCCGAAGGCGGAGAGATCGGTGAACAGGAATTTGCTTTTATTACGGCTGTTTCTGATTCGTTTTATATCCCAACGGATGAATTCATCCTGATCAGGGACTTTACACTAAATTCATTTGAACACATACCTGATAACAGGCACCTGCTGTTGATAAACAGCCGGAAGAAAATCCAACATCGCGAGAATAAACACATTTATTCGGAATTCCTCGACGGACAGATCTGGGTTATCCATGTTCCGTCTGCCGGAATGTATTTCATGCGTTATCTGGGCGGTAGTGAACTGTTTCTTAATGGTCAGATCCTGCAGCAGGAAAAGACTTTTGTATTAAATACGGGAACATCGGTTCGCAACCATCATGTTAAACCGTTGTATTTCAGTGATATTGTTGGAATCTTTAAGGATGATCATGAATTACCGCGGATTGTCTTTGAATCGGTGAATGTAAGTTATCGGTTCAAAACCGGGAAGACCGGAATTCACCGGATAAGCTTCAGCCAGGATTCAGGGACCCTGGTGGGTATAATGGGATCAAGCGGAGCAGGAAAATCAACCCTGCTGAATATTTTGAACGGATCGCTGGCACCCCTGGAAGGTCGTGTGCTCATCAATGGTATTGACATTTACAAAGAGAAAGAGAAAATAGAAGGTTTGATCGGACATGTGTCACAGGATGATCTGCTCATTGAGGAACTTTCAGTATTCCAGAACCTATTTTATAATGCAAAGCTGTGCTTTGACAACTATACTGAAGAACAGTTGATCCTGTCAGTTAACAATATGTTGCACAACCTTGGCCTTCATGAGATCAGAGATATCCAGGTTGGTTCGCCGTTAAATAAAAAAATAAGTGGCGGACAACGCAAAAGACTAAATATTGCCCTTGAATTGATCCGGGAGCCAGCCATACTGTTCCTGGATGAACCCACTTCCGGACTATCATCCAGGGATTCGGAAAATATAATGGATCTGCTTAAGGAGCTGACCTTAAAGGGTAAGCTTATCTTCGTAGTAATTCATCAACCGTCATCCGACATCTTTAAGATGTTTGACAACCTGCTTATCCTGGATACCGGCGGATTTCTGATCTATAACGGTAACCCGGTAGATTCGATTATTTACTTTAAGTCCAAGGTCCACCATGCCAATTGGGCCAACAGTGAATGCCATACATGTGGCAATGTGAATCCCGAACAAATATTTGACATTGTTGAATCGCTGGTCATTGACGAGTATGGCAAAGAAACCCGTACCCGTAAAATTTCACCCGACGAATGGCACAGGTTCTTTGTAAACACGGCACCAACGCCAAAAACGCTGAAACAAAATCATTCGGTGCTGCCCAGCGTGTCCTTTAAAATACCCCGGATGTTTAAGCAGCTCCGGATATTTGTTATCCGCGATGTGTTGTCAAAAATTGCCAATGTACAATACCTGATCATAACTTTTCTTGAAGCCCCTGTACTTGCTTTCATCCTTTCGTTCATAATCAAATATTTCAATGTCAGTGAAACCAGCGAGCGCGGTTATACTTTCGTTGAGAACAGCAACCTTCCGGTATACCTGTTCATGTCGGTAATCATTGCCACATTCATGGGACTTACGGTAAGTGCTGAAGAGATCATTAAGGACAGAAAAATACTTAAAAGGGAAGCTTTTCTTAACCTGAGCTGGTCGGGGTATTTGTTGTCAAAGATTACAGTTATGCTTGCCATTTCGGCAATTCAGGCATTAACTTTTGTGATCATCGGGAACCATATACTTGAAATAAAAGGAATGTTCTGGATGTACTGGATCATCCTGTTCAGTGCCTGGGCATCTTCAAATATCATGGGATTGCTGATTTCAGACAGTTTCAAGACAGTGGTGACGATCTACATCCTGATTCCTTTCCTGGTTATACCCCAGATCATCCTGAGCGGTGTAATTGTCAAGTATGAGAAACTGAATCCACGCATTTCCTCACCCAGCAAGATACCGGTGTACGGAGAAATGATGACCGCAAGATGGGGCTATGAAGCCCTGGCCGTTGAACAATCTATGAATAACCGGTATGATCATATCTTTTATCCGGTTAACAAAGCCATGAGTATTGCCGAATATAAAAAGAACTACTGGATTAAAAACCTGGAAAACAAAGTGGATTTCATTGAGAATGAATTGAAACAACCAGAAAATAAATCCAAAAATGAAGCTTATCTCAACCTGCTGAGAAATGAACTTACCAGGGAGTTACCAAACCTGAAAAAGATCCATATACAGCATGTACAGCAGATTGAATTTCCCTACCTCGACAGCCTGACTCCTGAAAGGATCAATACGCGGGTTATTGCAAAAACCAGGGAATTTATACGCATGCTTAACAAGATCTATATCAGGATCTACAACAATGCCAATGATAATAAGGACAATCTGATACGTCAGCTGCAACAAACTCCGGAGGATGAAAACCTGTTTCTTGAGCTGAAACGAAATTTTCACAACGAGAAACTCACAGAATTTGTAGAAAATAACAACGAACTGGTAAGGATAATTGAATATAAGGGGAGGTTATACCAGAAAATTGATCCAATATACCTCGATCCTGAAAGATCATTCATCAAAGCGCATTTTTATACACCGCGCAAAATGGTTTTCGGAAAGTATTACAGCACGTTCTGGATAAATACAATCGTTATCTGGGGATTTTCCCTTTTGCTCTACCTGCTTCTGTATTTCAGGGTATTAAAACGGATATTGGATTTCCTGGAGGAAATGATGTCCCGAAAGTTAAACCAATAATTACTTATTCATTTACGATCTCTATCATTTTAAAAGGGACCCGGATTATCGACTCATAATCTTCACCGGCTTCGAGCATATCTTCATCGTCCTCCTCATAATACCAGTTAATCACAACATCGTTCTTGGCCTTATGAATTGCTTCGAGCTTTTTGAAAACATCAAGAATGCATTTTGAAGAACTTGTATTGAAATACTCAAGCTGCATATTTACCTGAGTTTTTTTCAATGGCTGTTTTGCATACTCCTCGAGCCAATCTACCAAAGGCTTATAGAATTCGATAGAATTTTCCGGAATAGATCTCCCCTTGATCTCAACGATTCCATTTTCAGGATCATACTTAATAGCCGGAGTTTTTGCAGTGCCCTCAATGTTAATTGGTTCCATAATGGTTAGTAGATTTCAAAAAACTGTTTATACCCTGATTGTCAAATTAAAAAAGTAGTAATTGTCGCTGTAGTTGTAAAAAGCATATTCAAGTTTATTCCCCGATTTCCTTGCTATATCAACCAATCCCAGGCCCCCTCCTCCCTTGGCAGACAATCTCTGGTGGTTCAGTATGAATTTATACATATCCTTGAGCTCGTCCTTGGTAAGGGAATTTATTTTATCTATTTTCTCCTTCAGGAATTTAATCCGTTTTGCATTAACAAAATTCCCGGTTGTTATTTTGTAGATTTCATTTTCACGATCAATGACCAATATACCGAATTTCGGGTCCAGTTCCTCCTCAATGCCTTCGTGAACCATTTCAATATGGTGAAACAGGTTCTGGAGACTTTCTACAAGTACGTTATAGATTTTTTTTCTAAGCCTGCTATCTGCATTTACCTCTTCCAACTTTTTCTCGACAGCTTCAAGAATATCATTGATGAGATCTGAGGTAATGCTGCCTTTGTATGCAAGAATAACATCCCCCTTACTTAGATTGGTGTAGTATTCTTTTAAATTAAAACTCATAGAAAGCTGAGTTGCTTATAAACTCTAATTCCGAATGATCAACAAATATATAAAAAAAAATCCTTGATAAAATTAACCCTTACAATTAAAGAATTGACATACTTTAGATTTCAGGGGTAACCTTACTTAAATATACATAAAATATCATAATATACATAGCTACTCAACGTATTTTTGCAGACAAGGGTTACAGGAATTCCTTAATGGACCTTGTATCGTTGACCAAAGCTGAAAAGACAGCTACGAATGAATGGTTTTGTGAATTTTTTTTGTCCCTTCATACAAGGAATACCGGTAAAACCTGCATTCGAGTTGCCCGTTAAACAAGGGTATCTTTCTTGAGGGCCTTAATCCAATGTGTTTGGATGCTTCCGCATTCCCACTGAAGATCCAGGCATCGAATCCGGCATAGGCTTTCTTCAGACGGTTTCCAATCAGAGCATAAAGTTCATCAATATCGCTGGTTATGATGCGTTCACCATAGGGAGGATTTATTACTACCATTCCGGGCGGTGAAGGAGGTACAAAGTCTTTCAAATGACAGTTCTGAAACGAAATATTATCTGCAACACCTGCCTGCCGGGCATGCCGGATAGCCAGGCTCACTGCCTGGGAAGATATATCCGTGGCAAAAATCCTGGCATCTTTATTTTTCGGGGTAACCTTATTTTCCTGTTCCACATCACGGAATAACCGTGCATCATAGTCCTTCCATTTTTGAAATCCGTATGATCTGCCCATGGCCCCGGGAGGGATTTTTCCTGCGATTAATGCAGCCTCAATGGGCAGGGTACCTGAGCCGCACATGAAATCAACAAAAGGGACGAGTCCGTTCCACCCGGAAAGCTTAATCAACCCGGCCGCCAGTACTTCATTCAGCGGAGCCGGTCCCTGGCTGATCCGGTACCCGCGGCGATAAAGCGGATCACCACTGCTATCGAGTGAAAGTTTTATGATTTTGTTGCTGAGAAAGGCATTGATCCGTAACGAGGGTTGATCGAGGTCCACCGAAGGTCTCTGTCCGTATTTATCACGGAACTGATCCACAATGGCATCCTTGATCCGCTGGGCCACGAATTGTGAGTGTGTAAAGAGATCGGACTTCAGGGTGGCTTCAACGGCAAGCGTATCGTTCACTCCCATGTAGTTATCCCAGGAAACCGTCCGGATAAAACTGTACAGCTCGTTCTCGTTGCTTATCTCTGATTCACTGAGCGGCACGAGTATCTTAAGTGCCGTGCGCAGGTTATAATTGGCTTTGTAAAGCAGTTTCCTGTCACCTGAAAAGGCGATTGCCCTGTTCAATAACCGGACATTAATCGCTCCCAGGCTTTGCAGCTCTTCAGCAAGTACTTCCTCAATGCCAAAAAGCGTTTTGGCCACCATTTCAAACATAGGCAATAATTATGATTCATTATTAATATTTTGAAATACGGGTCACCAATTCTTCCACTGCTTTCAGTGCTTCCTGAAACCTTTCATTCCCGTTACCCCTGATTATCGAGTAATTATATCCAAGTAAATCCAGTTCCTTCTTATACATCACAAAAAGTCTTTCGCGCATCTCTCCCCCATTCTCACGCACAGGATCTGCAACCCAGGGAATATCGGTGTTGCATAGCAAAAAGAGATCAATGGTTTTTCTTTTCAGCTCATCATCAATCCAGTCCGGATGATGATTAAAAACCACATCAAACCACACCTTGGTGATTATCAGATAGGTGTCCAGAAATAGCAGATTATTTGCGTGCCTGGAATAATCATTTGCCTGCCTGATCTGTGTTTCTGCAATATGAACAATATCCTGGAAATGATACGGCCTATCCAGGGAAGCAACATATTCACGGGCAAACTCAGGTACACATATTGTGTTATAGTGTTTCGCCAACTGTAAGGAAAGGGTCGTTTTACCGGTACATTCCGGACCGGTGATCGCCACGCGTATTACCGGACTGCCGGATGCATCAGTGCTTTTTTCCATTCAGAATATCCCTTTACAGCAAGAAAAGTATAGGCCAGAAACAAAAGTGAACTCGGATACAATCCCTTTAAGATCATCACACCAAAAGACAACAGATCAATTACTATCCAGAAGAGCCACTGTTCGATTATTTTCTGGGTTAGCATCCAGGTTGCCACCATCCCCGATGAGGTGAGCACTGCATCCAAAAATGCGATATCCGAATCCGTATATTTTTTCAGGATGAAATACAGCGGAATCGACAAGAGGATCGAAATAGCAAGGCAGCTGATAATCATTGTTACAGATGCACGGCGAATAACAATATTCCCTTGCCGGCCTTCCGGATCCGTGAGTTTACGCGACCAATTGTACCACCCGTATATGCCTATCAGCACATAATAGATGTACAGGGTAGAATAGGCAAAAATTCCCGAATTAAAAAATACGTACACATACAAACCCGAAGAAATAATCCCAAATAACCACAGCAGGTTATTTTCCCTGATGGTATAAATAACATACAACAACCCTGTTATGGTTGCAAGCAGTTCAATATAATGCAGTTGCAACCAGTGCATGGCAGTTGCATAAATGTACATGGCTAGTAAACAATACTATTTTTTATTCAGTAACATGGCCTCATATTTATCCCAGTTCTCCAGGATAGTAATTGCGGTTTCAAATTTCGGATCCCGCTCATTTGTGATCTCATAAAACTCATTGTTTGACCATAGGTCCCTCGCGATATAAGCTTTAAGCAGGAGTTCAATCTGATCATGTGACAGGGCCATATCGGTATCATTCAGACGGATACCCTTGCCTTCGGCATACTTTACGAGGCGGGCCATGAGCTTTTCATTCACGGTAAATTCATTCCTGAACCGGGCAAATTCGGGGTAAGCCCTGAGCAGCTCAGGACGATTGACATCAACAAATTCAAGTACAAACTGGCTGAGGATTCCTTTTCTGACGAGCTGGCGGTAGTAGTCGGAATAAAAACTGGTATCGATCGATACGAAGTAATCGGGCATGATGCCACCTCCGCCATATACAAGCCTTGTATTTCTGAGCGTGTAAAACCTGAGAGAATCCGGCAGGTGTATGCTGTCCCGGTGGGCAAGTTCGCCATTCACATACCTGTTAAGTAATTCCTTGTCATAATCATCCCTGCTCATATTGTAGGGTTTCTGGATCAACCTCCCGGTTGGGGTATAATATTTCGCCACCGTTAACCTGATCATGGACTGGTCGGGCAACAGAAGCGGCTTCTGCACCAATCCCTTGCCGTAGGATCTTCTCCCGACGATAATACCACGGTCCCAGTCCTGTATTGCCCCGGAAACGATTTCACTCGCTGAGGCCGAGCCTTCATCGATCAGTATAATCAAGTGGCCCTTTTCAAAGCTTCCGTTTTTTGTAGCAAAATATTCTCTTTTGGGGCTGTTTATACCCTCGGTGAACAGAACAAGCTTTTTATCATCCAGGAATTGATCTGCCAGTTTTATCGCTACTTCAAGATATCCTCCGCCATTCCCTGTGAGATCGAGCACCAGGTCACTGATATTTTCATTCTTGAGTTTCTGAATGGCCTGCTCGAATTCATCCATGGTTGTCATGGAAAAGCGGTTAATTTTAATATAACCGATGTCGTCCTTTACCTTGTAACTGGCATCGATGCTGAAAATGGGTATCTTATCCCTGATTATCTCAAAATCAATCAGATCGCCGGCATCCTTCCGCAAAACTGTCACATTTACTTTGGAGCCCTTTTTACCCCGCAGCATAGAAAAAACCTTTTCGGTGGTTATCCCCACTCCTGCAATTGTTGTTCCGTCAACTTTCAATATACGATCACCCGACATTATTCCCACCTTGTCGGAGGGCCCCCCCGAAATGGGCGAGACTATATACACGGTATCATTGAGAATATTGAAAGACACCCCGATACCTTCAAAATTCCCCTGGAGGGGTTCATTCAGCTGTTCTACTTCTTCCTTGGTAAGATAGGACGAATGCGGGTCGAGCTTTTGCAACAGTTCCATAATGGCATGTTCAACCAGCAAATCCTGGTTTACCGAATCAACATAATACTTGTCGATCCATTCCAGTACCTTACCAAATTTAATTGCCTGTTCATAGAGCATTTGTGCATGCATGCCCATGTTCCCAAACAGGAAGAAAAAAATCAGGATAGAAAATCTAACGCTTCGCTTCATAATTCTTCAACTGTTTAATACGTAACAAAAATACGAATAATAAGTTTATTCCCATTCAATTGTTGCCGGTGGTTTGGAACTGATATCATAAACGACCCGGTTAATTCCTTTAACCCGGTTAATGATGCGATTTGAAATCTGGCCGAGAAAATCATAAGGCAGGTGTGACCAGTCAGCAGTCATTCCGTCGGTAGATGTAACGGCACGAAGGGCTATCACGTTTTCGTAAGTCCGTTCATCGCCCATAACACCAACCGACTGCACAGGCAACAGAATTGCGGCTGCCTGCCATACCTTATCGTACAGGTCATATTCCCTGAGGCCCTGGATAAAAATATCATCAACTTCCTGCAGCATGTCTACCTTTTCGGGGGTGATGTCACCAACAATGCGGATCGCCAGGCCCGGACCAGGGAAAGGATGACGGTTCAGTATAAGCGGATCAATCCTGAGAGCACGGCCCACCCGTCGTACCTCGTCCTTAAACAGGAGTTTCAACGGTTCAACCACCCTGAGATGCATTTTTTCGGGCAAACCTCCGACGTTGTGATGCGACTTGATGGTGGCCGAAGGGCCGTTAACGGATACTGATTCAATAACATCGGGATAGATAGTCCCCTGGGCAAGCCAGGAAACATTTTCTATATTCAGGGCTTCAAGTTCAAATATCCGGATGAAATTCTTCCCGATGCTCTTTCTTTTCTTTTCCGGATCGGAAATACCCTGCAGATCATCCAGGAATAGCGCTCTTGCATCAATCCCGCGTACATTCAGACCCATATGCTGATAGGAGGCCAGCACCTGTGAGAATTCATTCTTTCTGAGCAATCCGTTATCTACAAAAATGCAGGTAAGATTGCTGCCGATTGCTTTATGAAGGATGACTGCAGCAACAGATGAATCAACTCCTCCCGACAGTCCCAGCACCACTTTATCCTGTTTAAGGGTTGCCTGAAGTGATTTTACCGTTTCGTCGATAAATGATTCCGGCGTCCAGTTCTGCCTGCAGCCGCAAATATCAACAACAAAGTTTTTCAGAACTGTCAGGCCTTGGGTGGTATGATATACTTCGGGGTGAAACTGAATACCATAGGTTTCTTCGCCCTCAATTACAAATGCACCGATTTTTACTTCCCTGGTGCTTCCAATAATACGGTAACCCGGAGGAGCTTTCATGATTGTATCGCCATGTGACATCCATACCTGTGAACCGTTTGTAACATCTTTCAGCAACCTGGATGACGGATCGGTAATCTCCAGATTGGCTCTCCCGTATTCGCGGTTGCTGGCGGGCAATACTTCTCCCCCATATTGTTGCGAAAGATACTGTGCACCATAACAGATGCCCAGCAAGGGAATCCTTGCCTTTATCCGGGTAAGGTCAGGAAAAGGCGCATTGGCATCACGAACCGACGAAGGACTCCCGGATAATATTACCCCTTTAACAGTACTGTCAATACTATTGCTTGTGTTAAACGGCCATATCTCGCAGTACACATTAAGTTCCCTTACCCTGCGGGCTATCAGCTGGGTATATTGTGATCCGAAATCCAGAATAATGATTTTCTCTTCCACTGATGCTAAAGTTTCAAAAATTAATTTTCAAATATACGTTAATTATTCCCCGAAAAAACCGGGGAATATTCACTAAACATCAGTACCGGCCCGGGGTAAATCACCGGACGGAGCATTGCGCTGCAGTTCAACCGGATAGTTGTCGCCATCCTCAACAGCAAAAGTATTTTCAAAAATTGACCTGGCTTCAAGGACCAACGGGGTGATACTTTTATACCGGGTTGAAAAATGACCGATGAGCAGTTTGCCGACATTTGCATCCCTGGCCAGCTGAGCAGCCTGCTGAGCAGTGGTGTGACCGGTGAGCTTTGCCAGTTTTTTATCTTTATTGGCAAAAGTGGCCTCAAAATAAAGCATATCAATGTCTTTTAACTTTTCCACAAGTCGCGGAAAAACAGTTGTATCCGTACAAAAGGCATATGACCTGGATTTAAGCTTCGGCAGCGTCAGCTTTTCATTGGGCACCTGAGTACCATCAGGGGCAATATAATCCTTCCCTTCCTTTATCTTCCTGATATCACTGATGCCCAGGTCATACCTTTCAATAACTTCCTTTTTGATATTCAGGGGTTTTTCTTTTTCCCTGAAGATAAAACCAACCACAGGAATGCTGTGCCGTAGCGGCAGGATTTCAACAGTTATATGCCTGTCACTGTAGATCATCCCGGATTTGTTTGCCGTGAACGGGTGTAATACAATGGAGTACGACAAGTCTGATCCGAAATGTCTTTTATAATGCTCCAATGAAATCTCCAGATCCCTGTGCGCGTATACATGCAAGTCGGATTTCCGGTTCAGCAGGTTGTAGGATGACAACAGTCCGAATAAACCGAATAAGTGATCACCGTGGAGGTGGCTGATAAAAATATGGTTAATTTTTAAGAAGCTGATGGAAAAACGGCGTAGCTGAATCTGCGTGCCCTCACCGCAATCAATTAAAAAAAACCGCTCATGTACATTAAGTACCTGAGCGGTTGTAAACCTTTTGGATGTGGGTAAAGCTGAACTACTACCCAGCACTGTCAATGAAAATGACATATGTGCAAAACAGTAAATCTATGTCTAGGCGTCACCAAAGAGTTTTGTTGCCTCATCGAGGGAACCAGTAATATTCAATACCGTATCAAGCTGCGAAATGGTTATCAGCCTTTCCACGGCGTCATTCAAACCGGTAAGAACAAAGATTCCGTTTGAATTCTTGCATAACCGGTTGGCAACGAGAATCGCGCTAAGCCCTGATGAATCACAGTACCGGCATTTACCCAGGTCAAGCACTATGTTTTTCTCACCGTTTCCCGATACTAGCACAAGCTCTGATTTAAGCGTAGGTGCAATGTGGGTATCAAGCTTTTCCTCCAATACTTGAATATAAGTATAATTTTTGAGCTTTTCGATCTTGAATTCCATGATGAAAAAATTTATATATTTTTTAGTTATTCATTTTCAACCTGGTTTTCGTCCTCTTCCTTAGCCTTTTTTTCGGTCTTCTTCCGCTTGGATTCCTTCTTTTCCATCTCCGTCTTTATAGCTGCCAGATCGGTAATATCGCCCAGTGTTGTTTTTTCCATGTTGGATTTCAGCTTCTTTGAGGCTTTGTGGGTGTTTTCATTAACCGATTTACGATCGGCATCCGATGAAGCCCTTTTAAGATCCTCATGAACCCTGCTGTGCGATACAATTATTTTCTTCGCTCCCTTGGAAAATTCAATTACCTTAAAGGTAAGCTTATCGTCAAGTTTTGCCGGTTTGCCATCTTCCATGATCAGGTGTTTGGGTGTTACAAAACCTTCAACACCATAAGGAAGTGCAACAACAGCGCCCTTATCGGTAACTTCGATTATGGTACCTTCATGAGTAGAATCCACGGCAAATATCGATTCAAAAACATCCCAGGGATTCTCTTCAAGTTGTTTGTGACCAAGGCTCAGTCTCCTGTTATCCTTATCTATTTCAAGTACTACTACATCGATGTTTTCACCAATATTGGTGAATTCAGCCGGATGTTTGATCTTCTTTGTCCATGACAGGTCAGAAATATGTATCAGCCCGTCAACACCTTCCTCGATCTCAACAAAAACACCGAAGTTTGTAAAGTTACGAACTTTTGCGGTATGTTTACTGCCAACAGGGTACTTTTCTTCAATCTTTTCCCATGGGTCGGTCTTAAGTTGTTTCATACCCAGCGACATTTTGCGCTCATCCCTGTCGAGAGTCAGGATCACAGCTTTAACTTCATCGTTAACCTTCAGGAATTCCTGTGCACTGCGAAGATGCTGTGACCAGGACATTTCTGAAACATGGATAAGACCTTCAACGCCTGTGGTAATCTCAATAAAGGCTCCGTAATCAGCCATAACTACCACACGGCCCTTTACCTTATCACCTAACTTAAGGTCGGGATCAAGGGAATCCCATGGATGAGGCGTGAGTTGCTTCAATCCAAGGGCTATCCGTTTTTTCTCATCGTCAAAATCAAGTATTACTACCTGTAATTTCTGATCGAGCTGGACAATTTCCTCGGGGTGGTTAATTCTGCCCCACGAAAGGTCAGTTATGTGTATCAGGCCATCTACGCCGCCGAGATCAATAAAGACACCATAGGACGTGATATTTTTGACCGTGCCTTCAAGGATCTGTCCCTTTTCAAGCTTGGCGATAATTTCTTTCTTTTGTTGCTCAAGTTCAGCTTCAATAAGGGCTTTATGCGAAACCACGACGTTCTTGAATTCATGGTTGATTTTCACTACTTTGAATTCCATGGTCTTGCCTACATAGATATCATAGTCCCGGATAGGCTTGACATCGATCTGTGAACCGGGAAGAAAGGCTTCAATTCCAAACACATCCACGATCATACCACCCTTGGTGCGGCACTTGATATACCCCTTGATAATTTCATCTTTCTCCAGGGATTCATTTACCCTGTCCCATGACTTCAGCGCACGTGCCTTTTTATGTGAAAGTACCAGCTGACCTTTTTTGTCTTCCTGGCTTTCAATGTATACTTCAACCTTGTCTCCGAGTGTCAGGTCGGGATTGTACCTGAATTCATTCAAACTTACGACACCTTCGGATTTGTAGCCGATGTTTACTACAACCTCACGCTTGTTCATGGCAATTACGGTACCTTCAACCACCTCATTGACCTTAATGGCAGAAAGTGTATCGTTATACATTTTTTCGAGGTCGGATTTCCTGATATCCGAATGATAATCACCCTCTTCGTATTTAGTCCAGTCAAATTCCGGATCTGATTCCAAACCGGTATTGACTGATTTTGTCTGAACCCTGGTAACGGGCTCAACTTCGGTTATAACATCACCGGATGACAATTCGCCGGACTCGGCAGTAATTTCGCTGGTCGCATGCATTTCTACAGTTTCCGCCTCGTTTACCTGAAGCTGATCCTGATCTGGATTGTTTTCAGTCTGTTCAAGTGACTGATCCAAACTTTTTTCGTTATTTTCAACCATTAAACTATAAAATTAATAATTAATAAGTTAGACATTATATTGTTTAAATCGAGCTGCAAAACTATAATTTTCCAGCTTAAAAAGCTAAAGAATTTATAAAAATAAAATAAAAAGCCTCTAATTTTCCCCTGATTCACAATCCTTTGTTGTAATTTTTCGGTAATAGGACTTTAAAATACGGAAGTTGGTGGAATCTTTGATTTACCTGTTGGTTAAATCGGAAGTAAAATGTTACTTTAGGGTTTCGAATAAATAAATTCAACCATGAAAACGATAATTATAGGCACCGGCTATGTTGGCCTTGTAACCGGAACATGTTTTGCAGAGACAGGTATTGATGTTGTATGCGTGGATATTGACCAGCAGAAAATAGAAAACCTGCGTGAGGGTATTATTCCCATTTACGAACCGGGACTGGAACCCATGGTCAAAAGGAACGTGGAAAAGAAACGGCTTGTTTTTTCAACAAGTGTGAAGGATAACCTTGCCGATACCGAGGCCGTATTTATAGCTGTTGGCACTCCTCCGGGAGAGGACGGAAGCGCTGACCTGAAATATGTGGTAAGTGCAGCAAGAGAAATTGGCATGCACATGAACTCATACCTGGTGATCGTTACAAAAAGCACGGTACCTATAGGAACGTCGGGAAAAGTAAAAGAAGTTGTGCAGCAGGAACTGGATAAACGCGGTGTGAATATCGGGTTTGATGTGGCTTCAAATCCTGAATTCCTTAAAGAGGGAGCAGCCGTGGAAGATTTTCTGAAACCGGACAGGATCATTCTTGGAATTGAATCGGAACAGGCAAGGAAAATACTGAACAGGCTTTACCATCCCTTTCTGCTGAATGGCCATCCCATTATTTACATGGACATACACTCAGCAGAAATGACCAAATATGCAGCCAACTGTATGCTGGCAACCAAGATCAGTTTCATGAACGACCTGGCCAACCTATGTGAACTTGTTGGTGCAGATATAAATGCCGTAAGAAAGGGAATCGGAAGTGATCCGCGTATCGGTAACAAATTCATTTATGCCGGTATCGGTTTTGGCGGTTCGTGTTTTCCGAAGGATGTCAAAGCACTTATCAGAACGGCAGGCGATATCGGTTATTCACTCGATGTGGTAAAGGCAGTTGAGGAAGTCAACAACAGGCAGAAAGAAGTTCTTTTCCACAAAATACACTCCCATTTCAAAGGTGAACTGAAAAACAAAGTGTTCGGCATCTGGGGACTTTCTTTCAAGCCCAATACCGATGATATGCGGGAAGCTCCTTCTTTGAGGATCATTGAAATGCTGATCGATGCCGGAGCTGTTGTCAGGGCATATGATCCGGTAGCCATGCCCGAAAGTAAAAAGATCCTGGGCGACAAGATCATATTTGGACGTGATATGTATGATGTTATGATTGATGCCAACGCCCTGATTCTGGCAACGGAATGGTCGGAGTTCAGAGTCCCCAATTTTAAACTCCTGGGCAGAATCATGAAAGACCATATTGTATTCGACGGGCGTAACATATACGATCCCGCCGAAGTTAAGGAAAATGGTTTTGTTTATTACGGTATTGGACGTAAAGACCGGAACACAAAATGAAACGGATACTGGTTACCGGCGGAGCTGGGTTTATTGGCTCGCACCTTTGTGAACGGCTTTTGCAGGAAGGTCATGAAGTCATATGCCTGGACAATTACTTTACCGGCACCAAGAGTAATATCGTACACCTCTTTAAACATCCCTATTTTGAACTGGTGCGGCATGACGTAACCATGCCGTATTATATCGAGGTAGATGAGGTTTATAATCTGGCCTGTCCCGGTTCTCCCATTCATTACCAGTGCAATCCCATTAAAACGGTCAAAACATCGGTAATGGGTGCCATCAACATGCTTGGTCTGGCCAAAAGAGTCAGGGCCAGAATTCTGCAGGCTTCGACCAGTGAAGTTTATGGCGATCCCCAGGTACATCCCCAGCCTGAAACATATTGGGGTAATGTAAATCCCATAGGACGCAGGGCCAATTACAACGAAGGAAAACGCTGTGCTGAAACCCTGTTTATGGATTATCATTTTCAAAACCACGTAGACATAAAAATTGCCCGAATATTCAATACCTACGGCCCCCATATGCAACCCGGCGACGGCCGCGTGATCTCAAATTTCATTGTTCAGGCTATGAATAACCGGGATATTACGGTAAATGGTGATGGAAGCCAGTCCAGAAGTTTCCAGTACATCACCGACCTGATAGAGGGATTGGTGCGCCTTATGGCCACTCCGGCCGGATTTACCGGACCTGTTAACCTGGGCAATACCGAAGAAATTTCCATCCTTCAGCTGGCGGAGAAAATAATCAGGCTTACAAAATCAGGTTCGCGCATCGTTTTTCAACAAAAACCCGATGATGATCCTGTGAAAAGGAAGCCTGATATCACCCTTGCCAGGGAACACCTGAATAACTGGCAACCCAGGATATCACTTGATGAAGGCTTACTGCTGACCATCAATTTTTTCAAACAATTTACTGATTTATAGCTTTATACTATTAGCATATACTATGAAAGGAATAATCTTGGCCGGTGGATCGGGAACCCGTCTTTACCCGATTACCAAAAGTATTTCCAAGCAGATCATCCCCATTTATGACAAACCGATGATCTATTATCCGTTATCGGTGCTGATGCTTGCCGGCATCAGGGAGATCCTGATCATTTCAACGCCAAGGGACCTGCATTTATACCAGGACCTGTTGGGTGACGGCAATCAGCTTGGCATCACGATCTCCTTTGCTTCGCAACCTTCACCCGACGGATTGGCACAAGCCTTTATAATCGGTGAAGAATTTATCGGCAACAGTTCTGTTTGTATGATCCTTGGCGATAACATCTTTTATGGCCATGGTTTTGGGAAGGTGCTGGCCAATACTGCCCGGCTAACCGAAGGTGCCGTTGTATTCGGGTATTATGTAAACGATCCGGAACGGTACGGTGTTGTTGAATTTGATGCCCGGGGCAGAGCAATTTCACTGGAGGAAAAACCTGCGGTGCCCAAATCGAATTATGCGGTCACCGGCTTGTATTTTTACGGTAATGATGTTGTTGAAAAGGCTAAAAATCTTAAACCTTCGTCCAGGGGGGAGCTCGAGATCACCGATCTGAACAGGCTTTATCTTCTTGAAAAATGCCTGACCGTTAAAATTATGGGCAGGGGAATGGCCTGGCTTGATACCGGTACCCATGAGACGTTGCTGCAGGCTTCGGTGTATATTCAAACCATTGAGGAACGCCAGGGATTAAAAATATCCTGTATCGAAGAAATAGCCTATAAACAGGGTTTTATTACGCGCGAACAGCTCATTGAACTGGCCAGTCCTTATAGTAAAAACCAATACGGAAGGTATTTAATGAAAATTGCTGAAGAAAAATTTTATAATTTTGACGTTTTGGACAATTAATGGAAATAATAACAACCGGATTTGAAGGGCTGATCATTATCAAACCCACCCTGTTTGAAGATTCAAGAGGCTATTTTTACGAAAGCTATAATTTTAAAGTTTTTAATCACCACGGTATTAATCAGGATTTTGTTCAGGATAACCAATCGAAATCCATGCAGGACGTTATCCGGGGACTTCATTACCAGTTGGCACCGTACGCGCAGACCAAGCTTGTGCGGGTGCTTCATGGCGAAATTTATGACGTGGCAGTTGATCTGCGCAAAAGTTCACCCACTTTCGGCAAATGGTACGGAATTGAACTTTCGGGCAATAATAATATCCAGTTGCTTATCCCCCGGGGATTTGCCCACGGTTTTTCCGTGCTCTCCCCGGAAGCCGTGGTAATGTATAAAACCGATGATTACTATTGCAAAGAGGCTGAACGTGGTATAGTTTACAATGACCCGATGTTGGATATCAACTGGAAAACCGGGAATGCTGATGCAATTGTATCCGAACGCGACAGGCAGTTGCCATTGTTTAAAAATGCAGAAATGAATTTCATCGTCTGAGGAACATGAAGCGTATTCTGGTAACCGGAGGTAATGGACAGCTCGGATCGGCATTTAAAAAAATCGCCGGGGAGCATGATCAATTTGCCTGGACATTTATCGATTACCCCGACCTTGATCTTACCGACAGGCAGGCGGTTATTTATTATTTTACCAGTCACAAAACTGATTATATCATTAACTGTGCTGCCTTTACCGCGGTTGATGATGCTGAAAAACGCCCCGATGATGCTTTTAAGGTGAATGCCCGCGTTCCGGAAACCCTGGGTATCCTTTGTCAGGAAAAGGCGATGCGGATGATCCATATATCCACGGACTATATTTACAACGGGAACATTTTCATACCTCACAAAGAAGATGAAATCCCTGCACCGGAATCAGTGTATGGCCAGAGCAAACTTGCCGGAGAAATGGCTTTACGGGATAATTCCCAGGCACTTATTATCCGTACATCCTGGTTATACAGTGAATACGGTCAAAACTTTCTTAAAACAATGCTCAGGCTTGGAAGAGAACGGAAAGAAATCGGTGTGGTATATGATCAGACGGGAACGCCCACCTATGCCGGTGATCTGGCCACAGCAACAGTTTCTGTCATTCGGTTTTCCGAAGCCCGGACTTTTCTGCCAGGAATTTACAATTATTCAAACGAAGGCGTATGCAGCTGGTATGACTTTGCCTGGGAGATCATGAAAGTTACAGATACGGTATGCAACGTTCGGCCGATTCTTACGGATGAGTATCCGCTTCCGGCAAAAAGACCCGCATACAGTGTATTGGATAAGGCCAGGATAAAAAATACTTTCGGGATCGTTATACCTCATTGGAAAGAAAGTTTACATTTTGTAGCCGGAATTCTTAAAAAATGAGGAAATTTGAGTATTCAACTTTAACCTGGAACTATGGAAAACAAAGAATTGCTGACAAAAGTAAGGGAACGGGCCAGCCAATGGTTAAGTGATGCGTATGATCCCGAAACCCGGAAAAAAGTTAAAGAACTGCTGGCGGGTGATGAAAGGGAACTGATCGAGTGTTTTTACCGGGATCTGGAATTCGGGACCGGTGGATTGCGCGGCATAATGGGAGTCGGTACCAACAGGGTGAACGTATACACCATTGCCATGGCCACACAGGGACTTAGCAATTACCTGAAGAAGGAATTCGCCAAAATCCCTCAGATCAAGGTTGCTATAGCTCATGATTCAAGAAACAACAGCCGGCTTTTTGCCGAGACCACTGCCAACATTTTTTCGGCAAATGGATTCAAGGTTTATCTTTTTGACGACCTGAGACCTGCGCCCGAATTATCCTTTGCCATCCGGTATTTTAAATGCCAGAGTGGCGTTGTGATCACCGCTTCGCATAACCCCAAAGAATACAACGGGTATAAAGCATACTGGGATGATGGCGGACAGATAATTTTTCCCCACGACAAGCTTATTATCCAGGAAGTGCAGTCGATTCAGTCAATTGAAAAGGTAATGTTCAATTCCAGATCCGAAAACATTGAACTGATCGGCAGGGAAATCGATGACATTTACACCAACCAGATTACGGGACTTTCCTTGTCACACGATGTGATCAAAAGGCAGAACCAGATGAAGATAGTGTACACACCCCTGCACGGGTCAGGTGTTACCCTGGTTCCCCAGGTGCTGAAAAAATTCGGGTTCAACAATGTTTCCATGGTAGCCGGCCAGGATATCCCCGACGGAAATTTTCCAACTGTCCATTCTCCGAACCCCGAAGAAAGTGCTGCCCTGGCGCTGGCTATCAGGAAAGCTGAAGAAACCGGAGCCGATCTGGCCATGGCAACCGATCCCGATGCTGACCGGGTTGGGATAGTAGTGAAAAACAGCAGCGGAAAGTATATAATTCTTAACGGTAACCAGACAGCAGCCTTACTGATCAGTTACCTGCTGTCGAAATGGTCCGAAAAAGGTAAACTGAAGGGAAAGGAATACATCGTTAAAACAATTGTGACAACGGAATTGCTTGCTGAAATAGCCCGGAGATACAAGGTGAAATGTTACGATGTGTTAACCGGATTCAAGTACATTGCAGATGTCATAAGAAATTTCGAAGGACAGCAAACCTTTATTGCCGGTGGTGAAGAAAGTTACGGCTATCTTGCCGGGGAATTTGTCCGGGATAAGGATGCAGTCATAGCCTGTGCTCTGATCGCTGAGGCTGCCGCCTGTGCCAGGGACGAGGGAAAAACCCTGTATGAGCAGCTGCTCGATATTTACAGGGAATACGGTTTATTCAGGGAAAAACTGATCTCGGTGGAAAAACAAGGAAAATCAGGCCAGGAAGAGATCAGGCAAATGATGGAAGCTTTGCGGAAAAATCCTCCTGCTACCATAAATGGTTCACCCCTGGTTGAAGTGATGGATTATCTTGATGAAAAATGCCTGGAAAGAGCAAACCGGAAAAATGGCGGCATTGTAATTCCCAAATCCGATGTCCTTCAGTTTTTTACAAAAGACAATACTAAAATTTCAATAAGGCCTTCGGGAACCGAGCCCAAGATCAAATTTTACTTTGGGGTAAAGGAAGCCCTGCCATCCGTAAAAGATTATGAAGCCGTAATTGCCAGGCTCGATAAGCGGATTGAAAGTATAATCGGGGATCTTAAATTAAAGTAGTCATTATGAAATCATACCGTAAAGAGCTCTGGTTTGAACTGCCTTCACGCCGGGGTTTTGTAAATATCACAGGCCAGGTAGATAAATGCCTTTCGGAAAGCGGCATCAAGGAAGGTATGATACTCGTTAATGCCATGCACATAAGCGCAAGCGTATTTATCAATGACGATGAATCGGGCCTGCATCATGATTTTGAAGTATGGCTTGAAAAACTGGCGCCTGAAAAGCCCTATTCACAATACCATCATAATGGATTTGAAGACAATGCGGATGCCCATTTAAAACGTACCATCATGGGTCGCGAAGTAGTTGTTGCCATTACAGGCGGAAAAATGGATTTCGGGCCCTGGGAGCAAATATTCTATGGTGAGTTTGACGGTAAACGCCGGAAGCGGGTCCTGGTTAAAATTATAGGGGAATAACGTTCGCCCGCACCCTGTTTATTCAAGATATGTGTATCCGTAAAGACCCGACCGGTAGTTGGACAAAAATTCCTTTCCTTCCTCAGTGGTGATAATACCCGATTTAACCGCTGACGTAACCCAGGTTTCAACAGTCCGTACCAGCTTTTTGGCATTGTACTGGACGTAATCGAGCACTTCAGCAACGGTCTCACCATCGATAACCTGATCGATCTCATATCCTTTGTCATTTACCGAAACATGAACCGCATTGGTATCCCCGAACAGGTTGTGCAAATCACCGAGGATTTCCTGATAGGCTCCTACCAGGAAGACACCCAGGTAGTATGTTTCGCGGGGCTTTAACGCATGTACGGGCAGATAATAGGAGAAGTTGCGGGTAGAAATAAAGTTGTCGATTTTGCCATCGGAATCACAGGTAATATCCTGAATGGTGGCTGCCCGTGCCGGTTTTTCATCCAGCCGCTGGATGGGCACAATCGGGAATATCTGGTCAATAGCCCAGGAATCAGGCATCGACTGGAATAAGGAAAAGTTGCAGAAATATTTATCCGATAATAGTTTGGGAAGCTGACGGAGTTCTTCCGAGGCGTGCTTGGTTTCATTGGTCATCTGGTTAAGCTCACGCGCAATGGACCAAAACAGCCTTTCGATCTGGGCACGGGTTTTCAGGTCTAGCAGGCCCAAACTGAACCTGTCAAGGGCTTCTTCCCGTATTTGCTGGGCATCATGCCAGGTTTCAAGCATACCCGACTGGTTAAGCCGGTCCCACAATGAATACAATTCAAGAACCAGTTCATGGTCATTATCATTCAATGTGTCCTCATCGTTCCATTGTGGCAGTGTGGTAGCTTCCAGCACTTCAAAAATCAGTACCGAATGATGCGCTGTAAGTGAACGGCCTGATTCGGTGATAATATTCGGATGCGGGATGTTGTTCTTATCACTGGCATCTACCATGGTGTAAATTGAATCATTTACATATTCCTGCAGGCTGTAATTCACACTGCTTTCGCTGTTGGGTGACCGGGTACCGTCATAATCCACACCCAGTCCGCCGCCAATATCCACAAATTCAATATTATACCCGTTTTTATGTAACTGTACATAAAACTGAGAGGCCTCATTGAGGGCAACCTTAATCCGGCGGATCTTGGTAACCTGGCTGCCGATGTGAAAATGAACCAGCCTCAGACAATCCTTCATCTTATTTTTCTCCAGGAAATCCATTGCTTCCAGCACTTCGCTTGAAGTCAGGCCGAACTTACTGACATCACCGCCGGAATCTTCCCATTTCCCGCTTCCTGTGCTAGCAAGCTTTATGCGTATGCCCAAATTGGGTTTTATTTTAAGCCGGCGCGATATGGTAGCGATCAGCTTCAGCTCATTGAGCTTTTCCACCACCAGAAAAATGCGCTTGCCCATTTTCTGTGCCAGTAAGGCAAGCTCAACATAATTCTCGTCCTTATAACCGTTACAAATGATCAGAGAATCACTGTCGGCATTAATGGCAATTACAGCATGCAATTCGGGTTTTGAGCCGGCTTCGAGGCCAATATTGAACTTTTTGCCATGACTGACTATTTCCTCCACCACGGGACGCATCTGGTTGACCTTAATGGGGTAAATGATGAAGTTTTGTCCCTTGTATTCATATTCCTTAGCAGCAACTTCAAAACATTTCGCCATTTTCTCAATGCGGTTATCGAGAATATCCGGGAACCGGATTAACATGGGTGCCGAAACATCACGCAGGATCAATTCATCAACGAGTTCGCGAAGATCAATCTCCACCCCGTTCTTCTTGGGAGAAACTACAACATTGCCTTTTTCATTTATCGAAAAATAGTTAACCCCCCAGCCTTGTATGTTATACAATTCCGCTGAGTCCTCCGTACGCCATTTTCTCATTTCTATCTCTTATTTACGCCTTATGGTTTTTTTTGCAAAAGTGCATAATTTATGACAGGGTTAATAAACTTTAGCCGGTAATTTTAGCCGGAAGACCTTTCTTCATCACCTTTTTTTCTCCTGAAGGCCGGGGTATAAATATATCTTCCGCAGTAATGCCTGTTTCGCGAACCACTTCGAGGCAATATTCAAGCCTGTTCAGATCAGTATTATCCGCATTATTGGTTCCAAAAGTGAATTTCAATCCCGCTGCTTTCGCCTTTTTTATAAAGTCAATGCCTGGAATTTTAAAACGCGCGTTGATCTCGAGGGCTACATCATTTTCCTTTAAAACCTTAATTACACGATCCATCCGTTCGGCAGTCCACAGCCGGTCATACGATGCGGCAATGTTGGCTGGCAGGTACGTAGGATTTACATAAATATCTACCGGTTCCTGCGAAATTACGGCTTCAATCTTTTCCACCAGCATGTCCATGAACTGCTGTTCGTTATCCACAAAAGTCTCTTCCGGGATCCACAATCTGAGCCGTCTTCCCTTGTGGTCGGTCCAGGTCATTGCATCGGTAAAAATGTAATCATACCGGGCAATGGCATCAGGTGTGAATAGGGTGATCCACTCGCGGCCTTCGCACTGCATTGCCTTAAAAACAGGTTCGTTCTCTATATCAATAAAATAGGCTATCAGCGATGAATCATTCGTGACCGGAAAATTAAGTCCGCAATTGGGTGATATCCCATAATTGTAGCCGTTAGTCATGCCGTGCTGGGAGACCTGTTCCACCGTCAGACCGCCTTTCAGATGCCCGTGGTAGTCTATTACAGGAAATCCCTGCTGGTTCAACATGGATAGCAGTTTTCCCGTTGTATCGGATGTTACCGGATCAGGATTTTCGAATTCAATATTATCAGCCAGCAATTCAATACTGATGTCATCCACCTGAATACTTCCGGCATCGTTGCTCTTTTGCAGAAATACCAGACCCCGTGACAGTAATCTTCTCTCCAGACCCTCTATCCTGTCCGGATTTCCCGGTTGAATATAATCGATGACAATTTTTTTATCAACCGTAACAGTGATGTGATTGCCCCTGACCGCAACAGAAAGGTCAAACCAGATATCATCAGAGGCAGTTCGGACAAAATTGTTTCTTATCAGGGAAAGACTGCCTGTTTTTTGGGGACTTCCCTTACGGTAATCGCTGTTATTAATGATAACGGAGTATCCGGTCGCCTCTTCTGAATTTCCGGACACAACATGAAATAACAGGGCTCCTTCAGCGCCGGATGTTGTCATTAGTTTGGCGGTAAGAATGAAATTGCGGACTTCGAACCTGGAAGTCAGCAAGGAATTCGTTGTTTCTAACGAAATCACACCACCCGAAGTGTTGCAGTCATTGGTGGTCCAATACTTTTTGAGCGACTGACGGCCTACCTGGGTTTGAACTCCTTCTTTGAGGGCCGGACTGCAGGCCGAAAAAAATACCAGCAGCATGGCTATTCCCGCGTAACGAATTTTTCCTTTGTTCATGGATGATAAGTTTTTTTTAACTTCCCGAATATACTATTTATCATTAAAAATATCTGTATATATTCCATATTAATCCAGCATTATAGGCAACTATCCTGTGATAAAGGGCATAAGATCATTGCGGGCAGCCCTGGTCAACAATTGAATAATTTCATTACCTTAGGTCAATATTTTATATGGGATACCGGGCATGAAACCATCGCGGATACTGGTAGTGGATGATTCCAACACAAATACCTTATTGCTGAATGCCATACTTACCGAAAGGGGTTATCAGACAGTCACAGCGCTAAGTGTTAAAGAGGCCAATGCGAGTATCTCAAAGCAAAATCCCGACCTGATCCTGCTCGATCTCCTGATGCCAAAGATCAGCGGTTTCGATTTTCTGCAATTGCTGAAAAGTGATGAAAAAACAAGCAACATCCCGGTAATGGTGGTATCTGCCATTACCGATGAAGAAGTCATTAAAAGGATCATGGAACTGGGCGCCGTTGACTTTCTCAAAAAACCCATTGATATTCAATATCTCGTGGACCGTGTTGGGGATATACTTATCCATTAAAACCGGTCTTTCGTCAACACTTTTTCGGGATTCCCTTAATATTACAAACTTCCTGTAACGATAATACGTTAATTACAATACAATTAATCAGCATTTTATTCTTTCCGGGGAAATTCAAATATTAATCCAGGTTTTATGAAACGAATTCTTGTGGTTGATGATAATTTGATGATGAGAAAGCTCATCATAAACCTTTTTAACGATCAGAATTTTGAATTCCATGAAGCAGAAGACGGTCGCGAGGGTCTTGAAAAAATGAAACAATCCGCCATGGACCTGATCATTACCGACATTATCATGCCCGGCATGGAAGGCATTGAAATGATTATCCAGGCAAAGAAAAATTTCCCGGGAACAAAAATTATCGCCATAAGCGGTGGCAAACCCTACTATCTGTACATGGCCAAAAAACTGGGTATCGAGGGTGTGTTTACAAAGCCGCTTGACCACCATGGATTTTTAAACATGGTGAATAATCTCCTGCAGGTTGTTCCGACCAAGTGCTGAATTTTTAACAGGGATCTCCGCCTTCCATAAAGTACGGAACTTCCATGCAATCGTTGTATTTAACCGTACCCCTGATCTTAAGCAAAATCTGCACATGAATACGTTCGCCCGCCGAAGGTGAACTATCACCCGATACATGAATTTCAAAAGGTTCCGTATCTGAACCTTCCAGATATTTTTCAATTTTTGACCTGATACCTGCAACACCTTCGCTGATAAGACTGTTAATGCCAATAAAAGGAGCGTTCACTGCAACCAGGGGAACTGGGAAATTATTAAAAAGAGCAGGTTTGGAACTTCCCAGTTCCACTGATCCAGACAATAAAACTCCCATGGCTTCATTGCTTTCAAGAACCACAATCTTCACTTCCACGCTTTCCAGATTCACATCCGTGATCTCAGCCGTCTCAGGAATATCAATCATATCAAGCACCTCATTCCTGGTGACAATTCCTGCCTCATTAAATGCCCCTGTCTGATCAACCAGATAAGTTTCGTTCAGATCGATGGTGGCAACAAATTCAAAACTTCTGTTTTCACAACCGAATATCAGCAGTAAGGCTATTAAAACCAACAAATACTTTTTTATCCGTAAATAATTTGTTTTGAAGAGACCGTAAGTAACCCGCATTTGCTTATTTTCATGTGAGTTTGTGTCCTGATTAGAACATGCTCGTTTCATAATGAGATATTTTAGATAGTAATGCTTTTCTGTTAATTGAATTAATTGCCAATACCTATACCCAATCCGGCACACAAAACACTTTGGCTGGCCAGGCTGTAATCGACATTCAGCTTCACAGGACCCAGGTTGAAGGTAACACCTGCCGTAAACCGTATCGAATTGCTGCCTGTGAGGTCAAATGAAACAATACTTCCCCCGTCTTCCTGATCATATTCGATATTCATCAGTGCTTTCTCATATCCCAGGCCACCATAGAAGGTAAAGAGCAGGACACGCCTGCTTGCCTGTGCACTGATCAGCCAGGTGTTGGATTCAACAATATCCCCCACACTGAAATGCTGGTTGTATATTCCCACAGCCAGATCAACCGGCAGGCCAGGTATATACTGACTTATGCTGTGCCGGATTCCCCAGCCGAAGTGTTCAAGTTTCCCAATTTCCTCATCGAGCGAGTAGGTAAAATACCGCAGTGTTAGATCGGTACCAAAAACCGAACCCAGGGTAAGCTGGGGAATTACAAAGGGTAACATGGTAACATTGAGGCCACCCGGGAATACATAAACCGTGCCTCCATTTCCGCTCACTTCAACCGATTCGGCCGGGCCGAAAACCGTAGGGACTTCTGCGGTCTGCTCAGGGGTAAAACTTCCCTCGGTGGTAGCCATAAAAGTTCTCCGCTTGTCAGTAATAAAGGCAGTTGAGGCCTTTACGCCAATATACAGCTGAAAACCAAGTTTTTCAATTTGTGCGGAATGAAAGAGACCGGTATTTAAGTTTGCTCCAAAGGCGTCCGCGAAGGGTTGCATGTATCCTTTCCCGTTTTCTTCGGTATACTTGGAGATCAATCCTTCAATATCCTGAGGGAAGGCCGGTATGACCAACAGAAAAGTCAACATGCAATAAACAAATGACCTTTTTATATTCATAGCCTGAAGTTTTATATAAAAGTATCTAATATTGATTTATCTGTCAATTATTTAGTGGAAAATTTCAATCCTTTCATCAAATTATAACAAAAGGATTATTTTTGTAACCGACAATTTGCTGCACATGAAAACAATGTTCCTCACCGGTATCCGAAACATGGAAATGCGGGATGTTCCGGAACCCGTGATTTCCAATGATACCTCCGTTAAGATCAGGATGTCCGTGGTAGGCATCTGCGGTTCCGACATTCACTACTATGTTTCCGGGAAGATCGGGAGCCAGGTAGTGAAATATCCATTCCCGGTGGGTCATGAGGGTGCCGGGATTGTCACGGACGTTGGTTCAAAGGTCACACGGGTGAAACCCGGCGACCGGATTGCCATTGAACCGGCAATGCCTTGTTGGAAATGTGACCAGTGCCTTGCAGGCCGTCACCATACCTGCCGCAATTTACGGTTTCTTGGCTGCCCGGGACAAGCCGACGGCTGTTTATCGGAATACATTGTTATGCCCGAAACAAGCTGTTTCCCGATTAATGATGGCCTGTCCATGGATGAAGCTGCCATTTCCGAACCCCTTGCCATTGGCATATATGCTGTAAGGAAATCAATACCCATGTCAGGTACCGCTATTGGGATCCTTGGATCAGGGCCCATTGGAATGAGCACCATGCTCGCAGCCAGGGCATCGGGCAGTTCCCGGATTTATATGACGGACAAAATACAGGAAAGACTGATGCTGGTGAAACAGAGTGGTGCCGACTGGACAGGCAACGTGGATAAATCCGATGTGGTCATGGAAATCTGTCAGCAGGATCCGCTGGGTCTTGATGCCGTTTTCGAATGTTGCGGGAAACAGGAGGCCATTGACCAGGCCTTTGACTTGCTTAAACCGGGAGGCAAACTGATTATCGTGGGAATCCCTGAGATCGACCGCTTGTCGTTTCCTGCTGACCTCGCCCGGCGAAAGGAAATTGTTATTCAGCACATCCGGCGTCAGGTTGATTGTGTTGAACATGCGCTGGAATCCATGTCCACCGGTAAAATAAATGTCGGGTTGATGCCTACCCACAGGTTTGATTTCAAGGACACACCCGGCGCCTTTGAAATGGTTGCGGGTTACAGGGATGGGGTGATGAAGGCCATGGTGGATTTTGGCGGTTAATTGACCAGGATTTTGCCAATATCTGCTAACTTTGCCCATTAAACCTGCTATTTATCATTGTCTTTCTGAATAATAATTCAAAACTTGCGTAAGTAAATTCAGTAATTCATCACTTTATAATTAATAGGGACCAGCATATGACAACACTATCAAGCCAGGATTATATCAATCTGGAAAATGAATTCGGAGCACACAATTATCATCCACTGCCCGTAGTGCTGCAGAAAGGCAAGGGAGTTTTTCTCTGGGATGTGGAAGGAAAAAAGTATTATGATTTTCTGTCAGCATATTCAGCAGTAAACCAGGGGCATTGTCATCCCAAGATCATAAAGGCTTTGCGTAAACAAGCCAAAAAGTTAACACTCACCTCCCGTGCGTTTTACAATGATTGCCTGGGTAAATATGAAAAGTACGCTACCGAATTGCTTGGGTATGACAAATTATTACCCATGAATTCAGGGGCCGAAGGCGTTGAAAGTGCGCTGAAACTATGCAGAAAATGGGCTTATGATAAAAAGGGAATTAAGGAAAATGAGGCCAGGATAATCGTTTGCGAGAACAATTTTCATGGCAGGACCGTTACCATTGTGTCGATGTCAACCGATCCTTCGTCTTTCGGTGGATTTGGACCTTTTACCCCTGGGTTCATCATTATTCCTTACAATGATCTGAAGGCTCTGGAAAAAGCACTTGAGGATCCCAATGTTGCCGGATTCCTGGTTGAACCCATACAGGGAGAGGCTGGCGTGTTTGTTCCCGACAGCGGTTACCTGAAAGGAGCATGGGACCTTTGTAAAAAGAAAAATGTGCTGTTTATTGCCGATGAAGTGCAGACAGGTCTTGCCCGCACCGGTAAGATGCTTGCCTGTGAACATGAAGCGGTAAGGCCGGATATTCTGATCCTCGGTAAAGCACTTTCCGGTGGTGTAATTCCCATATCGGCAGTGCTGGCTGACGATCCTGTTATGCTTTGCATTAAGCCCGGTGAACATGGCTCTACGTTTGGCGGAAATCCCCTTGCAGCAAAAGTGGCCATTGCATCACTCAAAATTCTGGTTGAAGAGAAACTGGCTGAAAACGCCGAAAAGCTCGGGGCTATTTTTCGTGAAGAACTGAGAACCTTCGAGCGGGATCATGAAATGGTTGAAACTGTTCGTGGCAAGGGGTTGCTTAATGCGATCGTAATTAAACCCACCAATAGTAAAACAGCGTGGGATTTATGCCTGGCACTCAAGGAAAACGGTCTCCTTGCAAAACCCACCCATGATCATATTATCCGCTTTGCTCCTCCGCTGGTAATTAACGAAGATCAGCTGCTGGAAGCAATTGACATCATCAAGGATACGCTCAACAGCTTTAACTAGGCAAACCATCAGGTTCACCGGGTTTTCACCAGGCACACAAAGTATTAATGAACTAACTTACAGATACTTTGTGTGCTATATTGTCCATTTGCGAGCCGGGTGTTTAATTTTCATTTGATCCTTCTGTTGTTGTTACCATAACCTTACCGAAAAAATTCCGTTAAACAGTTACCTGGCAGCCTCTGTTCATCAATGGTTTTGATTAATCCAACAGGATTTCCTAGCTTTGACAGAGATGCTCCTAATCACCAGGTTTTGTGCTGATAATATGGGTTATAACATTTTAATCGTTGATGACGATCGGGCAAACAGGGACTTAACAAGCGAATTGCTAATTGCCGCTGAGATTGACTGTGATACAATCGTGACAGAGGATTTCGAAAAAGGTTTTGTCACAGCGCGCAAAGCCATGCCGGATATCGTATTGCTTGATACCGGGGCAGCAGATCCCCGGGGCATTGCCATCATAAGGCGTCTGCATGAAAATGAATTCACAGGAAGGATTCCCATTATTATTTTAACTTCCTACGATTCTCCCGATGATTTAACCGAAGCGCTGAAAGCAGGCATCTTTGATTATGTGTCAAAACCGGTATCGGTTCCTGAGCTTACTTCGAGGTTAAAAAAGGCAATTGAACTTATTGAATCCTTCCGGGAGGTAGAAAAGAGAATACAAAAAGCCAGGGAGGATATAGAATCCCTGGAAAAACTGATGACCAACACAGGGCAAACCCCATTTGCCTTTTTTGTGGTAAATCCTGCCGGTGAGCTTGAATGGGCAAATGACGGCTTCAAACGCCTTCATGGTTTTGGACTGGAAGAATTCCGCGAACTCTACGGCAATACAATTTTCAGCCTCGATCCGTGTTCTGGAATGGCTGCTTTTTTTAACAACTGTCTTAAGGAAAAAAAATCTGCCGATTGTATCTGTCGCGTTAGATCAAGAACCGGTGAAAACAGGTGGCTCCAGCTTTTCATTATACCACACCTGAATTCCGGAGGTCAGATTGAAAAGCTTATTGCAGTTGAATTTGATATCACGGTCTTTAAAACCAAGGAAGACGAACTGCATTTGCAATACAAAAAGATGAAGGAGATCACCAATAATCTTGAAAAAGCCAATGCCCAGCTCGAAGAACAAAAGCGTGAAATTAACCTGCAAAAGCAAACCATTGAACAAGAGCAGGAAAAGTCCGAAAAGCTGTTGAACAATATCCTTCCCTTTGAAGTGGCTAAACAGCTGAAATCAAAAGGCCGGGCAGGCACCCGGCAATATAAGCTGGTAAGTGTATTGTTTGCTGATTTCAAAGGATTCTCCAATATAAGCAAAACACTGGATCCCAAGGATCTGGTGAGTATTCTGGATTCCTATTTTGCCCAGTTTGATGAAATTACCGGAAGACATTATATCGAAAAAATAAAGACAATCGGGGATGCTTATATGTGCGCCGGCGGACTGCCCCTGAGCAATAAGAGCAATCCTGTTGATACCGTGCTGGCCGGGTTGGAAATCCAGTACTACATGAACACGCTTAATGATTCCAAAGTGCTTAATAATTTGACTGTGTGGGAATTACGCATCGGTATCCATACCGGCCAGGTTGTTGCAGGTGTAGTGGGTAAAAAACGATTTGCATATGATATATGGGGGGATGCCGTAAATATCGCCAGCCGTATGGAACAGAGCGGTCATGTCGGAATGGTCAACGTTTCCGGTGTTACCTATGAATACATTAAAAACTTCTTTGAATGCGATTACCGGGGTAAGATTGAAACAAAAAACCTGGGCAAAATTGATATGTACTTTGTCAACCGCATAAAACAGGAATTCTCAATGGATAAGCTCGGTATCCTGCCCAATAACAGGATGATTAACCTGGTCAATAAACTGTAATACGCTGCATATGGAGCTTTTACAGATCAATGAAATCGATTATACGGAGCTCAGGCATCAAAAATTTGATTATTTCATTGCTGCCTGCGGTTACCAGCCGCGCTGCACTTATCTTGCAGAAAAGACCGACGCAGTTTTAGCCGAAAAGCATTTGCTGATCATTGACGAACCGGATCCCGGTGAGAACAGAAGCAGGAACCTCCAGGTATTCGCCCGTTTGGGTTTCAATATGCACCATGCTTCGGTAAAGGAATCACGGAACGTTGAAGAACTGGTGAGTAAAATAACCGGCAAACCTGCTGATCATCTCAACCTGCTGATCGACTATTCCTGTATGCCCAAGATGTGGTATTCGGTTTTAGTTGACAGCATTACCAGAAACAATTTCAGGGCCGGAAAAATCTCATTATTTCTTTCCTATACACCCAAAAAATTTGACTGTGTTTCGAGTAACCCGTCTGTTGATTATATCGGGCCGATACTGCAGAACAAAGACAAACTGAAGGACAAGCGACCGGTTTCCATGGTAATTTCACTCGACAATAAGCACCAATCTATCGTTGAGGCAATAAAACAGATCAGGCCGGCGAATATCCTGGCTTTTATTCCTGAATGCAGCCATGACCCTGAATATACAAAAATGGTACTGCAGAATAACAAGGCATTGTTGGAGAGATTTGGCATAACCCGGGTAATTCATTATGATGCCCGTCATCCCGGGATCATCAACTCGCTTTTAACAACACACTGTCTCGATCAGCGCATTGAATCAGAAGTGATGATAGTTCCCCAGGGACCGAAAACATTTTCGATGATGGCCATGTTGCTGTCTGTCAGGTACCCGGATATCAAACTCTGGGAAATTATCGACAGGCAGAAAAAACCAAATGCCGACCATGGATTTGCCGCAGCAGAACCTGTTGTGGTTAAGGTTACCTTTGCTGATGACGAAGAGGATGAGTTTTTAAATTAATATTTCGTATCTTAGCATTAGTACGGACCATTCTCGAGCCATGAACAAGATTGAATTCGGAGATTGGGATAATGTCCTCAAATGGTCATACACCCTTGCCCGTAAATACGCTATTGAGAAGTTGGTGCCCCTGGGTGTGACTTCAGCGAGAAAATTCGATTCTTATAAGCGCAACAAAAAGCCGCTTCCACGTAAATTTCCCCGCATACCCGACGAATACTTTATCCGTAAAGGCACATGGAAAGGCTGGCGTGATTTTCTGGGATACCCCGAACAAAAGAAATCAAAACATTATCTGGGTTACAAAGATGCTTCCCGCATGGCCCGCGAGACCGGTATTAAAAATTCAAAGGAGTATCTTCACTGGAAGGATAAACCGGTAAACTTACCCGCCAGACCGGAATATTTTTATCAGGAATGGAACAGTTGGAAGGATTTTCTTGGAGCCAGTTACGAACAGCCTGATCCAAGACATTACACAAAACTTAGCATCGCGGATGTACGCATTATCAAGCACCAGCTGAATATGGGAGTCTCCGGGGCAGTTCTGGCCCGTACCTTCAAGGTCTCCGAAATGCAGATCAGCCGGATAAAACGCGGTGAAAACTGGAATGACATCTGAAAACCAATTCTTTTGCTTATGAAAAACATATTTTATTTCGTGGTACTATTGATCTTCGTGATCGCATGCGGGAAAACATCCAAAGGCGATCCCGTGGAAATTACTGAAACTGTCAGGACCGAAATCACCATCTCAGGAATGAGTTGTACCGGTTGTGAGGAAACCATTTCCAGCGGAGCACTGGCCCTTGATGGGGTCCGGAAAGCCACAGCATCCCATGTCGATGGCAAAGCATGGGTGACCTATGACACCAACCTGGTGACCCTGGAGCAGATCACCGCTTCCATCGAAAAAAAAGGCTATGATGTCACCGGCGTAATGCCCTTACCTGATGTGGATTCGGTTTCAAATTGATTTTGAATTCACAATTATTCTTTGTAACTTTTGGAGATTCTTATCTAATTCAACAGAATTATGACAATTTATGTTGGCAACATCAGTTACACTTTAAGCGAAGAAGATGTCAGAAAAATCTTCGAAGTTATGGGTAAGGTTGAATCCATCAAGCTCATCCGGGACAAACGTACCGGTAAATCGAAGGGCTATTGTTTCATTGAAATGCCGGATAAAAAAGAAGGCATGGAAGCCATTAACACCCTGGATGGCAAAGAAGTGGCCGGCAGAAATTTAAGGGTTATCAAAGCACATTCAACCAAAAAAATCAAGGAAGAGGTACAATAACAATTAGGGCTTATTATCAGGGTTTTGACACTTTTTCCGGAATTTTTACATGCAATTGCACCCCAATCCGGAACCATCGACCGGGCTGAAAAGCCGATCCCGCATCAACATATTGTGTATTCATCAAATTAGATACCTCTGCAAATATTTCAAAATACCGTTTTTGGTAACGCAGTGTCCCGTCAATCAGCCAGAATGGCGTGTAGGCATCTGCATAATATGAATTTGTTTCCGTATTGAAACCGATAATATCTCCCATACGATCCTGGTAACTGATTCTCCAGGAAGCTTCAACGGGACCGGCCACACGGTGCCGCACCATCATCGAGAATTTATTCCTCAGATTATTGTATTTCGAAACAGAATCGGGAACAGATTTTTGATTTTGCTGATAAAGGTAACTTACCGACAGCGACCTGAAAAAACCTGCAGGTTTTCCCGGCCGGTCAAGATTCAGCCTTGCATTAAGTTCCAATCCTGTTGCGCTGTAATTACTAAGGTTGACCGGACTGTAACGGTTTTGTTCAAATGACCACAGCCAGTCAATAATATCCCTGCCCTGGTGCCTGAACCATGATGCCGTTAAAAATATGCCATTCCACTGATACCGTAAACCTCCCTCAAACGCAACCATGCGGTTGGGATCAAGGTTGAGGTTCCCCTGGTTAACCGGGTCGCGGTAAAACAGGTCGGTGAATGAGGGAAGGTGCAAAGCACGGTTGACACTTGCCACAAACCTTAATCCGGGAATAATGTCATAGCTTGCATCAAGACCCGGAAAAACTGCAGGTTTTAGAGGATAAGCAGTATTCCAGTTGACCATTATTCCGCCGGTAAACCTGAAATCACCGAAACTGAGTATATGCTCCTGAAAATAAGAAAGATTGGTGCGGCTGTACGCCCTGGTATAGAATGCACTGTCTTCTCCATGCACGGCCACCGGGTTTGCAATATCATAGCCGATATTGTTGCTGAGTATGTTTTCGGATCTCAGGTCGAATCCTATGGTTGAACCCAGCTTCCTGCCCTGGTAGCTTATATTGAGCTGGCTGCCAAAAACATCTGTCAGGTGAAAATTCTGATAAAAACCCGGATTATCCCGCTCCAGCAAAAAATGATCTTTGCGCCGGCGCCAGTATGCCGAGGGAGATATTCTTACCTTATCTCCGGTTGAGACACTGATGCTTGAAAAGAACAGCTCCGCTTTTTCATATTGGTTTGGAAAACGGGGTGAATAAAACCCCGCTGCCCCGAATTGTTTGTGTTGATATCCCGACTGAAAATCCAGGGTACTATTTTCCTGGTTTAGAGAAGCCCGGTAATACAGATTTTGAAGTTTAAAATCGGTATTTTCGATATAACCATCCGATGCGGATCGGCTTAGTGAAAGGGAATTCTGAAGAATGCCCGTCTTAATCCGGGCATTTAATGCCGAACGGTTATAACCATAATCGCCGAATACCTGCGAAAATTGAATATCATTGCTGTCACCGCGCCTGGTAACAATATTAATAGCACCCGTAAAGGCACCCGGACCCAGGATTCGGGCCGCGGATCCCTGCAGCACTTCAACGCGCTCTACATGTTCAAAATCTATGGGCAGATCAAGGCTCAGGTGACCGGTTTGCGGATCGCTCAGGTTAATACCGTTTACCATGATCATCACATGATCAAATGAACCGCCCCGGATGCCGGCATCCGATTGAACCCCCATCATGCCACGCTGACGGATATCAACATTGGAAACAAATTCAAGCAGGTCCTGGAGGCTTTGTACACCCGCTTTATGAATATCCTCGATCCGGATAACGGCTACAATCCTGGAAATTTCCGAGAAAACGGCCCGGCTTCGCTGTCCTATCACTTCAACTTCATCAAGTTCAACTGTTTTCATTATGGTGGTCAGGCTGTCATACTGGGCATGAATAACCGGCAACCGGTTCAACAGGGAATAGGACAGGCATAAAACACCAATTTTAATAACTCTGGAAAGACTGGCCAAAATCGCAAATTTTTTGCGACTCCAGCGTTTAAAGCAGATTACCGCACCGGTATCAAAATTTTTCTTATAATTAACCATAAATATGCCAGTTTCAGAATGCAAAAATAACAAATATAAATGAATATAAATGAATATGAATGAATTTGAATTTTTAATTACTTATTATTCAAATTGCTGAAAAAAAAGAATTGCGGAATTAAATTATTTACTATTTTTGTGCCAATTAATTAACCAAAAATTCACATCAAAAAAAAATTTAAAATGAAAAAAATAGCTTATTTGTTTGTTGCTTTTGCATTTTTAGGTGTAATTGCACTCACTTCTTGCAAGACTAAAACCGCTGAAACTACTGAGCCCGTTATGGAAGAAGCTCCCGTAGAAGTTCCGGTTGACACAATGGTTGCTGACAGTGCAGTTGTTGTTGAGTAATCGAAAGTTTTTTATACTGTTTTAGACAGGGGAAGAAATTAAAAAAATGATGTAGAGACAAGGCGTGTCTTGTCTCTATTTTTTTGTTAAAAAATTCATTGCAGGACTAAGACCACAGTGTCTTAGCAGGATCCGTAAAAAATCTTCGAGATCTGCGAAATCTGCGTAATCTGCGAGAAAACATACTCTATGAAGGATAGGAAATCCTCACATGGTAAATATTTCGCAGCCGTTTTATAAATACTTCCCTGATTGTAGTAATATCTTTGAAGGTGATCTGAGCATCATTATACTGTTCCTCGGTCATCTGTGTGCTGATGATGGATTCCACCAGTTTATCGAGTGTACTTTCATTGATCGTTTTCAAACTCCTTGATGCGGCTTCCACCGAATCAGCCATCATCACAATGGCAGTTTCCTTCGAAACAGGTCTGGGGCCCGGATACGAGAATTTATTTACATCCACTTCGGTTTCCGGAAATTTTCTAAGGTAAGATTTATAAAAATACTGAACCGTAGTGGTTCCATGATGTGTACGGATAAAATCGATTATGGCCTCAGGCAGCTTTTGCTTTTTGGCAAGATCAACGCCTTTCCTCACATGATCGATGATAATCCTGGCACTTTGTTCAAACTCAAGGTGGTCATGGGGGTTTATGGAAGTTGTCTGGTTTTCGATGTAATACAAAGGCTCATCCATTTTGCCAATATCATGATACAAGGCACCCGCCCTGACCAGCAGCGGATTTCCTCCTACCTTGAAAACCGCGTCTTCGGCAAGATTAGCCACCTGCAGGGAATGCTGGAAAGTACCGGGAGCCAATTCTGCCAGTTTTCTTAACAGGGGTTGATTTGAATCCGAAAGTTCCATCAGGGTGGCATCGGACATGAATCCGAATGCCTTCTCACACATATAAATCAATGGATAGGCCATCAGGATCAGCAGGCCATTAACACCAAACCACCGGAAGTAATTCAGCTGGATCTGGGAAATGTTTCCTTCCTGGATCAGGGCAATGCCCAGGTAAATTACTGCATAGGCAAGGATCACATACAGGGAGGTAACTACAAGCTGGGACCTGCGATAAACGTTTGTAAGACTTATGATGGCCACCATTCCGGCTACCACATTCAGAAATACAAATTCGAATCCGTTGGGAACAAAAAAACCAATCAGCAGCACCGTGATCATGTGAACGAACAATGCCAGCCTGGAATCGAAGAATGTTTTGAGAATTATCGGAAGTATGGTAAAAGGCAGCAGATAAATACTCACCAGATTGAATTTGAGTGTTGTACTGGCAATCAGGATCATCAGAACCACGGTAAGAAGTATAAATGATGTACGCACGCTGTTTTCAAGCACTTCCTTCCTGAAGTTTAGCAGGAACAGATAAAGCACAAGAAGGGTGGTTATAACCAGTATAAACTTACCCAGAACCACCAGCTGCCTGGCCATAAAACCAAGGTTCTGCTCATATTCCTGCCTCAGCGATTCCAGTATTAAAAACTTATCATCGGTAATGAATTCACCGCTGGAAATAATCCCCTGCCCTTCCTGGATGAGTCCCCTTGTTAGTGAAACGCTGCTGATAAGGCTTCTTCGGACATTCCTGAATTTGACCTCATCATAAATTACATTGATGGAAAGATAATTGTTGATCTCGAATTGTTGAAAAAACAAATCATATTTCCTTAACGGGTGGTTGCTTTTTTTTGGTATGGTGCTGTTCAATTGCGCAGCGATATACTCATAGGCTGATTTGGGTGTATACAATTGTGCCAGCGAATAATTTTCGGCAACATTCCCCTTTATTACCGTAACTTCGTTGTAGGTGATCCCGGTACTTTCATTTACAGGAGCCATATCGATAATACCCTTCAGGTATATTTCCCTTAGCAGGCCTACCAGGAACACCCGGTATTCATTTTCAAGCTGCCGGTAATTCAAGTACCGCTTGTTGTTCCTGTACACATCACCGGATGGTATTTTTAAGGCCGTGAGGGAGTATTCAACCCACCTGGCACTGAAATCCTCATTCAACTCATTAACCCGCTGTTCAGCGAGGCTCTGATCATAGACAAAAATCGGTCTTAATTCACGGATCACCGAATCCCGTTCGTGGTCAATATCATCCTGAGACCTGTATACAGGAAAGGTAAACGGGGCCAGCAGATCCTCATGTTTCCAATATCCGCCCTTCTGGTATTCATACATGAACTTACCCTCGCGAGGTAACAGGTATACTATTATGAATGAAGTAATTACAAATAATGTTATGTTGATGATGGCACGCAGGTTATTCCGGATGAAATTCAATATACCGTTCATGTTGGTGTTGATGCTTGTATTTAGTAAATTAGAGGCGCTTATTCGTCCCTGCTTTGAATAATTATATACAAATTAAGAAAAAATAATTCATTCATATTCAATTAACAACAAATTGTTGATGTTGTTTAGCTTATGAGATACGGTATTTCCATATTAAGCATAATACCGGTTCGCAGAGAACCGGATGAACGATCTGAAATGGTCAGCCAGCTTTTATTTGGTGAATGTTATGAGGTAATTGGCCGGAAGGACAATTGGGTGCAGGTTGCCATGCAATTTGACGGCTACCAGGGCTGGATTGACAGAAAGTTGTTCATAAAGCTCAGTGAATCTGCCTATAAGCAGTACAACATGCATTCTCCTCCTGTATTGGAAGCAACTATCATGGAAATTGAAATTCCCGGTTCCGGTCCCATGCTTATTCCTGCCGGAAGCAGCCTGCCGGGATTCAGCAGTGAAAAAGGAACCCTTGACGTTGGGGGCAGGATATTTCCGGTAAGCCGTGTTTTTGACCAGGTGAACCGGCACCACAAGCATGGTATTGAGACACTTGCCGTAAAATTTTTAAACTCACCTTATTTATGGGGTGGCCGGTCTGTCTTCGGCTTCGATTGTTCGGGGTATGTCCAGGTGGTATTCAAGATCCTCGGGATCGCACTGCAACGCGATGCCTCTCAGCAAGCCTTGCAGGGTGATGCAGTATCCAGGGTTTCAGAAATCCTGCCCGGCGACCTGGTATTTTTTACCGGTGATACCGGAAAAGTCAATCATGTTGGTATTGCCCTTTCACCGGATACGATTATACATTGTTCGGGTTTAGTACGGAAAGATAAGTTGGATAAGAAGGGTATTTACCATGTTGGCTTACACCAATACACCCACCAATTAAGCCATCTCCGGAGGGTTATATGATCATCCCTGCGCAAATTGTTTCGTTGGTGCCCTCATCGATGAGTACCAGCGAGCCGGTGATCCTGTTTTTCCGGTACGAATCAAAGAATAATGGTTGTGTGGTGCGCAGGGTTACTTCTGCAATTTCATTCAGGCCGATCTGCTTGTCATCGTAATTTTTTCCGAGCGTATTGATATCAATTTTATAATTGACCTCCTTTACGATGCAGCGGGCTTCCTTGGTAGTGTGCCGGATCCAGTACCTTGCTCCGGGACGCATGGGCTTTTCATTGAGCCAGCATATCATGGCGGTGATATCCTGACCTACCTGAGGCAGGTTGTTTTCTTTTACGATCATGTCACCACGGCTGATATCAATGTCGTCTTCGAGGGTAAGGGTAACTGACTGAGGCGGGAAAGCCATTTCAAGGCTTTCGTCCATGGATTCGACGGACCTGATCTGTGAAGTGAAACCGGAAGGCAGCACGGTCACTTTTTCACCCTTGTGGAAAACCCCTCCGGCAACACGTCCTGCGTAGCCACGGAAATCATGATATTCATCGGTGTTTGGGCGAATAATGTACTGAACCGGGAACCGCGGATCAACAAAATCCTGGTCATTGCTGATGTGCAGATGTTCCAGTGAATACATCAGGGTAGGACCCTGGTACCAGGGCATGTGTTGCGACCGGTCTACCACGTTATCGCCTTTCAGTGCGCTGATGGGAATAAAATATATATCCCGGATGTCAAGCTTGTCGGAGAACCGGTTAAAATCATGCTGAATGCTTTCGAAAACTTCTTCCTGATAATCCACCAGGTCCATCTTATTCACACATACGATCACATGGGGTATCTGCAACAGCGAAGCAATATAACAGTGCCGTATTGTTTGCTCCATCACACCGTTCCGTGCATCTACCAGAATAAGTGCTGCGTTGGCTGTGGATGCCCCCGTGACCATGTTCCGGGTGTATTGAATGTGACCCGGTGTGTCGGCTATGATGAATTTGCGTTTGGGGGTGGCGAAATACCGGTAAGCCACATCAATGGTTATTCCCTGTTCGCGTTCCGCCCGCAATCCGTCGGTAAGGAGGGAGAGATTGATCGTTTCTTCCCCACGGTTGATACTGGCCTTTTCCAGCGCTTCAAGCTGATCTTCGAAAATGGCCTTGCTGTCGTATAACAGCCTGCCGATCAGCGTACTTTTACCGTCATCCACACTCCCTGCGGTGGTGAAGCGCAGTAATTCCATGTCGAGGTATCCGGATTGTTTTTCTTTTGCAGTATTCATGTTGAAATGGTATTCACTTGGTTATTTGTTGTCAGTTATGAGTTGTCAGTTGTCATTTGTCAGTTGTCATTTGTCAGTTGCCGGTTAAACAGAACAATCATAACATTCACAACAATCACAACCCACAACGCACAACCCACTCATTACTCATCACTCATTACTCATCACTAAAAATACCCCTCCTTCTTCCTATCCTCCATAGCCGACTCCGACCTTTTATCGTCATATCTCCCGCCTCTCTCGGTGACACGGGTTGCGGCAACTTCCAGGATGATATCTTCGAGGGAATTAGCCCTGGACAGGGTTAATCCCGTACAGGTGATATCTCCGATGGTGCGGCAACGCACATCCAGGGTTTCCACCTTTTCGGCGGGTTTCAGCTTCATGAAAGGGGCAAAGGCAAGCCATACACCGTCGCGATTAAATACCTCACGCTTATGCGTATAATACAGGTCAGGGATCTCCACCTTTTCCATGAAGATGTATTGCCATACATCCATTTCGGTCCAGTTGCTCAGTGGAAAAACACGGAAATGCTCTCCCATTCTTTTCTTACCGTTAAAAATGTTCCACAGCTCGGGCCGTTGATTTTTAGGGTCCCATTGACCGAATTCGTCCCGGTGTGAAAAAAATCTTTCCTTGGCACGGGCTTTTTCCTCATCCCGCCTGCCGCCTCCCAGGGCAGCATCAAATTTAAATTCCGCGATGGCGTCTAACAAGGTGACTGTTTGCAGCATGTTCCGGCTGGCATTGAAGCCCGTTTCCTCCGTAGCCTTTCCCTGGTCAATACTATCCTGAACCAGTCTCACAACGCAGCGGCCACCGGTTTTCTCCATCAGCATGTCACGAAAATCGAGTGTTTCCTGGAAATTGTGACCTGTATCGATATGAAGTAAAGGAAACGGTACCTTCATGGGCCAGAAAGCCTTTCGGGCCAGGTGATACATGACTATTGAATCCTTACCTCCCGAGAACAGCATGGTAGGCTTGTCGAACTGCGCAGCAACCTCGCGGATCACATAAACCGATTCTGCTTCAAGTTCCTTTAAATGATTGATGTTGTAACTATTCATACGTATTCCTTGAACTCAACAAATGGTAAAATATAATCAAGTAGTTTCTGAGTGCCTTCCTCAACGGAAAGCAGGTTTGTTTTAATCTCAATGTCGGGATGTCCGGGTACCTCAAAGGGCGAATCTATGCCCGTGAAATCACTGATCTTCCCTTCCCTGGCCTGTTTGTACAGCCCTTTTGTATCGCGCTGTTCACAAACTTCAAACGGCGCATTGACGAATACTTCGGTAAAATCGGTTTCACCAATTATATTCCGGGCGGTATGCCTTGCCTCTTCTGTGGGACTAATAAAAGCGACAATGGTAATGATCCCGCAGCCGGTAAACAATCTGGCAAGTTCCGCAACCCTCCGCAGATTTTCCCGGCGGTCGGCCTCACTGAAGCCAAGTCCTTTATTCACGCCACCTCGCACCACATCGCCGTCGATCACCTGCGATAAAAATCCACATTCCAGCAGTCTCTTATCGAGTTCGGCTGCCAGTGTAGTTTTCCCGGCGCCTGACAGGCCGCACATCCAAAGAACCCTGGCGTGCTGCCTGAGCCGTGACTCCTTCAGTAGACGCAGCCTGGGCCAGTCATAAAGCGTATCATGCTGCAGTGTGCCGGTTTGCATAGGTTTTTTTATGAACCGACAAAGATAAGGAATAAATCCATAATCATTCAGTGAAGTCTGTGACTCTGTTCGGAGAAGTTACCCGATTAACCGGACAATAGGATGGACTTACAGGATAAATGTATAGGTGTATTTGATCAGTATTCCTCTGTTGGCAACACGGTTAAGGACTGGAGATTCCCGATCAAGCCCAATGTTTCTTCCCTCGTTGAATACTAAATATAAATCATTCCCTTCTTTGGGATTATAGCGAAGTCTTAAATTGGTGAGGATACCTTGTGCAATATTGCTGTAATCAGCCAGTGCACTGATCGATAATTTATTGTTTACCATGATCACCGAATTGAGACTGACAATATGACCGGTAAACACCTGGTCTCTCTCAGGAAACCTTATCAAAACATATTCATAGGATGGTTCAAGCCGCAAAAATGCGCCAAGATTCAGGATAGCCGTTGAACGAATAGTAAACTGTTTACCATCATAGTATTGCCCCACACTGCTGGCGATAAGGAAAACCAGGGTTTTCGTATGAGGGGTGTTTGCATTAAACTTCGCAAAAAAATAATTATATTCTCCAAGGGGAACATAAGCTACCACAGCGTCATTCGACAAGTAAAAGGTATCGCTCGGGTTTTCATAGGCACGGTTGAACATCATTTGCAGGTCGATGCCGGATTTGGTATTCATATAATATCCGGCTCCCACCAGGGACGATTGTGTAGCATGATTGCCAATATCTCTCCACGCCTGCGCGTTTATCATTACCCTGTGACTTGAAATTTTGGAAGATTCACCGGGAATCCAACCATATTTTAACTTTGTTCCAATCATGTAATAGTTTCTACGGAACTCAAAACCCAGATCAGGTTCATATTTTCCCCCTGCCCTGGAGTATAAGAAATCATATCCGAGACCTTTTGCATTTCTTCTCTGCCAGTCGATCCATATCCGGGAAGCGTCAAGTGAAACGGCTTTGTTTTTATACTTCTCATCGAAGGATTGGGCGTATTTGATATCCAGGTAATCGTCGCCAAATACCCTGATAATTCCGTCGAATCCTGCAACCTCATTATAGGTACCATCATTCCCCAGCCGGGATGTGATGATCCCGCCAACATAACTGTTGCTGTTGAATACCTGTCTCCTGAAACGCAGCACCCCGAAGTTCTCAGCGGGTAGATCTGCGCCATCAGTTTCCCCTGACCTGAAAGATTGCGTCTGCATATCAAGGAATCCAATGTCCCAGGGACCTGCCCTGCCAACCAGCCTGACACCGCCGATAATAGGCACCGGCCTGCCTTCGTGCAACCCGATCCGCCTGCTGTAAAAGAGCGTGTTCATGTCATCGAAAGCGAAGGTGAAATTGCTGGACCGTTCCTGGAAAAACATTCTCTTTTCCGGGAAAAAAAGGGAAAAACGGGTAAGGTTGATCTGGGCATTGTCGGATTCCACCTGCGCAAAATCAGTATTGAGGGTCAGGTCAGCTGTGAGATTGTTTGTAATCCCGTATTTGACATCCAATCCTACCGCCAGTTTAGGATCCTTATGCATAATGTAATCGGTTTCGGCTGCATTTAACCGGGATTCCTGGTTTATCCCTCCTGTAAAGTAAGGTGCGATGTAAAAGGGCTTTTTACCCTGTACGCCTTCCAATTCGATCCTTTGTGCCTGGGAGGGTTTGACAAAGCTCCAGAAACCCCATTTACGCGGAATGGCCGGGAAAACGTCAAGTTCAAATTTCCGGGGGATAAACCGGAAGCAGATCAATCCCATCTTTACGAGTCCGTTCTTCTCCTCGAACCGAAGACTCGACAGGGGAATCCTCATTTCTGTATACCATCCCTGATCATTCCTGGATGATTTTACATCCCAAAAAGTATTCCAGGTATCATTCCAGGGAAAACCTTCCGTATCATCAGCAGCATCATTGGAGATGGTCATATCATGCCTGACTCCTGCTGCATTGGTATGGAAAACGACTCCGTTTTCGTGATCATTGAATGTATCGAAAATTACGAAAAAACTATCCTCCTGAGGACCAATATTATCTCTTTTCCTGGAAGATACCTTTATTTTGCCGGCTTCCTGGTCGAAAAAACGACCGGCAATATATATATACTCATTATCGTGGCATATAAAAACTTCTGACCTCTCAGTAGGCTGATTGCCAAAGGTGGGAATATGCATTACCATCGGCAGAGCGGCCAGGTTTTCCCAGCAGGGATCGTCAATTACCCCGTCAAATTTGAAACTCCCTGGTAACTTGGAAATAAAAACGGGATCATGACTTAGGGTATCACTTTCCGGCTTTATATGGAGGTCTTCATCAGCAAGTTTTTGGATACCTGCCCAAACCAGAGGACAAGATGATAGGGTCAATAGAACAACCAGAATAAGATTTTTCATATAAACATAGATTTTCACGGTAATTTATCAGGCGTATTTTACGAATAAGAAGCTCCCTCAAAAATAATATTTTTATTTTCAAGTAATTTGTATTTCTGCAGGTTGAATTTTTCCATGACTTCAAGGATGAGCGGGAGCTCTCTTTTTTTCTTCAATTGCACGGTAATGGTTTTCTTTCCGATATCGATATCTGCCCCGTTAAGAACAAATTTATCATACAGGCTTTGCGCTGAAAGATGTGAGTAACGGCCCAGTTCATGAGCAAACAGCCGGTAAAGGTTATGGGCGAGAATACTCATGGTGAAATCAAAATCGACTTTAATAACCATGGACGAAGAGACCAGGTTGAGATGAAAGAAATCAATTTGTTCAGAGATTGATTTTTCGACCATCCAGCGCCTTGCATATTTTCTGATTATTTGTTCAACCGGTAAATCATTGTCGTTTGTAATTACGATGGCTGGTTTTATTTTCCCGTTGCCCGTTATGATGATCTGACGTATCTCTTGCTCATAGCCTTTGAGGAAAACGATTTCATCATACACGTGCAGGGCCCTGTGCTTATTCCCTGCACATTCGACCCTGACATCTTTCCATCCCCTGGCGGGGAGTTTGGCAATCCGGTCAAGGATCATTTTACCTCTTCGGCGGATGGTGATAAATTTGATTTTATCCTGGTCCAGCTTCTTTAAGTTCTCATAATTGGTGAACTTGCTGTCAAACACGATATACCTGAGCTTGTTGTACTTCTTTTTGTTCCCTTCACGGTAGAAATCAAGGAACTCGAGTACTACAGCGCTTTCATCTTTTTGTAGCACGTTGGCGCTTCCATAATCGATCAGCCCGCTGTCAGGGTCATGGGCAAGCACGGCCAGCATATCGGGGAGTGCCTTGCCGCGTTTTCCCGACCAGTTGTTTTCCAGGTGGCTGTCATCGCCCCAGTAGGGAATGGTCGTGAAATCGAGGTTTGAAGTATCTTCCAGTAATCCATATTTTAGCCATAGCTGATGAAGCTGTTTTAAAAATACCCGGTTCATCTCCGTGGTCACGCGGTCAGAATACGAGGTATACCAAGCCGTTTTGGGTAACACGTTGAGGCCGGCAAATAACCCCATCCCCCGGTCCATGCACCATGTGTCGTCAGATGAATACCGGCGGCGGTTAGCCAGTTTCAGGGCGAGAAAACACGATATGGATGAAGCCTTGTTGATAACCGATGTGCCGGGATAGGTTGATTGGGCTATCGCGGTATCTATTTCATACCGTTTGATTAAAGCCACGAACATAAGTATCCCTGCATTCGCGCTCCTGAAGGTTTCATTTTCAAAACTCAGCGGGGCAGATTTCTCTGCAGGTATTTGAACTTTGTCCAATTGCTGTTTAACCAGCTTTGTCCGCCTTGGTAAACGTGAAAAACCTTCAGCGGTAATAATGTTGTAAATATTCTTTTCTGACACCGGTTGGCCCAGCCCATCAAGGGTGACTTTGATATCAGGCACAGAATAGTATTTCTTGCGCATGTCAATAATAACTGATTTTGCACCGATAGTTACCACGGAAATTTTCCTCCCGGGCGTATTCTGAACAAAAAATATGGCGCTCGTCGGGTTCACTCCCAGCTTCTTCCTGAAAGAAAAGACCAGGGAAGTAAAAGCCCGGTATGTATAGCCAAAACGATCAGCTACTTCATGGGCAGGTATACCTTCAACATAATACATCCGTAGTGCTTCGTACTGTTTGTGGGTCACTGATTCGGGTTGCAGAAAAAAGGATACAGGGTTCATAGTACTGTTTATTATTACCGTGATAAATATATTTCATATTCTCTAAATAATAACAAGCGTACATGAAATATTTATTAACAATATGAATAAAAGCTGTTTATAAAATAATAGTAAAGACCACGACTCAAATATCAATAGCTAATATGATCATGAATAAAAGTAATAAACCGTATATAAAATCTCAATGACAAATAAAATACAGATGTATTTATCTCAATACCAGAGAATATCAAGAATGTTTCTGAAATAGGATAGAATTGAAATACGGTCAATTATTGACGTGAAAATCTATGATAAATAAGTTCTATATAAGAATCTATCTAATACGGTATCGGATTTATGGGAAAACATAATATGATATTATTTTTGATTAAAGCCGGACAAGCAACATCTCCGCCTTCAGGAATTTTCTTGTAATCAACAATAGCTATTGTTTGAGCTCCCCCAGGTCGAGGAAGGCCAAAATTAGAAAACTGGTCAGAAATAGGGTTCTCATACAACTTATTTTTTTAGTTTATTCGGTGAAGTTCAGGCAATTGTCGATAATTAGCCAGAATACGTTATTTAAATTGAATCTAAATAACAACTTCGCCACTACCCTCTCCCCAAGGAGAAGGAGAGAAAACCATTTCGCTAATAGCTGTTCCTTTATTAAGATTTATGGTCCTTTGTATCAGGAATGTATCGGTTACATTATGCTCTTTTCCCTCGCCTTTTGGAGAGGGGCCGGGGGGTGAGGTGACCACGGCACGGCACATATAAGAAAAACCTGGCAGGTTTGGAACCCTGCCAGGTTTTTAAACAATGTTTAATTCGTAAGAACTATCTTACCGGTTGAACGGTATCCCAGAACAAAGGCGTGGATACCAAATCACCGCCAATATTTTGTGATGCCGTTTGCCAGTTGGCCTTGTTCAGGGTCTGCTCATTGACCGGATAGGTAAAGCGCAGGGGTATTTCACTATAGTTGTCAACGGCCGGAGGTATGTTCAAAACCGGATAATCCAGCCTTCTCCAGGAGGTATATCCTTCCAGTCCACGGGTATAAAATGCGATCCAGGCCTGTGTGCCGATCTTCTCCCTCCAGTCGCCTGCAGCAGTAGCCCAGGCAACATCCGGAGTGGTAAGATAATCGTCGGCATCGTCTGAGGAAAGTCCCCAGAATTCAAACGAAGCTGTAATCGCAGCATTGTACAATTCCTCATCTGTAGCGCCAACTGCCCAACCTCTTGCAGCAGCTTCAGCCAGGTAAAAGAGCACTTCGTCATAGGTCATGATAATCCCATCAAAATCAGCTGCCTGAATGGGGTCGGCGATATGGGAATACAGCGAGTAAGGTGAGCTTTCACCATAGGTTCCGCCAACATAAGCAAGTTTTTCCATACCGGCTTCGGTAGAAGTGTCCACCATGGTGAAATAGGCAGCCAAACGCGGGTCGGCCAAATCATCCATGATATCGATGATGGTATTGGCAGCAACGAAATCTTTTCGGCCGCTGGCAATCAGGTCCTCATACAAGGGGTTGTAATTCGGACTGGCGAGCTGGTAACCAAACAGCGCATTATCACCATTGGATTCAAATACCCCACCGGTAATGGCTGACAAAACGGTGGCTTCTGCAACGCCTTCGGAAACATCCGCCAGCGAAATCCCCAATTTAAGCTTCAGGGAATTACCGAATTTTTTCCAGGCTGTGACATCACCGCCGTACACGAGGTCGGCTGAGCCAAAACTGCCTTCGGAATCATCCAGTGCAGTAAGTGCCGCATTGATCCTGCTGATCAAATCGGTGTAAATCGAGGCGGCATCATCATAAGCCGGATCGATGACATCGATGTTCATTGCCTGTGAATAAGGAATGTCCCCAAAAATATCAACCAGCTGCTGGTAGGAATAGCATACGAGTAGCTCAATAATGGCAAGTTTGTTCGTCTTTTCCGTTTCACCAACGGCACTTGCAGGCTCGGATTCCGTGATCAGCCGGGTTGCTTCCTGGAAATCGCGGAGAAATCCCCTGTAATATTCCCTGTAAGTAAGGTCAGGAATACTGCGGTTCACGATATCGTAATTTGCCTCGTCGGTATACGTGGTTTCCGTCCAGTACTGGGCGAACAATTTCCAGACGTTAAGGTTAACGTTGGTGCTGGAGATCTGGTCAACCAGGTCTTTTTGAGCATTGGAGAACAGAGCTTCTCCCGTTACAATAGCCGGATTCTTCTTATCGATGTTATAATCCTCGAACTTATCAGTACAGGCCGCAAAAAATGCAGTGAGTACCAATAAAATTATATATTTCCTTTTCATAGTTTTCATTATTAGAAATTAAGATTTAAGCTGAAACCGAAATTGCGGGTGGCCGGCATAACACCACTCTGCCATCCCTGGATATTACCTGCACCCTGACTTGCTTCAGGATCGGCATAGGGAAGATTCTTGCTGATGATCCAGAGGTTTGAACCTACGAAGCTCAAGGCTGCGCCCTGGATAAAGGTCTTATCCATAAGCGACTTGGGCAGGTTATAGGTCAGTACCAGTTCGCGCAGTTTCACATAGGAGGCATCGTATACAAACATGGAGTTCGGGTTACGGGCCCATCCCAGCAGGCGATAATCGTCACCGGCAACACGGGTGGTATTCACTGAACCATCCGGGAGAACACCGTCCAGGATAACACCGCCCGGATTTTCATCGGACAGGGGATTCCTCATCTGGTTGCCCAGTTCATTCAAAGCAACGGATTCGGGATAGAGGCCTGTGCCTTGTCCGTACCACTGGTCAAGGGAAAAGATGTCCCCACCCCGTTGAATATCGATCAGGAAGCTCAGGCTAATATTCCTGTAACTGAAAGCATTGTGTATACCGGCATTCCAGTCGGGGTTCACATTGCCGATCACATTGTCTGAGTTTGAAGATACCTGATAGTATCCGTTGGTGGCGCTGCGTATCAGTCGTTTTCCATTGAGATAAACATAATCGGTTCCCTGTATGGTTCCATAAGGTTCACCAACACGGGCATTGATGGTCACACCACCCTGGAGGGCAGCGATCTGGAGGTTTTTAATATCCCCTTCGAGCGACACAACCTCATTGATATTCTTTGACCAGTTTAGCATGATATTCCACTGGAAACCCGAGAATTTTATCGGAGTACCGTTTAACTGCAATTCAACCCCCCGGTTCTCAATTTCACCGGCATTGACGTACTTGGAAGAATATCCGGTGGCATAGGATACGGAAACAGGCATGATCTGGTTAATTGTATTGGATTTATAAACCGCAAAATCAAAACCGAACCTGTTCTGGAACATGCTGACCTCAATACCGGCTTCAATATTCTTGGTTCTTTCCGGTTTCAGGCTTTCATTGTTCTTGGTACTGGGAACGGAAACCATTGGATTTCCGGTGAAAGGAGCAATCGGAACATAGGTGTCCAATACGCTCGCCCAGGGGGCATCGTTACCCACCTCGGCATAGTTCACGCGTAACTTGCCCAATTGCAGCCAGCCTGCATCGATCATTTCAGAGAACAGGACGCTACCGGAAATTGAAGGATAGCCATAGGTCCAGTTACCTTCCGGCAATGTCGAAGACTGGTCAATGCGGTAGGTACCGTCGAGGAACAACATGTTGTTATATCCCAGTGACAGGCTTCCGAAGTAACCGTTCTGACCCACCTGGGAAGCAACTTCTTCGGGGGGCAGCATGGGATCCAGACTGTTGCTGAGTGCGTAAACGTCGGGAACACTCAGTCCGCCGTTGGTGGAGGCAAATACCCGGTCAATCTTGTTCCTGCGGATGTTGGTGCCGATCATACCGTTCACATTAAAATTCTCGGTAAGATCTTTCCGGAAATTGGCCATAAAGTCAACGTTGGTTTCCAGGTAGGTCCTGGTGAGTCTGGAATAGCCCGATGTTACATCAGGGCGGCTGACTCCGAGTTCACCGGCCACAGAACCCATTGCTTTTCTTTCTTCCTGCAATTCGTTGTAGGTATCCACCGAAGCGCGACCCATAAAGCTCAACCAGCTGGTTGCCTTCCAGTCGGCCTGAACAAATCCGATCAGACGGTTTCTTTCGTCAGTCTGGTAGTTTTTAAAACGCACCCAGTAAGGATTGTCCCAGTAAATCGGTACAAGGTCGTCAGCATAGGTGGGATTCCAGGTGCGGTTAAGACCCGTTTTTTGAAAAAGTTCTTCCTGTTGTTTTATATCCACATTGGTCTGGTACCACTGGCGGAACGAGGTCATGATGTTGTCGCTGTAACCGGTGGAGTTACGGCCTTTACCATTGGTATTAACGTAGTTGGCCGATGCGGAAACCTTAAGATTGTCCATAACATTGTGTGAACCGTTGAAGGTTATGCTGTTCCTTTTTAGTGAACTGTTCGGCATAATACCGGTCTGGTCAAAATTGGTATAAGCAAGCCTGAACGCAGATTTTTCCGAACCACCAGTGATATCAATGCTGTTGGTATAACTCTTGCTGGTTTCGAAGAATGTATCCGGACCGTTTTCACCAACAACCCAGGGGGTTTTCTGACCATAAAATTCTGATTCGGGATACAGCGAATACCACTGGTAAACCATCAGGCTGGGGTCATATTTCTCACCATAGGAGGCATCTTCGTAGAACGGAACTACCAGGTCATCGGTTCCGTCACCGTCCAGGTCAAATTCTTCCAGACCCGGGTGGTCACCGCCGCTATAAAAAGGTCCGTAGCCGCCACCGTATTGTTTCTGGAATTCCGGGAAAGTTTTCTTGTCAAATAAACCAAAGGTAACGTTTGAATTGATGTTGACGCCAATGCCCTGACTTTCTTTCTGAGCACCCTTCTTGGTGGTGATCATCACAACGCCGTTTGCTGCACGGGCACCATATAAGGCCGAGGCAGCAGCACCCTTCAAAATGCTGATGGACTCAATATCGTTCGGGTTAATATCCGATGCGGCATTACCATAGTCATAACCGCTGCGTCCCGTTCTTTGTCCGCTGTTGTTGGTCACACTATTATCCACGGGTATACCGTCGATCACGAACAAAGCCTGGTTGCTTCCGGTAAGTGATTTCGATCCGCGGATAATAATGTTTGTTGAACCACCCATGTTGCTGTTGGCTTTCACATTCACACCTGCAACCTTGCCCGAAAGGGAGTTAATGAAGTTACCCGATTTTACGGCTGAAACATCTTCTCCTGACACTTCCTGCGTGGCATAACCCAGTGATTTCTTTTCACGGGTGATACCCAGCGCCGTCACAACAACCTCATCAACCAGGGTAACATCAGCCTCAAGAGTAATATTCAACACCGACTGTCCGGCCAGTGCAACTTCCTGCTCCTTATAGCCAATAGATGAGAAAACCAGGGTAGCATTACTGGATACGGTAAGTTGGAAATTCCCCTGAAAATCCGTGGCCGTACCCGTATTCGTCCCCTTTATTTTAACATACACCCCGGGAAGCGGACTACCATCCTCAGATGCGGTAACCGTTCCCTTGATTTGTATGTCCTGCGCAAAAATGGCTGTGAAGCCAAATAAGAGCAAGCATACAAGCATACCTGTAATCCTTTTCATAAATTAAAATTTTAGGTTTATAATAGGTTAATCATCGTAAACTTCCGGTTTAGGAGAAGTCTATTTTTTCCAAACCAAAACTATAAAAAAAATGATTTAAAAAAAAATGTTTAAAAAAATATATTTTACTGATTTTCATCATGTTATTGCGCATAATTTTAATTTTTACTGTAATATTTATGCACAAGACGCCCAACTGCCGGATTACCGTGCATCTCAGAAATAAAAAAATAACGCTTTTGCAGGTTGGTAACCTGTTAGCCGATATTCGTATACAAATATCCTGCTTTCGTCAACGGATAATAATTTTCCTGAACATGGAAGAACCATCAGAATTGGTTAACCGTACCGTGTATAAACCGGGAACAGGATAATTCAGTTCCACGGAACCGGATAATGGGGCTGTAACTTCACTGTACACGATATTTCCAAGCAAGTCGATGAGTTCCACCGTTTGTGAAGCTTCGCCGGGGTTTGAAATAAAGAAACGGCCGTCTGAGGGGTTGGGATACAGGATTATTTCCTGCTTATCATAACTATTCACGTCCGTTGGGGTCAATTTTATGATGGAAATGATGAATTTCTCCTGGTAGGAATTATTCAGCGTATCGGTTACCTGAATGTATACTATATATTCGCTTTTATCCGCCCAGGTAAAAGTTGCACTGGTTTTCAGGGAGTCATTTGACAGGTAGAAATCCGGATCGAGGTATTGGTCTTCACCAACCGAATCGCCTTTTACCGTCAGGGTATACTTGTTATCACCGGCTTCATCTGTTATTTTGAGCTTACCCACATAGGTGCCGGCAGGCAGGCCTTCCTTCACCGAAGTTTTGGATAGCAACAGATCGGTCGGACAGTAGACGGGCGGACGGATGTTGGTAACCACGCCCTGATCGTTTGTAAAATCATTTGAACCGGGGCGCAGGTTGTTAATGAGGTACCAGCCGTTATAGGAACCGCTCCATCCCCAGTTGAGGTGGAAATACCCCCTCGAATCAACCCCGTCGACATTGAAGGCATGTCCCGGTGTACCGTCTGAGGGATGCCCGCTATATATTAAAGGTCTGCCTGCAACCAGCTCAGCGGTCAGCAGATCAATCCATACCTGGTCATCCTGGGGCCGGGCCGTATATATTATTCCGCTGTAATACCGGAAGTATTTGCTCATGGCTGTGGTAACGTTCCTGGTCTGTGCACTGGAACCATCAGCGCCAAAGTCCATCTCTACGGAGACTGCCGTATGATAGAGCAGCCGGGAATTGTACTTGTCAGCCTCGGTGTGTGCCATGGAATCCCATTTGTAGGGAGCCTCACGGTCATAATGAAGGACTATGGTACCATAATCATCATGAAAATATGTTTTGGAATTTGTGCCCTGCTGCGGATACCTGTAAACCGACATGGCCTGGGCCATGCTCACTCCTACACAGCCGACATAGGCGTGGCCCCCGGGACCTTCCTCATCTGTCGGGCAAAACCTGTTCCAGGTGTTGTCCTGGTCCCAATTTACGGTAATAAAAGGTTCAACGGCAGCTGCCTGAGCAGACTTAAGCTGATATCCGGACAGATCACCATCCCAGAATTTATTGCGCTTCAGGCTTTTATCCTTCCCTGCCAGGTCAACCGACCGGACATAATAGTCCATCCAGGACTTTACCGGGTATTCAGCCCTGTAGTTGCTTTCAAACCTGCCGGCAGGGGAATAGCCCAGTACGGGTAAGGTTTTATCCTCCGCTGACAGCAGCATCCACCCTTCGGGAATCAGGTTTACTATATACAAGGTATTGTTTTGTTCATAAGCCACCGGTACAATTTCACCTATCCGGTATTCAATCCCGCCCGGAAATACCGATGCTGTAAAAGCCCTGACAACCAACCGGATCTCATTTTCCGTGACCGGTCTGCCAAAGCCTGCAGAGGACCACAGCAGACAAAGCAGCAATATGGTTGTTCCTCTTTTCATCTTACAGCAAAATTAATATAATAAAATAAATCCTACCATACATCGGGCATAAAAAAATGAGGTTGCCCCGGGGCAACCTCATTTTAAAATAACAGGAATGTTCTATTGCTTTGTCCAGGTGGTATTGAATACATCCCAGATATAGCCGTTATAGGAACCCTCATCGATCATATGTCCCCAGAGGTCTACCTGGATGGTACCATCCTCTTCGATCACGCCCACCAGGGGCTCATCGGGAATAATGTCACCCGTATCGGTTCCCTTATAAACACCCAAATTGTAAGCTCCGATGCCCAGGTCACCATACGCCTCGCCCAGGGGCTGGCCGGAAGAAAATGTTATTGTCATGTCATCGGTGTTGACGACTCCAACCAACGGTCCCGATCCCTCAGAACCTACTCCGTAGACCAACAGATTATTCACATCGTCAGGATCAGGTTCCGTTGTGACAACCCATGCTTCGTCCCATGCACCGGGGTTCCCATAGCTGGCAGCAGCCACATCATAAGTGCCGATCCATTTTGCCAGCGGATGCTCATCGTCCTTCAGCACAACTGTAATTATGCTCTGGGCGCCGGTATTGTAATTCGCACTGTTCGATATAATAACGATCTTAAATGATTTATCGCCTGTAAATTGATCATTGTCAATCGGATGTACCTGGAGGTTGATGATTCCGCTACCTTCGGCAAAATTCACCGTGCCGTCGGGAGTAACTGTAAAATCAACTCCTTCCACGGCAGGTCTTGCCTCTTCATCCGATACAATGTCAAAACTAACAGTAAGTGCGGGACTGCCGTTTAATGCAGCAACCATTACCGGGACATTCAATACATCAGCTGATTCCTGCACCGTAAGTGCGCTTGAAGTAAAGGCTACAAAAGTCTTTGAGCTGTCGAACATGATGATCTCATTTTTGCAGGACGTAAAAACGGCCACCACAACGAGTATGTATAATAATTTACGTAAATGTTTCATTGTACAAATGTTTTAGCTGGTTAATATCCGGTATTCTGTACGCAGTTTTCGTTGGCGTCGATCTCACCCTGGATTATCGGCATTGCCCATTTAAAATCGGGGAAAGGAACATCTTTATTCACGGCACCATCGAAATCCGTACGGTTGAGCGAACGTTGGGTCCTTGCCAGGTCAAATAGTTCATGTCCCTCAAAACAGAGCTCACGCCTCCTCTCTTCATAAATATCATTCACCGCTACTGCCGATGCAGCGGTGAGTCCCAAAGGCTCACGCAATGCATTGTAGTCACCCAGTGCAGTTGCACCGCTTACCGAAGCACCTTTCAACAGGGCTTCGGCCCTGATCAGGTAC
>DATEVU010000147.1:0-31100 GCA_035258345.1 Bacteroidales bacterium
TCCAGTTCCATCCCGAATACCGAAGTACCGTCCTAAACCCCCACCCTTTGTTTGTAAGCTTTATAAAAGCAACCATATGTTGAAAAAGGCACCAGTAATCATAATGTACTTTAAATGTCAAAGAATTAAGCATGGATAGAAACTCAATCTTAGGAATATTATTAATTGCATCTATATTAATTATATGGGGTATTGTTCAATCGCCCAACAAAAAGGAACAGGAAGCCAGGAAAAGAGTAGCAGACTCGCTGGCACTCGTAAGGCAGGCACAAGCCCTGCCCGACTCAGCTGCATTGTATCAGCAACCTGCTACAGCTGCGCCTGCAGTTCCGGCTGGTGACTCGCTTAGCGTTTCACAGTTGAAGAATTCTCTGGGTGAATTTGCTGCGCTGGCAAGCGGGGAAAACAAGTTTTATGTTATTGAAAATGACCTGATAAAACTTACCGTTTCCGCGAAAGGAGGCAGGCCTTATTCGGTAGAGCTGAAACAATACAGAACATTTGGCAAACAGCCCATTGTATTGTTTGACGGTGACTCTACCCAATTTGGCCTCACCTTTTATTACCAGAACAAGACCATATCCACCAATAATTTATTTTTCCACCCCGGGGATACATTACCCCACAATGCATCTGCGGGCAGCGACAGTCTGGCCATGAGGCTGGCCCTGGCTGATAATAAATATATCGAATACAGGTATATCGTGGAACCCGGCAGCTATATGGTAGGGTTTACCATGCAGCTTGTTGGCATGCAGGATATTGGCACCCAGGATCCTTCTTCCATCGATCTGAGCTGGGAGATCAACATCCCGCAGCATGAACAGCTCAAGAAAAACGAAAATCAATATACCTCCCTGTATTTCAGGCATTACAAAGAGGATGTCGACTATTTCAAGGCCCGTGGAGGCAAGGATGTTCAGCAACAGGATATACCCACGCAGGTTGAATGGGTTGCTTTTAAAAGCCAGTTTTTCACATCGGTAATATTGGCCGACAAGCCGTTTTCCAGCGCTTTGCTCAAATCCACAACCTTACCTGAAGAAAGCAGGTATCTTAAAAATTTCAGGGCCGATCTGGGAGTTCCTTTTGAACGCCTTGAGAATGAAACCATTAAATTGAAAATGTTTTTCGGACCCAACAAGTTCAAACTGCTGAAAAAATACAATGCATACAAACTCGAGGACCTTGTATCACTGGGTAAGGGTATTATCCGCTGGATAAACCAGTTTGTTATCATTCCTATTTTCGACTGGCTCAGCAAATTTATCGGCAATTTCGGATTAATCATTTTGTTGCTTACCATTATCATCAAAATAGGCCTGATACCGCTTACTTACAAGTCGTATCTTTCACAGGCCAGGATGAGGGTTCTTAAACCCCAGGTGGATGAACTTACGCACAAGTTCCCGAAAGGCAAGGAAATGGAACGGCAACAGGCCACCATGGCCCTGTATAAGAAAGCGGGCGTTAGTCCATTGGGAGGTTGCCTGCCGATGTTGCTGCAATTCCCGATCCTTTTTGCAATGTTCAGGTTTTTCCCTACTTCCATCGAATTGCGCCAGGAAGGTTTCCTGTGGGCAAAAGACCTGTCAACCTTTGATTCAATACTTACGTGGGATGCATACATTCCCCTCCTGACCAATATTTACGGAAATCACGTCAGCCTTTTCACCATACTGATGACCATTTCTACCATTATCAGCATGAAAATGAGTGATACCGGCGCCACAACGCAACAGATGCCGGGAATGAAGACCATGATGTACATTATGCCCGTTATGTTCATGTTTGTGCTGAATAACTTCTCTGCCGGTCTGACCTATTATTATTTTCTTGCAAACGTTATTACGATAGGCCAGAATTACCTTTTCAAACAATTTATTGATGAAAAGGAAATACTCCGGAAAATTGAAGACCGGAAAACCAAGACTGTGAAAAAATCGAAATTTCAGCAACGTCTCGAAGAAATGGCCAAACAAAAAGCGAAAAAACCTGCAAGAAAAAAAACCGGTAAATAAAATCCATTCACCCGTCACCTATGAAACTGGCACATAACCGATACCTGATTGATGGCATAGATGCTGTTGAACTGGTTGAAAAATACGGATCACCCGTTTACGTATACCAGACAGCCAAAATGAAACAGCAGTACGATAAAATGCTGCAAGCTTTTAAGGACATCCGGGTGCGGATTAATTTTGCCTGTAAAGCCCTGAACAATATCAATGTGCTCAGGTTTTTCAAAAACATAGGCACAGGTCTCGATGCGGTTTCCATCCAGGAGGTTGAACTTGGATTAAAGGCGGGTTTTAAGCCCCAGGATATCATATTCACCCCGAACTGCGTTTCCATCGAAGAAATCCTTGAAGGGGTTAAGGCTGGCGTAAAGATCAACATCGATAATATATCCATCCTCGAACAGTTCGGTAATTTATTCGGCAATACCGTACCGGTTTGTATCCGTATCAACCCGCATATACTGGGAGGTGGACACGATAAGATCTCAACCGGGCATATTGATTCCAAATTCGGGATATCCATATACCAGTTGCCCCATGTACACCGCGTGGTTGAAGCCACCGGCTTAAAGGTGGAAGGACTGCATATGCATACCGGGTCTGATATCCTGGATGTTGAAGTTTTCCTTAGGGGGACTGATATCATGCTCGACGTGGCCAGGAGTTTTCCTGACCTGGTATACATCGATTTCGGCAGCGGATTCAAAGTAGCTTATAAACCCGACGATTATTTCACCGATATGGATACCCTGGGAAGGGACCTTACCAAACGTTTCAAAAAATTCTGCAAGGAATACGGGCGTGAACTGACCCTGGTTTTTGAGCCGGGTAAGTTCCTGGTGAGTGAGGCCGGTTACTTCTTTGCCCGCGTGAACGTTGTAAAACAAACACTTTCCACGGTTTTCGCAGGAGTGGATACCGGGTTGAATCACTTGATACGACCTATGTTCTATGATGCCTATCATCAGATCATCAATGTTTCAAATCCAAAAGGTAAACAAAGGATTTATACCGTAGTAGGATACATTTGCGAAACCGACACCTTCGGATGGAACCGCAAGATCAACGATATCCGCGAAGGAGATTATCTTGTATTTCTCAATGCCGGTGCCTATTGCTTTACCATGGCATCGAACTACAATTCCAGGCTCAGGCCCCCCGAAGTACTTATACACGAGGGCAAAGACTACCTTATCCGCCACCGTGAAACCCTGGAAGATGTTTTAAGGAACCAGGTCATTCTGGATTTATAAAAACCGATCATTATGAAACGGCCAGGCATAATATTTCTCGATGCCGAAACCCTGGGTGAGGTGGAAGGATATTATCAACTCACCAGGCTTGGCAATCTAACAGTTTTTCAAACAACGTCTAAAGATCAGCGGATCGAACGGATCCGTGGCAGGGAGATCGTTATTACCAACAAGGTGGTGATCGACAGGGAGGTGATGGATGCCTGTCCGTCTTTGAAGCTTATATGCATAGCTGCAACAGGTATGAATAATGTTGACCTGGAGTACGCTGAAAAGAAATGCATTTCCGTGAAGAATGTCGCCGGGTATTCCACGGAGAGTGTTGTACAGCATACGTTTTCCATGTTATTCTATCTCATGGGCAACCTCCGCTATTACGACGACTTTGTAAAACAGGGAAGTTACACCCGGGGCAGTTTGTTCACCCACCATGGAAGGTCTTTTCATGAGCTTGCCGGCAGGCATTACGGGATCATAGGGATGGGCACTATCGGCAAGCGGGTTGCAGAAGTTGCTACCGTCTTCGGTGCAACTGTCCGATACTATTCCTCCACACAGAAAAATCTTGACACCGGATATAAATCAGTTTCACTTCATGAATTGCTCACCGGCTCCGATATCATTTCCGTTCATTGTCCGCTCACCGGGTCCACCCGTGATCTCATCGGCTATGAACAATTGCGCGTGATGAAAAAGGAAGTCATTCTGATCAATGCCGGACGCGGAGGAATTGTTAACGAGGCAGGCCTTGCCCGTGCACTGGAAGAAAATCTGATCGGAGGAGCAGGACTGGATGTGCTGGAGAAGGAACCCCCGGCAGCTGACAATCCTTTGTTGCATATCACGAATCCGGAAAAGCTCTTTATTACCCCGCATATTGCCTGGGCCAGCTGTGAATCACGTGAAAGACTTATGGATGGAATAATTCAGAATATTACCGGTTTTTGGAAATCATGACCTGCAGTTTTGATGGATTTCCTTCACCGGAAAGAGTCATAATTTGTATATTTTTGTGAAAAAATACCGTGAGCACCAATAGTATCCGAATAGGTCTGATTCAGACAACCTGCAGCCCGGAAAAAGAGGCAAATCTGGAAAAAGCATTTCGTGGAATCCGCCAGGCGGCATCGCAGGGTGCCAATGTGGTTTGTTTGCAGGAATTGTTCTCCACCCGTTATTTCTGCACTACCGAAGATTACAACAACTTTGAACTGGCAGAAAGCATTCCCGGAACAGGTACCGAAAATCTTCAGAAGCTTGCTGCTGAGCTTCATGTTGTGATCATAGCGTCGCTTTTCGAAAAGGTGGATGCCGGCATATATTTCAACACCGCAGCCGTTATTGACGCCGATGGTACATACCTCGGCAAATACAGGAAAAATCACATACCGGATGATCCCGGATTTTATGAGAAGTTTTATTTTTCACCTGGAGATAGCGGTTACAGGGTTTTTGATTCAACGTACGGCAGATTAGGTGTACTGATATGCTGGGACCAATGGTATCCAGAGGCAGCACGCATTACAAGCCTTATGGGAGCGCAGGTACTGTTCTATCCAACAGCTATCGGATGGGCATCCGCGCAGCCGGCTGATGTAAATCAGGAACAATACCAGGCCTGGCAAACCATCCAACGTGCGCATGCTGTTGCCAACGGGGTACATGTTGTTTCGGTGAACCGCACAGGCCGTGAAAACGACATGATCTTCTGGGGAGGATCATTTGTTGCCAATCCTTTTGGAACGGTTCTTTACCAGGCCACCCATGACCACGAAGAAGTTACCGTGGTGGATATCGATTTAGCACAATCGGACTTCTACCGGACCCACTGGCCCTTTATGCGTGACCGGCGTATTGACACCTACCAGCCGCTTATTAACCGGTATATAAAACCCTGAGTTTTTCATGGCAGCAAATAACCCCGGTACACCCAGGGAACTGGGGTATCATTTCCCGGCAGAATGGGAACCGCATGCCGCTACCTGGCTGAGCTATCCGCATAATGAGACATCATGGCCCGGCAAGATTCATACTATATTCCCTTATTACCACGGGTTTATCAAGGCCCTCGCCAAAAGTGAAACGGTGAATATCAACGTGCCCGATGAAGCCATGCAACACAGCATTTTCAAATCGCTCGAAGAAGCCGGTGCCGACATGCACAACATACGGCTGCACCTGCTGCCCACAAACGATGCCTGGTGCCGTGATCATGGACCGGCTTTTGTAATAAACCCCGGGGCAGAACATCCGAAAGCCATCGTGAACTGGAACTACAATGGCTGGGGTGGTAAGTATCCCGCCGGACTCGATACGACTATCCCTTCCAGGATCGGCGAAAGGCTGGGCCTTCCGGTTTTCCATCCCGGGATTGTCATGGAAGGCGGGTCGGTTGATTTTAACGGGAAAGGATCCCTGCTCACCACAACTTCCTGCCTGCTGCACCCCAACCGCAATCCCGGTCTGGATCAGGGTGAGATTGAAAAATTCCTGATGGATTTTTATGGTGTTGAACAGGTATTGTGGCTGGGAGAAGGTATTGAAGGAGACGATACCGACGGGCATATCGATGACCTTGCAAGATTTGTGAACGCCGATACCGTGGTTACCGTCACGGAGCACCATAAAGCGGATGCCAATTACAAACCGTTGAAGGAAAACCTTGACACCTTAAAAGGCATGCGATTGCTGAACGGTAAACAGCTTACTGTTGTTGAGCTTCCAATGCCCGAGCCCATGTACTATGAGGGACAACGGCTTCCAGTTTCCTATGCTAATTTTTACATCGCCAATGCCGGAGTGATAGTGCCCACTTACCGGTGCAAACAGGATGAACAGGCCATAGCCATCCTTGAAACATGCTTCATGGACCGCCCTGTCATTGGCCTCGATTCGGTTGAGATCATCTGGGGGCTGGGGAGCTGGCATTGTTTGAGTCAGCAGGAACCGGAGGTAGTAGGGAGTGGGGGTAAGGAGGAAGGAGCGGGATTGGGGTAATGTGTGTAGGGGCTGGGCTTGCCCCTGCCCAGGAAGTGGGGTAATTGGTAAACAGTAAACAGTAAAATCTGCATAATCTGCGAGATCTGCGAGAGAAATCACTACCCTACTCAATAACTCCCGAGCCAATAAGCTCATCCCCCTCATACCACGCGGCGAACTGCCCCGGAGTAATGCCCCGCTGTTTTTTGCCGAATACAATATAAAGTCCTTCAGGCCTCATAAACAACTTTGCCTGCTGCAAAGGCTGCCGGTATCTTACCCTTACCAGCTGGTTGCGGATACCACCCGGCTGCAATGCCACGTCTTTTCTGATCCAGTGAATATCCGCATGCGGAATAAACAGACCCCAGCGGTTGAGTCCGGGATGTTCATGCCCCATCCCCACATATATATCATTTCCAATTGTATCGGTGGCTATTACAAACATGGGTTCAGATTTGCCCCCGATATTCAAGCCCTTTCGCTGGCCTATGGTAAAAAAATGGGCCCCGTTGTGTGATCCGATTACCTTACCGTCAGCGGGTGAATAATGAAATACCGAGGCAAGCTGATCCGTATTTTCATGTTCTTTTAACCATTCGCGGTGAAGACGGGAATAGCCGGAATATTCAGGAAGGTCATCCGGAATTTCTATGATGGAACCCTGTTTGGATTTTAGCTTTTGCCTGAGAAATTCGGGGAGGTCCACCTTCCCCACAAAGCAAATCCCTTGCGAATCCTTTCTTTCCGCAGTGGCCAGTCCCTGTTCCCTGGCAATTTCCCGCACCTCATGCTTCATCAGGTTTCCCACTGGAAACAATGCCATCCTGAGCTGTTCCTGGGAAAGCTGGCATAGAAAATAACTCTGGTCTTTGTTTGGATCAAGGCCCTTAAGCAGCCTGAAGATGCTCTCCCCGTTCAGAATCATCTCTTCCTTCCTGCAATAATGACCGGTGGCAATATAATCCGCCCCTTCTTCCTGTGCGGCCTTTATGAAGAGGTCGAACTTGACTTCACGGTTACACAACACATCCGGGTTAGGCGTACGTCCGCGTTCATACTCGGAAAACATGTAATCTACAACCCGCTTTCGGTATGCATCACTGAAATCAATAGTTTTAAGTGGAATATCGAGCCTTCGTGCAACCAGCCCGGCAAAAATCAGGTCATCGTTCCAGGGACAGTCGCCTGCCAGGGTACCGGTTGTATCATGCCAGTTGATCATGAACATTCCCGTCACATCATAGCCCTGCTGTTTCAGCAGGTATGCAGCAACACTGGAGTCAACTCCACCGGAAATGCCAACGACAACTCTTTTTTTCAGCATGAAGAATTTTTCGCAAAGATATAAAACAACCCGACAGGGAAGTATTACCGGAAAATATCCTTCAGTTTTTTGGTGATCGTGGCATTGGCAACAATAGGATTGGCCCAGATCCCAATGCTGAAAATATAAGCCAGGGTTACGAATATGAAAAACATGGCCAGACGCAATCCTATGAGCTCGGCAAGCCCGCCGATCAGCAAGGGAACAAGCGCACCACCGGCTATGCCGGTACAAAGTATTCCGGCAAATGTTCCATGATGTTTGGGCACAGAATTCAGCGCCAGGGAGAATATTACCGGATACATCACGGATGCGAAGAATCCGGTGAGCGGAAATGCGATAAGAGCAATTTCCTTTGAACCGATCAGGCCTGCTAGTAATGCCAGAATGCCCCCGGCAGTGAAAACCAGAAGGATTATCTTACTGTCCAGAATCTTCAGCAGAAAAAGCCCGAGAAAACAGCCCACCGTCATAAGTCCCCAGAACCATGAAATTACATCTGCCCCCTGGGTAGAGGGATCAACACCATGGTAAGTCTGCAGGAATTTGGAGGTCCAGTTTGCGATTCCCTGTTCGGTACCAACATAGGCAAACAGTCCGATAAAGAACAGGATTACATATTTATTGCCCAACAATTCCCGGAAAGTACTGCCGACAACAATCTTTTCGTCCTCCTTCAGCTCTACCTTCGGAAATTTAAGGGTCCAGATGAATACAATCATGGCGAGGGTGATCAGGGTAAAAACCCAGTATAACGAAACCCATTTCAGATTTTCAGGGACAAGCTTATCAAGTGTGGAAATAAGAACTGATGTGCTGCCGGTGTGCACGTTATGCACAAGGTAGCTATAAAGCTGGGGACTTAAGAATGAGGCCAGTCCGAATATACCCTGTGCCATAGCGGAAAAAAAGGCGTAATTCGACTCACCCCCCGATACCCTCAGCAGCGGGTTAATGATCACCTGCAGCATAGCCATGCCAATACCTATCAGGAACAGGGAGATCAGGGCTATGATGAAATTCGGGAACAGGGCGAAAAGTAATGCGCCTCCAAAGCCAAGTATAAATGCAGCTATCAGTACCGGCTTTTCGGTGTATTTCTCAACAAGAATTCCCGCAGGGATCGACATTACACCGTAGGCAACAAAAAAGGAAAAAGGAAGAAATCCGGCAAGTCCCAGACTGAGTTTGAAATTGTCAATGATATCAGGTATCAGGGGACCAAGTATATTGGTCAGAAAAGAAATTACAAAAAAGGTTACCATTACCAGAATAACCATTACGGTGTTTATCTTCATAATGCGATATTTATTTGCTGTTCATTAATATTCCAACCCGACAATGTAAGGGAATAATTCCTGCCGGTCAATTGATTGCCGGATATGATGCACCGAAGGACCCTGGTCTCTCCCGGAAGGATACTCAGGTAATTGTCATCCCAAAAGACGGGAAATACGGTTTTGTTGTTACTATCCTTCAGGGTAAGGTTTGCAAAAAAGGCTATTCCGTCCGATGTGTTGGTGAGTCTGGTTTCAATAACCCTGTTGTCGCCCTTGTCAAAGCTCTTCTGTTCCAGGTCAATATCTGCCCGGGCAAGGTAATTCAACGGCTTGAAATCGGCTGAGGTCTTTATGGGGGTATAGTACCATTCGGTATTCTCCCAGTCGTATACATCCGGTTTTCCTGATAACCAATAAAAGTTATCCGCTACCGGGTTGTTTTGCCTGTCGAGCAACGTTAGTGAAAGGAAGGCAATACCGCTGACCGGAGGTAATGCATATACATCTACTGAACTGTTTGCTTCCAGGGTTACTGCTTTTTCATCCGACAGGATCTCCCTGCCGCGGATATCCAATAACCGGATCCTTGCTTTCGCCTTCTCATTCCGGATGAGGGTTTCATTCACCCCGTATATCTTATTGTTCCCGTAATTATAAATCAGTTGCAGGGGAGCGTTGGCCTTGCGTGCGGCATAATACGCCGGTGTGGGCAACAGGTAATAATCGTATAATTGCCAGTATAGCGAAGGCCAGGCTGAATTCAGCATCCACTGTACAATACCGGTTGCATTGGGACGATTTGCCCTGAAGGCTTCAAACATCCCCTTCATGGCCTCATAACTTTGCACATTCGATTTCATCAGGTAATTTTCCAGATCCAACGGACGCCCGTACCGTTGAAACAGAACATTGTTAAAAACATCGAGGGTTCCAAAGCTTTCTGAAGGATTACAATGGTAATTCCAGATCTCGTTGATCGGCCATAATTTATCTTCGGGTATCATTTTCACCAGCGATTCCATCACCGGTACCTGTGGACCCGGCCCGGTTTCGGTATTGAATCCGTATGCTCCGCCGTTCACCGAATCGATGTACCAGTATGACGGCCCGACGTAATTATAGGGGCCGTTCATTTTAACGCCTGTGGGGCCGCTTATCTCACTGGTGCGTTTACTTGCTGCAGCCAGGTACGGGCGGTTATCCACGGATGCAATCAGTTCCTGATAGCTCTTTTCCAGGGCAGGCCGGGGCAACATATCGCTTGCAAGCAACCAGACGAATATGGATGGGTGGTTTTGCAGGTAACGGATCTGATGCCGCAATGATTCCACCATGAGGTCCATATCCTTCCGTGTCATTATGCCGCCGTATTCATCACACGCTTTTCCCAGGTAGTTTTCCCACTCCCACTGGCAGCTCCATCCTACCATGGCCAGGAGTCCGTATTTATCGCACAGGTCATAAATGTTCTGGCTGGTACCCCATATGTTCTCGAATCTTATCGTATTCAGGTTCATATGCTTAACATACTGTACCTGGATTTCATTGCTTTCGGGGGTATCACGCAGGAATATATCATCTGTCCACCCACCGGCCTTTATCAGCACTTCCCTGCCGTTCAATCTGAATCCCTTATGCCCGCCGGCATTTGTATACGCTTCGATTTCCCGGATGCCGAATGTAATATCCTGCAAATCACTGGTTTCATTATTAGCAACAAACTGAATAGTCAGATTATAAAGATTGGGCTCACCCAGCGTATTGCACCACCAGAGTTTGGGATGATTGATCCGTAACGATTTTACATCGGAAGGGCCTATGGTCACCTGCCTGGTTTCACCGGCCTTAAGACTCACCGGGATGCTGAATTCAAAATCCTCGCTCTTGCCTGTAAGTTTACCGTTTACCATTTTCTGTGAATAGTTGACAACATCGGTGGAAATGGTAAGCGAGGCTTCGTCAAGTGTTTCGGTATTCACATCGCTTTGCACAAATGTGTTCTTTAAAGCAACATCACCTGTAATTTTAAGATATACCGGACGCCACAAGCCCATATTGTCATCCGGAGGTGCCGGGTTCCAGTCAACAAATCCATGACCGAAATCGCCCGGTTTTTGCCTGAATACTTCCACGGCGAGAATGTTGACAGAGTCCCTGATGTACGGTGTAATATCAAACTCAAACCTCCTGAACGTCCCGTAAACGCTGTCGCTTGAAGCAACCAGCCTTCTGTTCAGCCAGACATTGGCATAGTAACTGATACCGTCGAAATTCAACATAACATGCTGGTTACCGGTAATCTCCTTCAGGGTGAATTCTGTCCGGTACCACCATGATTTTTCAAACTGCCGGTCATCAATGCGCTTAATACTGTCGCCCATGAACAGGTCCTGGTAAAGGCCGTTTGCCGTAAGTACGCCCATAACCGTTGACGGTACCGAAGCGGAATACCATCCGGCAGTGTCTAAAACATTCCCTGAGACAATGGAACCGGGAATATTATTGAGTTTCCAGGAATGTTGCACTCGCCAGTTTTCTTGCAGGACAATCTTTTCCGTAATAAGGTTGGTTGGTTTTGAGCAGGAAAGAATGATCAGCAAGACCAATGAGCCGGTCATCAGTCTAAAAACATGAGGTTTTTCCATTTGGAAGGGTTTTAGAAATTATGACAACAGCGATGCCGCCCCAAGAAGGGCAATATTGCTGTCTTGAGATATAAAGATCTTCAGCTTTTTCATGGATTCCGGGAAAGCAAAATCCAGCCTGGACCTGGTCATGGAATCAACAAAAAAATGGCAGGCTTTTACCAGCGAACCTCCCAGCACAATGGCTTCGGGATCATAGGTGTAAACAACTGTTTTTATGGCATTGCCCAAATGAAACCCGAATTCCTTCCAGCTGTCCAATGCAGCCTGATCGCCCGCAGCAGCCTGGTTAAAGGCATCCAGGGCAGTTTTGCTGTAATGTTTATTAAAGAATCCTCCGCTGCAGTATGCCTCGATATTCTCGTCGAGATAAGGCACCAGTCCGAATTCCCCGGCACCACAGTTAATTCCGGCATAAAGTTCATTATTGATTATAATTCCGCCACCCAGGCCTGTTCCCATGGTAAGACCCACAACCGATTTAAAGCCTTTGGCCACGCCGTGCCGGTGTTCACCCAGGATAAAGCAGTTAACATCATTGTTAACCCTTACCGGCAATCCGAATCTTGCTTCAAGGATTTCCTTCAGTTCCACCTTTTTCCATGATGGAATATTGGTAACATCATAAACCGTCCCGGTTTCAACATCCACAACCGACGGAACACCAATCCCTATCCCTTTTACGGTTGCATCCAACACCGATTCAATCAGGGCAATGATCTGAACCAGGGTTTTTTCCAGGACATCTTTATCCTGAAGCGTGGTATACTTTTGTACAACTACAAGGCTGTTATCAATACGAGCAGCCCGGATATTTGTCCCTCCCAGGTCAACGGCTAAAACCATTCAGACATAGCATTATTTATATACAATAAAATACTGATTCCTGTATATCAAAAAGTAAAGCTAAAAAATAAGATCAGTTATTGTTGTATAAAAATAAGCAAAACAAGGCAATTGAACAAACCGGGATTTCAGGGAAGGCGGAATAACTTATTATTATAATTTCCGTTATAAATTGTGATTTTGCTAATAATGAATACAGAGATTGATAAATTTGTATTAAGAAGTTAACTGAATCCAATATTAAATTAGTCCGAACCATGAAAAAGCTGCTGAAAATTACCGGAATTATAATCATAACGCTGCTGGTGATCATCCTTGCCGTTCCCTTTTTGTTTCAGGGAAAGATCATGAAAATTGCCAAGGAACAGATCAATACCAGTTTGAATGCAAAGGCCGGTTTTGGAAAACTGTCCCTTTCGCTGTTCAAAACCTTTCCCAATGTATCGGTTGGCCTGAAGGATTTTTATATTGCCGGACTGGGTGAATTCGAAGGTGACACCCTGGTCAGTTTCAGCTCGGCCGAAGTGGTGGTTGACCTCATCAGTGCCATAAAAATGGAGAATATCAGGATCAAACGCATCGTGATCGATGAACCGGTAGTTCATGCCTGGGTTCTCCCCAGCGGCAGGGTGAACTGGGATATTGTAAAGGATACCGGGGAAGAACAGGATACTGATACCGCAACTACCGATATGAATATGAAGATTGAACTCAAGCGCTTCGAAATAAACCATGCCAATATCAGCTATGATGACGACAGCAGCAAGATATCCGCATCACTCGATGATTTTAATTTTGCAATGACAGGAGACCTGTCCCAGGATTTTTCAACCCTGAAGATGAATTCAACCACCGAAAAACTCAATGTTGTTTATGGCGGGATACGCTATCTCAGGGATGCTGCACTTATCCTGAAAATAGATGTTGATGCCGATCTTAAGAACGCCTTGTACACCCTGAAGGATAATTCAGTTGCACTGAATGACCTTGTGTTGAAATTCGACGGTAATGTGGGCATGCCTAATGAAGAGGACATAACGGTCGATATGAAATACGGCCTGGCTGAAACCGATTTTAAATCGCTGCTTTCACTTATTCCTGCGATTTACATGAAAGATTTCCAGGATGTCAGGACTATGGGAAAATTAATGCTTGACGGAACTGTAAAAGGAACCTATAATGAGCAGGTAATGCCCAGCGTATTACTGAACCTGCTGGTTGAAAATGCCATGTTCAGGTATCCCGATCTTCCCAAATCAGCTGAAAATATCGGAATAGATGTAAAATTATTTTTCGATGGGGTTCAAAACGACAATACCACGGTGGATGTGAACAAGTTCCATGTAGAACTTGGTGGCAATCCAGTTGACATGACCCTGAACATTAAAACGCCCATGAGCGACATGCATATTAACGGAAATGTAAATATGGACCTTAACCTGGCAACCATAAATGATGTAATACCGCTCGACAGCACCACATTGAATGGTGAAATTAAGGCAACACTCGATTTTATGGGTTATATGTCCTATATAGAAAAAGAGGAATATGAAAAATTCAAGGCCGACGGCAGCATGCTTATTAAGAATTTTATCTATGCCAGTCCTGACCTTCCCCGCGACCTGAGTATCACCGAAGCATCACTTGCATTTTCTCCGAAATTCCTCGAGGTCAGTAAATTTGATGCGATTATGGGCAAAAGTGATTTTCATGTTTCGGGTAAGATTGAGGACTTTATACCCTATGTTTTTAAGGATGAAACCATTAAAGGTAATTTTATTTTTACGTCAGGGGTTCTGGATCTGAATGAATTCATGACAGAAAGTGTTGAAACTACGGAAGTTACGGACACGGTACCCCTTTCGGTCATTGAAGTACCGGCCAATGTAGATTTCAGACTCGTTTCAAGGATCGATAAATTGTACTACGACAACCTGGAGATCGAGAATATGATCGGGACCATATTGGTAAAAGAAAGCCGGGTAGTGCTCGATGGCGTGAAGATGAACCTGTTGGACGGATCCATGCAGTTATCGGGTGAGTACAATACAAAAGATGTGAAGAGCCCTATGGTTGATTTTGATTTCAAGGCTACAGCTATCGATATTCCTGCAGCCTTCTCCTCGTTCAGCACCCTGCAGCAGTTTGCGCCCATTGCCTCCAGGGCGGTAGGCAAGGTGAGCCTGGGTATGAAATATGCAAGTTACCTGGATGAGAACATGATGCCATTGTTGAAATCGATAGTAGGCAAGGGAAGTTTCTCATCCGACCTGATCGGTTTGAAAAACTCCACCACATTTGACAAAATTGGTGATGCTCTGAAAACAAATGCATTTGATAACATGGTCCTGAGTAATTTGGGAGTTAATTTTGATATTCGCGACGGCAGGCTGATGGTAAATCCCTTTGAGACGAAGATGGGAAAATCCACCCTGCTGATCGGAGGTGACCAGGGACTTGACCAGACCATGAATTATACCGTTGGTATAACCATTCCACGGTCCGAACTGGGAGCAGCTGCAAATGCACCCATCGATAACCTGATGAGCAAGGCCACCGGAGCAGGATTAAAGATAGACCCGTTTGAAAACCTGAACATACGGGTAAAGGTGGGCGGTACTTTCCGTGATCCCAAAATAGGGCTCGACCTGGCTGATAACACCTCAAAAACAAAGGATATTTTGAAAGAACAGGTGATACAAGCCGTTCAGGAACAAATTGACACCAAGAAAGAAGAGGCCCGGGCTGCAGCGCAGGCCGAAGTTGACAAAATAATGGCACAGGCCCGGAAGGAAGCGGATCTGATCACGCAGAAGGCGGCAGATGCAGCTGATTTAGTGAGAAAAGAGGCCAACACAAATGCAGAAACCCTGGTAAGTAAAGCAAAGGATCCCATTTCCAAAAGACTTGCCGAAGAAGGCGCTAAAAAACTAAGGCAGGAAGGTGAAAATGCTGCACAGAAAATTATTAAGGAAGCTGATTCAAAAGCGGTGCTTGTTTTAAATACTGCGAAGGAACAAGGGGATAAGTTGTTGAATGAGTAAACGGAAATAATAAAAAAAAGCGGGTTTTCCCGCTTTTTTTTATTCCTTTGTGGCAGCCACAGCTTCCACCAGTTTCATTCTTTTCTCCTGTATCCTGGCTTTCTTTCCGGTTAATCCACGGAGGTAGAAAATTTTAGCCCTGCGGACGCGGCCGTGCTTGTTGATCTCAATCTGATCGATAAAGGGGGAAGCAAAGGGAAAGATCCTTTCCACACCAATATTTCCCGACATTTTCCTTACGGTAAAAGTCGCACCCGATCCGGTTCCTTTGCGCTGAAGCACAACACCACGGAATTGCTGTATTCTTTCTTTATTACCTTCGACGATTTTATAATGTACGGTAACCGTATCGCCGGCCTTGAATGAAGGGTATTCTTTTGCAGTTGTGAACTGATTTTCAGCAGCTTTAATTAAATCCATGATAACTTATTTTATAGCGTTCGTCCTTTTAAATTCAGGTCGCAATATTACAAATAATAATTGAGAAAATGAGAACCGGGTGGATAAAAAATTAAATGCAAAGAACCTAAGGAATCCGCCAGGGCTGCAACGAAATAATAAAAATAAATACCTGGTTTACTTTGTGCATTTAGAACGGGAATTCTTCCTGCTCTTCAATTTCGAGTTCCTCAATATGCGGGGCTTTTGCCACCTGATGAACAGCATTCCCATCCACAAAAATAGCAGTATGTGGTTTCACCGGGCAGGCATATTCGCAGGCACCGCATCCAATGCAGATTTCGGTATCCGTTTCGGGTATGGTAAGGCCATTATCATAGGGTACCATACGCACGGCCTGGGTGGGACAATGTTCCGAGCACGAACCACAGGCGGTATTGTCGGTATACACTATGCACTTTTCAAGTATGAACTGCACCTGGCCGATCTGTTCCAGTCTCTTGTCTTCAACCGTGAGGGGTAATATAGCCCCGGTGGGACAAACCTCTCCGCACCTGGTGCATTCAAAGTTACAGTATTCCACATCGTATGCCATGTGCGGCTGGGCCATTCCCAGGAATCCATATTCCAGGAACGAAGGTTGCAATACACTGGTAGGACAGACGGTAACACACAGGTGGCAAGCCGTACACCGGTCAGTGAAATATTTCAGGCTTACTGAACCCGGAGGTGAAACCGGATGGTTCTTTTTATTGGGAATGTTCCCGGGCGGTATTTCGGTTCCTTCCTGACTCAGGCTTTTCCGGGAGATCCCTGCCAGTGCGGCACCATATAGCAATGTTTTACCTATGAAATCGCGCTTTGAAGTATCGGTGCCCCGCTCAGGCTTTTTCCAAATACCCATGGAGGGTTCATATTTGATGCTGTTTTCAGGACACACCGAAATGCAGTTATAGCAGGCCACACAACGTGAACTGTCAACTTCCAGGTTTTTTACATTGATGCATGTGGACTTGCAGGTTACGGAACATTTGCCGCATTTTGTGCAGGTGGCGGTATCCATCTTTATCCTGAACAGCGATACCCTCGACAACAAACCGAGCAGTGTGCCAACCGGACAAATGGTATTGCAGTATAAACGACCAAAAAACAAGGACAACCAAACGACCAATGCCAGGGTGATGACCGGGATCAATACCGTATTCCAGGTGATCAGCTGGAGATTCAGCCGGTACAGGAAGTATATATCAAATTTCTCAAACAAACCGGCCAGACCATTATTTGCCACAATTATCCCGGGGCGTATGATACCGGAGAAGATGCGCCCGAAAATGCTGTAAGGATCAAGCAGGTTCAGTGCAAAAATGCTGCCGGCCAAAAGAAAGATAACCGTGAGAGCCAGTAAGGGATATCGCAGGTAGTTCAATGCCTTCCTGAACTTATACCGCTTAATCAGACGGGTATTTTTGGCAATCCAGGAAAATACATCCTGCAATATTCCGAGGGGACATATCACCGAACAATATACCCTGCCAAATAACGCGGTCAGCAACAACACAACCGCAAAACCTGCTGCAGCCAAAACAGGAACTGTAATAAACCTGATGAACGAAGATACAAACTGGAGAAATAATATCGGGTCAGCCCAACCCGTGGGTATCAGTTCCCTGAAATCAACAAACAATGCAGCAATGAGTAAGAGAAAACAAACAGAAATGACAACCCTGATAATTTTGAGATGCTGCTGCTTCATGCACCCATGGTTATTCTGTTGACCTTCATGGCCTCGATGTTACTGCTTCCCGCGCCGAGTTGCTCGGCAAGACCGATATGTTTAACTTTGGCGGGTTCGATGCCAAATACTTTGGCTGATGCCGTGTCGAGAGCTACCATATCTTTGCCGATCAGCTGGTATTTCATGGTAACCACATCAGCAACCGACACGCCTCGGGGACCATTCCGTTTCAATACACGGAAAGCATCCACCACATTGAGATCGGGTTTACGATAGGCCGCAAAATCAGCTATACACTGGTGCAGATCATTTCCGTGCCAGTATTCCCGGTCCCATACAATACCCATCATATTTTTCATGCATACCGACAATGCAGCACCGCCATGGTTTTTAAGCGTTGGTACGTTGATGAAGACATCCGATTCCAGGATCAGTTCATGAACCCTGGCATTTTTCAGCTTTTTACCCCTGGGTAAGGTAACGTCCTGGTAATAACTCTGACTTCTTCCGGAAACCATAGTTCCTCCGGCTTTTTTTACCGCTTCCTCAATACCGCTTAATTTATAGCAACGGCTTTCTTCTGCACACGTATTGTCAAAAACATACACCGTTTTTGCACCGGCCATTTTACACTGTTCAACAATGCGGCCAACCAATTGCGGATTGGTATTGGCTGCGCGCTCCGGAGCAGAATCCCAGCCGATATTGGGTTTTATCACAACTGTCTGGTTTGCCTTTACAAATTGCTTCATGCCTCCCAGTGAGGCGATGCCCTTATCAAACATGGCAGCTGCTTCCCCACCCTTAATAGCAACAAAATCGTAGGGCAACTGCATGGCATAGTTTTCAGCAGCCATTAAATCGCCGAATCTGCCCATCGACAGTAACGCACCCGATAAAACACCGAGTCCGGCCGAATTCCTGATAAAATCCCTTCTTTTCATGGCTATAGTATTACTTTAGAAACTTATTTCACTATTCAATTTGCCAAAAATATTCAATTTGTCACATACTTTCATATGTTCTGTTAAATTTGGAAATATTCTAAATAAGAAAACTGCCGGGATCATGCGAATTTATACCCCACAGAATGACATTTGAAAAATATTCATAATTTCACAGAATCGAAAAACGAATCAAGTTCAATGAAGATACTGTATTACGATTGTTTTGCCGGCATATCCGGTGATATGAACCTGGGAGCGATGATTGACCTGGGAGTTGATACCGGATACCTGAAAAAGGAGCTTGGCGGCCTGCCGGTCCATGGATATGAACTCAGGGTGGAGCAGGACATCAGGAAAGGCATATCGGGTACCCGGGTGCAGGTAATCATTGATGATCATCATAAGCATCTGCATCACGATGATCACCAGCATGATCACGGGCACGGTCATCACCACCATCCGCATCGTTCCTTCCGGGAAATAAAGCAAATGATATTATCCAGTGCTCTCCGTGAAAATGTGAAGGATATTAGCATTGCTATCTTTACACGGGTTGCTGAAGCAGAGGCAAAAGTTCACAACAAACCGGTTGACGAAGTGCATTTTCATGAGGTGGGGGCCATCGATTCCATTGTGGATATTGTAGGCGCCGCAATTTGCATTGACAAGCTTTCGCCGGATGCCATTCATTGCTCCACGGTAGAACTGGGCGGAGGAACGGTTCATTGCGCACATGGCATTTATCCGGTACCCGCGCCGGCTACAGCCGAAATAGTTAAAAATATACCGGTGAGAAAAGGAACCGTGGACTATGAAGCCACCACACCCACCGGGGCAGCAATATTGGCGGCCTGTGTGAATGTGTTCAGCGATACATTTGATTTTACAATCCTTAAAACCGGATACGGGATCGGAACCAGGGATGCTGCGATCCCGAATGTATTGCGGGTATACCTGTGCGAGACAAGCAGGGAAAGCAATATGGAAACCATACCCTCCTACATAATCGAATGCAATATTGATGACATGAATCCCGAGTTTTATGATTACATCATTGATTCCCTGTTTTCTGCCGGGGCAAAAGATGTTTTCATCACCCCCATTATCATGAAAAAGTCACGGCCGGCCGTAAAGTTGTCGGTGTTGTGCACTCCCGAGGCAGAAAATCGTGTGAATGAAGTACTTTTCAGGGAAACATCAACCATTGGGATCCGGAAATTTGGAATCGATAAAACCATGCTCGATCGCAAGATCGAACATATTGACACCCGGTATGGTGAAGTGCGTGTTAAATCTGCCTTTTACCAGGGAGTTTGCATCAAGTCGAAACCCGAATACGACGATTGCGTAAAAATTGCCCGGGAAAAAAGCATTCCCATCAATCAGGTATATCGTGAAGTTGAAAAAGAGCTGGCGAAAAAATTATCAGTTCATGATAAATCCTGAAAAATATGATATGTTGCTCCACTGGCTCGGTAAGCTTGAAAATGCCGCAGTGGCTTTCTCGGGAGGTGTTGACAGTACTTTTGTACTGGCCACGGCTCAGCTTGTATTGGGCGAAAAAGTGGTGGCTTATACGGTAAAAACCCCGTATATCCCGGAATGGGAGATTGAGGAAGCAGTCACCTGGTGTCACAAAAATGGTATCCGGCACCAGGTGATAAGCACCGGTATTTTGCCTGCTATTCTTAATAATCCCGAGAACCGTTGCTACCTGTGTAAAAAGCATCTTTTTACCCTGTTAAAAAAGGCAGCATTTCAGTCGGGTATTACTCATGTTCTCGATGGCTCCAATGCCGATGATTCGGGAGTATACAGGCCGGGGCTGGCTGCGCTGGATGAACCGGGGTATGAATATGTTACCCTGGATCTGGAAGGATACCGGAGCGGCAGCTTTGACAAAAACATAATATAACCGACAATATGAACCAGGACAATTTAAGCAAACTGCTGAATGAAGTTAAGAAAGGTTCCGTTGATGTTGACGCGGCCCTTGAACAGCTGAAAGATTTCACTACCAGGGACCTTGGCTTTGCCACCATCGATACCCACCGGGAACTGCGCACCGGTTATCCCGAAGTGATATTCGGACAGGGTAAAACACCCGAACAGGTAGCCGGCATCGTGCAGTTTATGTTGACCCACAGTAATAATATCCTCGCCACGAGGGTTACCAAAGAGATGTTTGAGAAAGTCAGGGAAATTTATCCCGAAGCGTTGTATAATCCGGTTGCCCGCACAATAGCGATACGCATAAAGGATATTCCCATGCCGTCCACCTATATTGCGATCATTACCGCGGGGACTTCAGATCTCCCTGTTGCGGAGGAGGCTGCTGTGACCGCCGAGATTTTCGGCAACCGCGTTGAGCGGGTTGTTGACGTTGGCGTTGCTGGTATTCACAGGCTCTACAATAAGCTGGATGTGATCAGGAAAGCCCGTGTAAATGTAGTGGTGGCAGGAATGGAGGGAGCATTGCCCAGTATTGTAGGAGGCCTGGTGGATAAACCGGTAATTGCCGTGCCAACCAGTGTGGGTTACGGGGCCAATTTCGGCGGTCTTTCCGCCTTGCTGGGTATGCTTACCAGCTGCGCCAGCGGCACCAGCGTTGTAAATATTGATAATGGATTCGGGGCCGGGTTTCTGGCAAGCATGATTAACAAACTGTAGGAGGCAGGAAATGGTTCTCCAGCCTTCAATTCTACTCTCCACCGCCTACCTTCCTCCTATCCAGTATTTCACTAAATTTCTCGCCGGTATCCCTGTATTCATTGAAAACCATGAGAATTACCAGAAGCAGTCGTACCGCAACCGATGCTATATCTACGGTGCAAATGGCAGGCAATGCCTGGTTATCCCTGTAAAAAAACAACACGGAGAAAAAACACCAATTGGGAACATGGAGATCGATTACAAGGAAAACTGGCAAAAGATCCACCTGAAATCCATTGAATCGGCTTACCGTCTCTCCCCCTTTTATGAATATTATGCCGATGATTTCACACGGAGCTTTCAGAAGGAAACCAGGTACCTGTTCAACTGGAACCTGGACCTGTTATATGTTATGCTGGCTATACTGGGCATAACATCCAGGCCTGCCCTAACCCTGTTGTATGAACCCGCTTCCGGTACGGATCTCAGGTATTGCATTCACCCTAAAGAAAGACTTGCCCGGCCGGATCCTGCATTCACCCCCCTTCCCTACCAACAGGTGTTTCAGGAACGGTATGGTTTTATTCCCAATCTGAGTATCATCGATCTGTTATTCAATGAAGGACCGCTGGCCGGTGAAATACTGAAGAAATCAGCAGGAGGGAGTAAGAGGTAAACGGTAATCAGTAAACAGTAAACAGTAAACAGTAAACAGTAAACAGTAAACAGTAAACGGGAAACAGTAAACGGGAAACAGTAATCAGTAGCCAGAAATATCTGCGGGATCTGCGAAATCTGCGAGAACTTCTTCTTCTGCGAGAACTTCGTTTTTCTGAGAACGATCTCATGCCTTTTTGACATACCTCCACCCCAAACCATGCCATTATGACTCAATTTCGGAATTGGCACCAAAATTGAAATTCTACAACCAACAATTGGAGTCAAAACCATTAAAACTTATCAATATGGCATACATCAGATTTTACAGCCCGGTTCGTGCTGCATACGGAAAAGAAAATTCAGACGAATCCTATGAACAGTTAATGAAGACCATTAATTCGGATGATTATTGCGGTTGCCGGCAGGGCATCATTCCCGCATCGAACATCACCGAAACCGAAAAGGAATACCGGATTGAAATGGTATTACCCGGTGTAGACAAGAAAAGCATCCGGATCATCCAGGAAAAGGGAAATCTTACGGTGCGACTGGAAGAATCAGAGGAAAAAGAAAGCAATGATAACTACACCCGTCATGAATTCGATTATTCCGGAGCATCCAGGACCTTCAGTACCGGTGACAAGGTTGATCAGGAGAACGTTTCAGCAAAGTATGAAAATGGGATTCTTACGCTTCACCTTCCGAAAAAAGAAGCCTTTGTAAGCAAGCCTGCTCAGTCCATAACCGTTGAATAAGGCAATATAATCCCGGGAGGCAGTATGGCCTGCCGGGATTTATTTTTTCCTGAACATCCCAACCAGTAACATCCCGATAACTCCCAACAACAGCATAGCGCCTATCACCACGAACCATTTGTTTACAGTTCGTGATTCCACGGTCATTACATAGTCGCTTGCATAGAAATTATCGATCCGGAAATTCCAGGTAGCCAGGTTAACATCTTTCTCCCGGGCATTACCACCGGTAATCATACCGGGCATCAATACACGGTTCGTATAGGTCTCAAGTGAAAATGCAGCGATCCTGAACTTTTTGCTGAAGGTGTCAAAGCCATCGGGATTGGCATTGTATAGCCGGGAACTGCTAACCTCGAAATAAGATGATGCGGCATCAATAAAGGCATCCCTGTTTTGAATACCAGATTCAAAAACCTCTTCTGTATCGAGCCAGTTATAGAAGGAACTTTTTGCCGTTGCGGTGTCCGTGGTAATACCCAGCTTATTCAGTGCAGCCGTGACAGCAATATAAAAATCATTGTAAATATTGATCTTCTGCCAGGATATGTATTTTCGTTCCAGGTCTTCCAGGAGTTGTTTATATCGTGCACTGTCGGCTCCGGACAGAACCGGCAAACCTGTGGTATCCGATATAAAAATGATACTGTCGGTTGCAGCACTGTAATAGATCTCATTTTTATCGGCCACATGTACCTTAAGTTCAGCATCGCTCAGGTAGTTGCCAACAGGAACCGACCTGAACGGGAACAACATGGCATAGGTTTCGGAATATCTGTAGGTTGTATAAAACCAATTAAACTGCTTGTCGAATTTTACCCTGATGCTGATATGTTCATTTATGGCTGAGTCACTGTAATACGACCGGTTCAATTCCGCAAAATCCTTAAATTCTTTCCGGGCTTCATATACATATGCCATGCCATCGGCTGCACCTTTCTGATTGAGCGGTTCATACCGGGTGGAAATTTCCCAGGTGGAATCATCAGGTACCCGGAAGGAACCCCTGAACACATTTGCTGAGTCACCTTTAACAGTAATGGTACGTAACAGGGTACCATCGGGCAGAACCTGGGTTGTTATGGTGTACTCCAGGCATCCCCAGAGGAGAATGGAAATGCAGGAAAATACGACAACCCTTATTATTTTCAGGAATGAGGTCATCGGGGTATTTTGGGGTTTAGCTATCGCCGGTCAATCAAATATAGTAATTTATAATCAGAATTCACTACACTACCATGACCAAAGAACTATCGGAAATTTCCTCCAAAACCCCAATCTCAGCAAAACCATGAGCACGGGCAACAAGGTCAAATTCCGGTGACGGATGGTCCACCGCAATCAGCAATCCTCCGCTGGTCTGCGGATCAGCGAGGATCATTTCCTGGAACCCGGAAAGCTCGCCAACCTTCTCCCCGTAACTTTTCCAGTTCCGGTATGTTCCTCCCGGGATGCAGTTTTTTTCGATATAATAGCCGACATCATCCAGCAGGGGAATTGAATCAAACCTTATTCTCGACGCGAGGCCGCTTCCTTCGCACAATTCGAGCAGATGACCCAGCAGCCCGAATCCCGTTACATCCGTCATTGCCTTCACGCAATGCATCCGTCCCAGCTCGGTTCCCACGGAATTAAGCCTGGTCATCCAGCTCACCGAATTCACGTAATCCTCTTCCAGCAGTATCCCATTTTTACCTGCCGTACTGAGGATCCCGATACCCAGCGGCTTGGTAAGAAACAGCCGGCACCCTGCAAGTGCCGTATTATTCTTCTTTAGATTTCCCGTTTCAATGATCCCGGTGACTGCCAGTCCAAACACAGGATCGGAAATATCGATGCTGTGACCGCCGGCCAGCGGAATTTCTGCAGTCCGGCATATATCCACTGCACCTTCAATTACCCGGGCTGCCATGTCTGCTCCCAATTTCGCCAACGGCCAGCCCAGCACCGAAATAGCCATGACCGGTTTTCCACCCATGGCATAAACGTCACTGATGGCGTTGGCTGCCGCAATCCTTCCGAAATCATACGGATCATCTACGATGGGGGTGAAAAAATCGGTGGTGCTGATGAGGGCCGTCCCGTTCCCAAGATCATAAACAGCAGCGTCATCGCGTGAATCGCAGCCCACAAGCAGACGGTCGAAGGTTGTGCTGGAAGGTACCTGTTTAATAATTTCACGCAAGTCAGCCGGCGATATCTTACATCCGCAACCGGCTCCCGGACTGAATTGGGTTAGTTTTATGTCAGAGATTGGCATGAGTTAAAAGTTGATATGTTATGGTGAGTTAGAATATTGTCAGCAATTTCGCCAGGTTCATTATGGCCTGCATTTATCTCTAAAATCTCTTTACGCTTGCGCATGCTCATGGACCGGGAATAAACCTTATCATAATACCGTAAAACTATTTCCACTGCCTTTTCCATTTCTCCCCTGTTTATTAAACCGGCTACATGAGCAGCATTTTCGGTTCCCAGCCGCCTTTCAATGCGTTTCACTCCGTCAGCAAGTAATTTCTTGTCACCACCTGTATAGGCTTCCACCAGACGTTTAATCCTCCGTTCAACAGGAACCAGTACATGAATAAAACGTCCCGATGACATTTGCGAATAAAAGGGTTGTGGAATAAAAACCCTGCCAATAGCCAGGCTTTCATCCTCGATAAAAACAGGTTTGCCAGGATCCAGTTTTTGCAGTTCCCCGGATAAGAGATTTTCAAAATGCTCCGTTGTGGGCTGATCAGGCAGGCCAACGCCACCAAACACCGACCCTTTGTGGGATGCAAGTCTTTCCAGGTGAATGACCGTATGTCCTTTTTTTTCCAATGCCTCGAGGATTTCGGTCTTACCCGATCCGGTCATGCCTCCGATTACGATCAGGTTGAACGGTTTATCGAATGATTCCTGTACAAAATGCCTGTATGATTTATAACCTCCTTCAAGTGTTGAAGCCCTGATCCCCATTGTCTGGAACAACCAGGCCATGCTGTTGCTGCGCATACCCCCGCGCCAGCAATGGATAAGCAATTCACCGTCTTTCGCAAGTTCAAGTCCTTCCTCAGCAAACTGCTTCATTTTGGGGCCAATGAGCTCAAGTCCCTTTATCATAGCTTCGGATGATCCCTTCTTAAGATAAAGAGTGCCCACCACGGACCGTTCTTCGTTGGTGAACAAGGGCAGATTTACTGCTCCTGGTATGTGACCACGGGTAAACTCAGCCGGCGAGCGAACATCAATTACCGGTGCGGTATTGCTTTTATCAAGAAATGCAGAAATTTCCAGTTTATCATGTGTCATGAAAAAAACGAAATATATACTATTAAGCTGATCTATTCCCCATCATGGATGCGATTTTTCAATTCCGGCATAAACTTTCAGGTATTCCGGCAAGGTTGCAGAACCATACCATGGGAACAATTCCGTTTCAAATATTTTTCCCCGGAAGACCTGCCTCCACCAGCTTCCCTGTTTCAGCCAATATGTTATACTCTCTTGATTACCAGAGACCGGTGCATGTCTTTTAAATTTTCGGGCCACTTCCCGTCCCACGATACTTCGATTCCGATGAGTTGCCTGGAACGGTAATTATCTGCAACGATCTCGATATAATAAATAAAAGATTCATTCTGTCCGAGATTGCCTTTAAAACTATTGTATATCGGGGTCACCGTTGGCTTAAATTCCCTGGAATTATCAATGATATATCCAAAGTCAACTACCTGTTCGGTAACAATATCAACACCCTCTGGAGAGGTTTCGGAGGGTGTCCATACGTATCTTGGCGGAACTGACATGGGCATATCCTGAAACTTGCCATCGGCCTGACGTTTTTGTATTTTTTTCAGATACACCCTGCAATTCCGCACAACCACGGATTTTCTGTTAATGAACCTGAGATGGTAGTAAATCACCCGGTGACCGCTGTCCAGAATGGTCAGTTCTCCATTCTTGTCCAGGATCTCAACTTCAAGCCTTGCCGGAAAGATAATTTTTCTGAACCCGTCGCCAAATACTGCAAGTAATGCGATCCCGATAACACCAATGGCCATTGCGGCATTAATAATTAAACTCCAGATCTCATAATTGGTCATGGCAATATAATTAGTATTGTATTCCTTGCGGGGGTTTGCTTACTTCCCTGCAAACCATGCCGCCTCGCGGTCCATTTCCTCCTTTGTTACAAATCCGCCTGTCCTGATCAGCAACATATGCCTGAATGTCAGGGATTGTCCTTTTTTCAGTAAGATTTCATTGGCGGAATCGGCGGGATTGTATGCCTGGCATCCGATATTATTCACCGAGAAAAGGCCATAACCACGTGCATGCCAGTAAGCCTGATATCCCGGATTCCCGGGATGATCAAACATGCAGAGGGATATATCTTCCTGCCCCTTGCGGGCGGAAAGGCTAACCCATGCTGCCTTTACTCCCCAAACCGCATCTCCCTCCATCTCGTTGCTGTTCCGGTAAAGTCCGTTTACCCCATCGTTATTAAGAACCGGAACTGATGTCGGATTCCCGGAGGCATCGGTAAACACTTCCGGTTTATCTGCAGGAGATTCAAATGCTCTGTCCACCCGCAAGGCGCACAACCCTTCCTTGTTGTCTCCGAAACGTACATCACCATTCACGGCTGTCAGGGTTGTTGTTCTTACTATCCTTCTGTTGAGCTCGTCCCCGGTAAATTCGAATGTCGAATGCTCCTCCAGGAGAACGTTTTTCTGATGATCTTCCCATCCGCACTGAACAACCAGGGTTCCGCCCCGGGAGTTCCCTTCAGCCTTAATCACCCTGGTATGCCTGATGCTTCCGTATTTTGGCTTCTGATCGGCAGGAATGGCATAGGAGTTATTCCAGAAATCGAGTCCGTTCACATCACCATAGTTAAACCACCATCCGACCTGGTGCGGATGGTCAACCCTTTCACCCGGCCGGGGTTGTAAAGGAAATCCACGGGTAACCAATGTACCTTCCGCGGTTGTAATCGGATACAATACTGGTTTCTCCAGGGTAGCCGGATAGATGTAAGAGGTAAACAATTTGCCATCGAAATAAACGTCTACCCGGTCTTTATCCGCTACTTCTACAAAACTAACCCCCTTGTTTTGAATATCCCCGGTTTGTGCCATACCCAGCCAGACCGGCAATAACATCACTGCTATTAAAATATATTTCTTCACCGTTTACTGTTTACTGTTTACTGTTTACTGTTTACCGTTTACTAATACAAAAACACCTTCCCCCCAGCCATCACCTCCTGTGTTCTCTCATCAAAGCTGGTTCTCATGCCGGTACGGTAAGCAGCATTGGCCATGATACAGGCAACAGCATGATTAAATCCGGCTTCCACCGGTGCCAGGGTCTGTTTCCGTGAGCGTACACATTCCATCCAGTTGCGCATGTGGGCCGAAGTAAGCACATCTCCGGAAGTATTGGCACCTGTCGCCACTGTAACAGCAGGCAAACCAAAGGTTTCCAGAAGATTTGATGACATTTTCATGGCAGCTGCTTCTTCGGTTTTCAGGCCGCCTTCCGGAGTAACGGTGTTGTTATCCAGGTTCAGCATCCCGGCATTGGAATAATAGAGTTCCTTGGTTCCTCCGGCTGAATTGCTGAATCTCGATGAATAAACAACCTGGAAACCTTTTTTGGGATCATCTGCCGGACCGTAGTCGAACACTGCTGTCAGCGTATCGGGATTAGTGCGGCCGTCTTTCCACTGGTAAATACCTCCGTTGGCTGCCACACTGCGCGGGTGATCAAGACCGGTAAACCAATGCACGGTATCAATCTGGTGGCACATCCATTGTCCGGGTATACCTGATGAATAAGGCCAGAATAATCTATACTCGAGGTATTTTCTCGGATCCCAGGGTTCGGCCGGGCGGTTCAGCAGGTAGCGCTTCCAGTCGGTATCCTGCTCCCTGATGGCGGCAACGAGGGAAGGACGGCGCCAGCGGCCAGGCTGATTCACGTTCCAGGTCATTTCCACCATAATGATATCCCCGAATTTACCCGATTTAATATAGGCATCAGCGGCCAGGTAATTTGCACCGCTTCGCCGCTGGGAACCAACCTGCACAATAATACCGCTTTCCCTGCAGGCTTTAACAGCAGCCCTGGCGTCAGGCATGGTTTCCGCAAAGGGTTTCTCCACATAAGCATCTTTTTTTGCCCGGGCGGCTTCCACCAGGTGAAGCGCGTGCTGAAAATCAGCCGTGCTGATGATTACGGCATCAATGTCCTTGCGGTTGTAAAGTTCATCATTATTGGCGCATAAGGCTATATCCCATCCGGACTTCTCTTTGATAAAAGCCTGTCCCTCCAGGCGTCGCACGCTCCAAATATCGCTTAAAGCAACGATCTCAAAGTTAAGCTCCGCGGCATGATCCATAAAACATGGCAGGAGTGAGGCTTTAAACCGGTCGGAAAATCCTACAACTCCTACCCTGATTTTGTCATTAGCACCGGTTATTCTCCTGTAACCCGACATTGAGCCGGCAAAAGCGGCATGTCCCAATGTCAGGCCGGCAGCGCCCGTTATTGCCTGCTTAATGAATGTGCGTCTGGTTTCCATGATCAAATTTTTAATTAATATAGGTTTTACAATTTCACAAAGTAAAATTATGCATCCCTAAAAGTAATAAAATTACCATTACCTTCATCCAGTTTTTGCATGTTTATGCCTGATGGGTCTTTCCAATGGTAATACCTTTTAACTCAGGTTCTGATACCGGCATGAATATGCATTTGTCTTAAACAAGCCTGTAGGACATATTACTGGCTGAAATTCGGATGCTTCGGTATTTAATGAGTAAATTTACCGGGAATCATCCAATCATCATGTTTTCCAAAACGGAAGCCATAAAAATAATGAATGAATGGGGCTCGGAAAAGAAACCCTTTTTATTCATTATCGATTTTGAAATGAAGATGATCAGGCTATTCCGGCTGGATCTGCCCTTACCCGGTTCACTGATTTATAACTTCAGGGGCATTGGAAACGAAATGGATCAGAAACCTCCGGCTGAAGGTCTTTCGTTCCAAAAATTCCCGGTTTCATTCCATGACTATCAGCAGGCTTATTCCCTGGTCATGGAAGAAATAAAGGCCGGCAATACGTTCCTGATCAACCTCACCCTGCCCACACCCATTCAGACAAACCTGTCGCTGCGGCAGCTGTTTGAAGTCAGCCGGGCACCTTATAAACTTTTACTCGATGGTGAGTTTGTATGCTTTTCTCCCGAACCATTTATCCGGATTCAAAACGGGACGATAACTGCTTACCCCATGAAAGGAACTATCAACGCTTCTGTTCACGATGCAGTGCAGGTAATTTTATCAGACAAAAAAGAGACTGCTGAGCACAACACCATTGTTGATCTCCTGCGAAATGACCTGAGCCGGATAGCATTCCCCGTTTCGGTAAAAAGGTTCAGGTATATCGACAGGATCACCACCCATGCCGGTGATATCCTGCAGGTATCCTCGGAAATAACCGGTAAATTAAGACCTGCATTTGCAGGAAGCCTGGGAGATATGCTTTTCAACCTGCTGCCTGCAGGTTCGGTCACTGGTGCTCCCAAGCCCAAAACTACGGCTATTATCAGACAGGTTGAAAAAATTGAAAGAGGCTATTATACAGGAATTTGCGGGGTTTTTGATGGAGAGAATGTTGACAGTGCCGTAATGATCCGGTTTATTGAGGTACGGAACGGCACGATGATTTTCCGCAGCGGTGGAGGCATCACTTTTTTAAGCGATGCCCGTAAGGAATATGAAGAACTAATTGATAAGGTATATGTGCCAGTTGCTTGAAACCATCCTGGTCCGGCAAAACAACCTGCTGAACATTGAATTTCACAACGCGCGGGTGAATTACTCCAGGAAGGCCTTATTTAACGCCACCGATACCTGGGATCTCCGGGAAATAATAACCTTGCCGGACCAGGATCCCGGAACGGTTTACAAGTGCCGGTTCCTGTATGCCGGGAATGTTGAGGGAGTCGGGATCTCACCCTATACTCCGCGAAATATTGTGAGTCTTTTCCTGGCTGTTTCGGATGACCTCGAGTATGCCTTTAAGTTTTCAGACCGTTCTTCGCTTGATGATCTGAAAAAAAAGCATGCCCCCGATCCCGATTCAGATGTGCTGATCGTGAAAAACGGGAAGATCACCGATACTTCCTTTTCAAACATTGCCTTTTATGACGGGAACCGTTGGGTTACACCCGCCAGCCCCCTGCTGAAAGGAACAAAAAGGGCCAGTTATATCCGGAACGGAATGTTGACCGAAAGGGAAATAACCCCGGAGGACCTGCATGGTTTTCAAAAGGCAAGATTGATCAATGCCATGCTGGATCTGGATGGAGGACAGGATATTCCGATCGGGAACATCCGGTAATGCCTGAAAGCGCATTTTTTTTATTTTTTTTATTTTACTTGATAAAATAAATGCGTTAATTTGTTTAACCTTGATCCGGTTAACATGTTCAGCTTCGGTTTGTTTTCCTCGCACATTCCTTACATTATAGTCACTGCAGTATACCTGCTTTAC
>DATEVU010000148.1:0-8858 GCA_035258345.1 Bacteroidales bacterium
TCAGCCTTGCAAGGCAGGGCTGCCGGAGTAGTGATCAATAACATGAGCGGTGCACCCGGTGGTCAGACGCGTATCCGTATCCGGGGTGCCAATTCAATTACCGGAGGTAATAATCCGTTGTATGTGGTGGATGGCATGCAGTTGGGAAGTTTTAACCTGAATGATCTTAACCCGGCCGACGTGGAAAACATCGAGATCCTGAAAGATGCTTCTGCTACAGCAATTTACGGTTCAAGAGGTGCCAATGGTGTGATCCTGATTACTACAAAGAAAGGTAAGACGGAGAAACCCAAAATTGATTTTATTGCAAATTTCGGGATATCCAAAAGATCATACAAATACGATCTTCTTGATCCTGTGTCCTATGCCCGCATGGTTAATGTGGTTACGCCAAATGCTTACAGCGATACTTATATCCAGGAGCTGGAAAACGGTGGAGGTACAGACTGGCAGGATGAGGTTTTCCGCCAGGGAAAATCACAGGATTATCAGCTGTCGTTCAGCGGTACAACTCCAAGATCATCCTACTATATTTCCGGGCGTTATGAAGATGCCAAGTATATTGTGATTAATTCCAATTACAAGAAATATTCCTTTCATACAAACCTGGAAAGCCATCTTACTAATAAAATCACATTAAGCGCTGCAGCATTTCTTAACAGAAGCGAGGGTTTCAACAACCAGGTTACCGGAAGTCTCAGGGGTGGTGTTCTACAGACCCTTTGGTATGGTCCGGCAGAAAAACTGCGGGAAGATGATGGTACATATGGTGGCGATCCATACGGCGCACTGGGTCCCAACCCGGTTGGTAACCTGTTGTATGCCCACCAGCGGAATATCAGGAATAATGCTTTGTTGAATACCAAGCTCAGTTATAAGATATTCGAGTTCCTTTCCCTGGATATTATTGCCGGACTGGACGCCAATCTGAGTGAAGGCAATGGTTTGAACATACCACCCTATGCACCGTACGGGAACCTGAGTGCTAACAGGAGGTATGATAACTCGATGGGTCTGCAGAACAGCAACATCCTGACTTTTCACAAATTACTAGGAACAATGCATGACCTGACTGTAACAGGAGTATTTGAACAATCAAAAAGCAGGTACGATTATTCCACGTTAAGTGGCTCAGGCAGTCCCTTTACCGACAAACTGGAATATTATGCACTCGGGACCATGGTGGACAAAGGCATTGGATCGGGTTACAGTGAATCTGCACTGAGATCCTATATTGGCCGCGTTCAATATGTTCTCAATGAAAAGTACCTGGTAACCGCCAGTTACAGGGCCGATGGTTCCTCCAAATTCCCGAACAACAAATGGGGGTATTTCCCGTCATTTTCAATGGGCTGGAGACTCTCCGAGGAATCCTTCATCAAGGACCTGAACCTGTTCAGCAACCTGAAGTTAAGAGGCGGTTTCGGTGTGACCGGAAACCAGGGCGTTGGTGCTTTCGCTACAATTCCCCAGATGAGCAATGGCAATTATGCATATGGAACCAGTGCAGGAACGTACTCCGAAGTATCCAATAGTATCGGAGATCCCAATTTAAGATGGGAACAGACAGCTCAGACCGACATAGGTATTGACCTGGGCTTTTTCAAAAACAGACTGAATATTTCCGCAGACTATTTTAATAAGCAAACAAATGATCTTTTACTGCGAGTTCCTATTCCTGCTTACTGGGGAGGCGGCACAAAATTATCCAACGTTGGCTCGGTTGAAAACAAAGGAATTGAACTGTCAATTTCAGGTACGCCCGTGGATAATAAAAACTTCAGCTGGAATGCAAGTTTCAACTTTGCATCTTACAAAAATAAGGTCATTGATCTTGGCGGGGATGCAGAATTCTTAAATTCAAATATCCAGCCTGTAACAGGGAATGGTATTGTTAACAATGAATTGTTGCGCAATATCATAGGCCAATCCATGGGCACTTTCTGGGGAAATCAGTTCCTTGGTATTTACCAGGAATCTGAGGCAGCTGAAGCCGCCCTGTATGGACGTTTTCCCGGAGACAGCAAATACCTCGACCTGAACAATGATTATAAAATAGATGGAACGGACAAAGTGATCATGGGCCATTCATTGCCTAAATATACCTGGGGATTTGATAATATTCTGAGGTTTAAAAATTTCGAAATAAACCTGTTTATCATTGGTGTTAACGGCAACAGCATTTTCAATATGGATTATGCCCTGGCAGCTATGCGCATTGGCGATTCCAGAACAATTACCATGGCAGAAGTCACTCCCTGGACCCCTGAAAACAAGAGCAACAAATGGCCAAGCCTCACCAGTTCTACAAATAAGGAAATTCCTGCAAGTTCCAAATGGATCCAGGACGGATCATTTATACGGGTTAAGAATCTCAGCCTCTCCTATCGCGTGCCTTCATCCGTCATAAAGGGTGCCCCATTGCGGTTGGGTATAAGTGCACAGAACCTGCTCACTTTTACGGATTACATTGGTTATGACCCCGAAGCCCAATCGGGAGGTGAGGATGATATCAACCAGGGGCTGGTCAGCGGAGCTTATCCTTCTGCAAGGGTGTTTACATTCACGTTGCAGCTCAATTTCTAAGGAATATGCAGAACAGCATGTGTATAATCAATAAATATCGAAAAACTATGAAACCATATATTTTTTTCATTGCCCTTTTATTTCTGGGTATTTCGTGCGGCAAAGATTTTCTCGAAGAAAATCCCAAAGGTGTACTGGATCCGGGAATATTTTTCTCATCCTCTCAAATTCAACTTGCGGCAGATAACCTGCCGGCTGAATTGTCAAGAATTTGGTCACAGGCAGGCTGTGTGGGTCCATTTATGGGGGGAGATGATCTTACAACCCACCCTGCTTCCAATAAGGAAAGGTTCAGGGAAGTAGATCTTTTTTCTGCTACCGGGGTGAATGATCGCATCCAGCTTTGGTGGGACGGTTGTTATGCCACTATTCGTGCTGCGAACGCGATACTGACAAATGTTGATCAAAGTTCGGCCTCAGAAAGTCTGAAAGATGATGCCAGAGGACAGGCATATTTTTACCGGGGCCTGAGTTATTCCTTTCTGACACGTATTTTTGGGAGGGTCCCGCTGGTACTTGAATTTAATGTGAATCCCGATCTCGGTGTGCAAAAAGCAGAGGTGGCTGCCATATATGATCAGATTGTAAGTGATCTGCAAAATGCAGAATCTTTTCTTCCCAATATCCGGCCGGAGGGTCCATCCGACAGGGGCGGGTATCCGGGAGCAAGGCCCTGCAAGGGAACCGTAAAAGCCGTTATGTCGCAGGTGTATCTTACCATGGCAGGCTGGCCTCTTAAGGAAACCTCAAACTACGCCATGGCCGCCATAAAAGCCAAGGAGGTGATTGATAATGCCGGTGTATACCAGTACGCGCTTGAACCCGACCCGAATGATCTGTGGACCTGGGCCAACAATTTCACCAACCAGGAAATAGTATTTGCCCTTTACTATAACTACAATATCGGACAGGTAAGCATGCACGGCCCGCTGGGACCACGACCCGAAGAATATGTCAATCCAGCCATCAGCTGGGCATCGGGATGGAGTGATTATTACGGCGAAGTATCCTTTTTCAACCGCTTTCCTGCAGGTCCGCGTAAGGATGCCACTTATCAAACCATGATCCCCATTAAGAATGTTGGCGATGTTCCATGGGATGATGATCGCACATACAGGAAGCATCCCTATTTCAAAAAATACCAGGATGAGTTTCCCGGTGCTTCCTGGGCAGGAAGTAGGGCTGAACAGATTATCCGGTATGCCGAAGTTCTGCTGAATTATGCCGAAGCACAGGCTATGGCTGACGGGGCGCCGAATTCCGATGCGTATGCAGCGATCAATGCAGTCAGGAACCGCGCCGGACTGCCTGATTTAACTCCCGGTTTGTCTGGTGTGGCATTCCGCGATTCAGTAATTGTAGAACGGGGATGGGAGTTTGCCGGAGGTGAAGCAGCCTCACGGTGGTTCGACCTGATCCGTACCGAAGCAGTGGAACAAGCCAATGCCCTGCGTGATCCTTCTGAAATTCCGTTGTCGAACCAGCCATCCAAGGAACACTATTGGATGCCGATACCCGATATCGAAATTTCATATAACCCCAATTTAGAGAACTAGATTCCGGGCAAATTAATTTTATACACACGAGAAAGATAAGGTTGTAACTTTACCCGGGGCAAAGTCCTTTGAAACAATCTTGTCTTTCTCTGTTTTTTGTTTGGTGTAGAATTCCATAATTAGCATCACACTAATTCCCAGGGTAATGGTAAAAAGCAGGAGCCGTACAGTGGCATATAAGATAATCGCCATAAGTATCCCTTTCCTATTGGTCATTCTGCTGGAAATGGTGTTCAGGACATTCCGCTATGGGGACGATCCGAGGGTATTCATCGAGGGCCGCGGAGGTTTGGTCCACGTGAATAGAAATATAAGCAGGTTTTTTTTTACCGACAAAAAGGATGCACGTCTTGGGAATCCGGGTTCATTTAAAAAGATCAAATCACCGGGTACTTACCGGATTTTTGTGCTGGGAGAATCTTCCGCACAAGGTTATCCTTATACCCCGAGGGGTTCATTTCCACGCATGCTCGAATATGCACTTGAAAGGAATTTCAGGGACAGGGATATTGAAATGATCAATTTATCTGTCACAGCGATAAATTCATTTGCCCTGCTGACATTTACCAGGGAAGTAGTTAGGATGGAACCTGATATTGTTCTGATCTATGCCGGTCACAATGAATATTACGGCGCCATGGGAGTGGGTTCGGGCCATCGTGCCGGGTACAGCAGGAAAATAATCAAACAAGTAATCAATCTTAAGAAACTAAGGGTATCCCAGCTTGCCATTAATGCTTCTCAGGCTCTTCAGGGCATGATGAATCATGAAAAACCAAAGGATACAGGCGGATTTATGCACCGGATGGCCGGGAAGCAACAAATTGAATTTGGTTCCGGTTCCTATTACAAAGGCCTTGAACAGTTTGAAAAAAATATGCGTGAAATAATTGAGACATTTCAGGAATATAATATACCGGTGTATTTTTCAAACCTGGTAAGTAATGAAAAAGATCAAAAGCCCTTTTTGAGTGTGCTAAGAACGTATACCGATACCGCTGCTTTTTATAATATATTCCGATCCGGAATTGAGGCTTTCAATAACGGTGACTACGATTCGGCCGAACAGGCATTCCTTGCAGCGAACCAAACCGACAGCACCCATGCAATGAATAACTTCATGATAGGAGAAGTGCTCTACAGAACACTTGATTTTGAGCGTGCAGGCAGATATTATTCAAATGCCAGGGACCTTGATGCATTGCGTTTCAGGGCACCGGAGGCTATCAATGAGAAAATCGCGGGGTTGTGCAAAATTTATGAAAATGTGCACTTTGTGGATACATACAAGGGATTCAAAGAACATGCCGAACATGGCATATTGGGTGAGGACTTGTTCCTGGATCACCTGCATCCGAATTTGTTCGGCTATTATCTTATTGCAAACTCCTTTATGAATACCATGCTTGAAAAAGGGGCCATGGGATCTGTGGATCAAAGCATTTCATCCGAAGAGATCTGGAATGAAATGCCCGTTACAGCTGTTGATTCAGTTTATGGTGAGTGGATGTGCATGGTAATGAAAGAACAGTGGCCCTTTTATGAAAAATCAGATTATGTTCCGGACATATCCGGTTCCTATGCTGAGAAGCTTACTCTCGACATTTACAATAACAGGATAAACATGGATATGGCTATGGATTCGTTGTACCGGTATTTTGTAAAAGTAAATAATCTTCCCGGTGCGTTAAACGTTGTAAAATCGGTTGAACTTGACCATCCGTATGAATGGAAGTTGTCTGCTGAGGTTGGCAGGATCAGTGGCGAATTGTTACATTATGAGGAGTCACTTTATTACTATAAAAGATCCCTTGCGGTGTCCGGGCAGATTGAAACAGCAAGAAAAATTGTTTTTACCCTGATGCAGTTGGACAGGCCGGAGGAAACAGGCTACTACCTGAAATATCTTTTGAAGAATCAGCCTGATGACAAAACAACGGCTATGTTGTTAAGAAGGACAGGTGAGGTAATATCATTCAAGAAACAGCTGATGGAGGACCCGAAAAATGACAGTGCCCTTTTCGGACTTGCGGCATATTATCTTTATATCAGAAATTTGTCTTTGGCCAGGGAACATCTCGATAAGGCTGTGGACATTTACCCGAATGATGCAAGGACCCGTAAGCTGATGAACGAATATTCCAGGTTGACTGAAGGAGTCAGCAAATCAAACTGATCAAAAGCAGGTAATGTCATGAAAACAGGTATTTTCAAAACTATTTCAAAAAAGCAATGCACCGATACCGGTATGATCATGGTTTTGATAGCAGTGGGCCTTGGGCTTTTCCTTGAAAATTCCGTATTTCAAATAATTGCAGTAATCCTGGTTATTATTGATTTACTTGTTCCCTGGTGTTATTATCCTTTGGCCGTTGTGTGGTTTGGCATGTCCCATCTGTTGGGAATTTTAACCTCAGGGATACTGCTCAGCATCATATTTTTTGTTGTGGTTGCACCGGTAGGGATCATCCGTAGGATTTCAGGTAAGGACAGGCTAACCTTAAAGCAATTTAAAAAGGACAAAGGAACAGCATTTATCAGTCGCTTACATAAATATGTTCCTGATGATCTGGCACATCCGTACTAGTTTTAACAAACACGCTCTGACCAATGGTTGAATTTTTAAAAGATCTTTGTGAGTTTTTAAGAACCAGGAAGAAATACTGGCTGCTGCCACTGATCATAATCCTTTTGATATTTGGTATCCTGATCATTCTTGCCGGCGGTTCCGCATTGGCACCGTTTATCTATACCCTTTTCTGATGTGTTTATGAAGCAGGCAATTCTTGGGATATCTGCATATTATCATGATAGTGCTGCTGCGCTGATCGTGGATGGTGAAATTATTGCCGCCGCACAGGAGGAGCGCTTTACCCGGAAAAAACATGATCCATCTTTCCCGCAACATGCGATCAGGTATGTGCTTGAAGAATCCGATGTTCCCTTTGAAAAGCTGTCTGCCATTGTATTCTATGAAAAACCATGGATCAAGTTCGAGCGTTTGCTTGAAACATATCATGCATTTACCCCAGGGGGGTTGGTGAGTTTTGTCACTGCCATTCCGGTTTGGATAAGGGAAAAGCTTTTTCAGAAAAACCTGCTCAAAAAAGAACTGGCAAAATTCGGAATCATGAACGCACCCCTGTTGTTCCCGGAACACCATCTTTCACATGCTGCCAGTGCATTCTATCCGTCACCCTTTTCCGAAGCAACCATTATTACAGTGGATGGTGTGGGAGAATGGGCAACTGCGACCATCGGTAAGGGTAATGGTGCAACCATTAACGTGCTGAAGGAACTTCAGTTTCCGCATTCACCGGGCCTGCTTTATTCTGCTTTTACATACTACTGCGGTTTCAGGGTGAACAGCGGCGAATACAAACTGATGGGACTTGCACCCTATGGAAATCCCAATTCCAAACAGACCCGGGAATTTTATGAGAAGATCCGGGAGAACTTGGTTGACATCCGTGACGACGGATCAATTTTGCTGAATATGGACTATTTCCGTTTCGCCACGGGCATGCGTACAACCCGGGACAAAAAATGGAAGGTGCTGTTCGGGATACCTCCCCGTAAACCTGAAGCCGCCATCACACAGGATCACATGAACCTGGCATTGGCCATACAACTGGTAACGGAGGAGATCATGATTAATTTGGCCACTCATGCAAAGGAAATTACTGGCTGCAGGAATCTTGTTCTGGCAGGTGGTGTGGCCCTCAATTGTGTGGCAAATGCCAGGCTGCAGAAAACGGGATTGTTTGATGAGATCTGGGTACAGCCTGCATCCGGTGATGCCGGTGGAGCTGTCGGGGGCGCATTGGCAGCATGGCATATTTATCTTCAAATGCCACGGATACCCGTGAAACCCGACGGAATGAAAGGTGCACTCCTTGGTCCTTCATTCGGATGCAAGGATATCACCCGGGTAATTAATCGCTATCATGCAGTCGCAGAGCATTATACCAATGATGTAACCCTGTGCAGTGAGGTTGCGCTGCTGATTAAATCCGGCAACGTGATCGGATGGTTCCAGGGACGGATGGAGTATGGACCCAGGGCATTGGGAAACCGGAGTATCCTGGGCGATCCCGGAAATACCGGCATGCAGAAACGGCTGAATCTCAAGATCAAATACCGGGAAGGTTTCCGGCCCTTCGCACCTGCCGTCCTTGAAGAGGATCTCGGCCAGTTCTTTGACATGGAAGGTCGTTCGCCCTATATGTTGTTTGTGGCACCTGTAAAAAAACACCGCAGGTATCCCGAGCCACCGGGGTATCAAGATTCGCCGCTCGCTGAAAGACTTTATCATATTCGTTCGGATATACCTGCTGTAACACACATTGACTATTCGGCGAGGTTACAGACGGTAAGCCGGGAGGTTAATCCGCTTTTCCATCAGCTTATCAGTGAATTTAAAAAGCTGACGCAATATGGTATGCTAATCAATACAAGTTTCAATGTCAGGGGTGAACCCATTGTCTGTAGTCCCGATGACGCATACCGGTGCTTTATGTCAACAGAGATGGATTACCTGGTCCTGGGAAATTATCTTTTTGACAAAACTGCTCAACCTGAGAGACCAGATTGGATATATGGTTCCAGGTCAATCGATTAAATTTAATTTTCGATTTTAATGAAAAACGTAGTAACATAATGAAATAAACTTATTATATGAAATATTTTCCGATTTACTTGTTATTGGTGTTGGTT
>DATEVU010000149.1:0-3901 GCA_035258345.1 Bacteroidales bacterium
CCGCTTTAAAAAGCTGGTCATGTAGTTCAGCTGGTTAGAATGCCGGCCTGTCACGCCGGAGGTCGCGGGTTCGAATCCCGTCGTGACCGCAAAAAAGAAGCGATCAAAGCCTGAAGATTTTCTTCAGGCTTTTTTGTTTTGTATGTTGCTATTTCCCCTTATACTGAATTTCTACCTGAAAAATGTGAAATGTACGCTGCCATAATTGCGTTCGTTGAAAAACCGGGGGTGCGTGTTGAAATTGTGGTTTTTCCCGTGCTCCAGTACAAACCATCCTCCGGGCAATAATAAGGGCTGCTCCAATACCATATCGGGAATATCCTGCAAGTTCTTTAAGGCAAAAGGAGGGTCTGCAAAAATCACATGATACTGCTTTTTGCATACGGGAATAAAACGGAATACATCCATCCTTACCAGGTGAATACCCTTCATGCCCAATTCCTGTGCAATTCCGGCAATAAACTGAACCGACCGGATGTTACTGTCTACCAGATCAATTTCCATACAACCCCGGGAGGCAAACTCAAAACTGATACTTCCCGTGCCGCTGAACAGGTCAAGTACCCTTATTTCCTCAAAATCAACATGATTGGTCAGAATGTTGAACAGGGCTTCGCGCGCAAAATCAGTGGTCGGCCTGGAATCGAAACTCCTGCTGACCGCTATCTTTCTGCCTTTATACTCTCCTCCGACAATTCGCAATTCCGCAGATTTAACAGGTTCATATAGTTGCGGGCAGTCATTTGCAGCAATTCGGGCGAGAGCACCTGCATTTCATCAACGGTATCATACCGGGTTGCCGGTAAATACTTTTTAAGTGTCTCAAAAAAGGTGAGCTTTTTACTTAGTTCGCCTGATATCAGTAAGGGTATCTGGTCGGTATTCAATTTTAGCTGCTCGTATACATACAACACATAATACAACAGGTCGGTCTCGCTGACATATTGAAACGAGTTATACAGGCTGAACTTCTCGTTTCCTGTGGCTGCAACATCAAAGAACCCGTTGTTTAACCCAAGGTAAACCCTTGTTTTAAACAATAAGCGGTTCTGGTTGGCCAGATGCCATAGAAACGGTGTTGCCTGCTGCAAAAACCCCGCATTTTTAAAATGCCCGGATACCAGGGAGACCAGATCACGGGACAGTACAAAAACATTGTAAACGCCCAGCGGTTTTATGTAATTGCTGAACAATTCGTCTTCAGATCCAAGGGAGTGGTTAAACTCCATATAATCATCCTTTGCATGCTGATCGAAGTATACCGAAGGCACCAGAGTGGATTGCTGTGAATAGCCCAGAAACCTGACCTCATGATAGGGCAGCTTCAAATATTCGTCCCTGTTCAGCACCCCATGTATGCTTCTCAACAAATCACCCGCAAGATGTACATGATCAAACCGGTACTTTCTGAAAGCCACATAGCTCCTTAGCTTAGAGTCAAAAATACAATAGGCAAGTCCGTTCTGGTCTGCCTGAACAGACAGTATGCATTTTGCGGTAGCGTCCCTGTTAAAAGACTTATCAATATAATTTAATTCAGGCATGCGAATGCGAATTTATACAAAAATCCAACATAAATTGCATACGCACAGGCCGCATTGTTGAAAATATACATATGCTTAGAGATCACATTATTCCTTTGATCAAACAACAGTTGGGACATCTTCCGACCCCCGGCCAGGAAGTGCTGATCGGATTGCTTGCTGATTTCATCCTTGACACGGGAAGGTGCCAGGCCTTTATTGTCAAGGGTTATGCCGGTACGGGCAAAACCACGCTGGTAAGTGCACTTGTCAGGACCCTTGAAAGCATACGGATGAAAAGCCTGTTGCTGGCTCCCACCGGACGTGCAGCAAAAGTTTTTTCTTCCTATGCAGGAAAGCCTGCATTTACCATACACCGTAAAATATACCGGCAAAAATCATCAAAGGACGGTTTCGGTGATTTTGTCCTGAACAAGAACCTTCACAGCCATACCCTGATCATCGTGGATGAGGCTTCCATGATCTCCAATTCCCGTCCGGCCGATTCGGTTTTCGGATCAGGCCGGTTGCTCGAAGACCTGATCACTTATACCAACGACGGCGATAACTGTAAACTGATCCTGATCGGCGATACGGCACAGCTTCCACCCGTGGGGATCGTGCTGAGTCCCGCACTGAACAAAGCTGAGTTATCCATGCATATACCAGTAGCCGGTGAGGCTGTGCTGACGGATATTGTGCGGCAGACCAAAGACTCGGGTATTCTGTTGAATGCAACGCTTGTAAGGAAGCAGATAACAGGGGAACTTTTTTCTTATCCGGTTTTCAGGAGCTCGAATTACCCGGATATCAGGTTCGCTGACGGCAACGAACTTGTTGAACTGATTGAAAGTGCATACAGCCGTCATGGTGTTGAGGAAACCATTGTTCTTTGCCGTTCCAATAAAAAGGCAAACCAGTATAACATCGGTATCCGTAACATGGTGCTGTTCCGGGAAGATGAACTCGTACCGGGCGATTTGCTGATGGTTGTAAAAAACAATTATTTTTGGCTGGCGAAACAGCCGGTGATCGATTTTATTGCCAATGGTGATATTGTCAGGGTAAAGAAGGTCCTCAGGTATACCGAACGGTATGATTTCCGTTTCGCGCAGGCATTGCTGACGCTACTCGATTATGATGTTGATTTTGAAGCCTGGATCCTGCTGGATACACTTACGGCAGAATCCCCTGCCCTTAACCCGGAGGATAACAGGAAGCTGTACCACAGTATTCTGGAAGACTTTCAGCACGTTACATCACGCACCAGTCAGTATAACCTGGTAAAAGAAGATCCGTTTTTTAATGCCCTCCAGGTTAAATATGCATGCGCCATTACCTGTCACAAGGCCCAGGGCGGCCAGTGGAAGGCGGTATTTATCGACCAGGGTTACATAACACAGGAAAGGATCGACATGGATTACCTCCGGTGGTTATACACGGCCATCACCAGGGCAACGGAAGAACTATACCTGGTAAATTTCCCGAAGGAGTTCAGGGAGTAGCAGGATGTTTAACGTCCACAACAATCACAACCCACAACCCACAACAACCTTCTTTAAAAATCTATCCGGTAGCTGATATTCGGAATTACAACCGCCTCCTTGTGCGGATCCACGGTATTGCTTCTGAAATTGTACCGGTATCCGTAAAATTCCTTTTGGAAAAGCAGGTTCACAAACTGTAATGACCAGGTGGATGTGTGCGACGGCTTGTTTCTGCTCCACGAGGCTGTGAAATCGAGATACCAGGTAGCTGGTTTCCGGTTCTCAAAAGCCTTGTTCTCATCATACACCACATCTCCTGTTGCGTGTGACAGCACGTAATCAACCGGACTGATCCGGTCGCCCCCCATCAGGCTGAACCGCCAGTTGATACCGAACGTACTGTTGTCGCCCCTGCTGGCTTTCCATTCCTTTCCAAACAGGAAATTGGCAACATAATTTTTACTGAATCTCAAGTCGCGCTGTATGCCATCTCCTCCGGTATACATTGATTTGAAAAGCGACAGCGTCATCAGATAATAATATCCCTTTTGAAGAAATCTTTCCAGGGTGATATCGATGCCATAATTGATACCCGTTCCTTTGCTTACAAGGGAATCATTGAAAAACCAGTCCATCTCCAGGTTAGCCATCGAAAAGGGAGTGCCGGGTATTACAGGGACATCAAACAGTTTTTGATAAAAAGGCTCTATCCGAAACCTGGTAAAATCTTGGGGTGTAATTTCATAGGCCAGAACAAGGTGATGTGCCTTGGTGAGCTCGAGATCTTTATTGGGCTGCACGATACCCGAGGGACCGGTTTGTTGCGCAAGGTAGAAGCCGATGGGCTCCAGCCGGCTATGCATCCCATAGGCTAAACTTACCGATTGTTTG
>DATEVU010000150.1:0-3506 GCA_035258345.1 Bacteroidales bacterium
GATCGATGAATACTGGAAACGCGGGATTGGCAAGATACAGTTCATTTCCGATTGTGCCGGTTTGAATTACGATGATAAAGGGGCCTCTCCCATGCCTTTTAATGAGTACCTTGATAAGGTAAAAAAAGCAATCGATACCGGGGCAGTTGCCTGCTATATTCAGGGTGAAACAGCCGATTATTATATGGGTGAGGGCAAACCGGATGCCATAGCAAAAGTGCTGGATTTCATCAGGCAAAACGGGTTACTCACCGGTATCGGCGCCCATAAGATCGAAACCATCAAAGCATGCGTGGATACAGGTTTTCAACCCGATTTCTGGATGAAGACCCTGCACCACCACAATTACTGGTCGGCAAAAAATCCGGAATGGCACGATAATATGTTCTGTTTCAAACCCGATAAAACCATTGCCTACATGAAAACGCTTCCCCAGCCCTTTATTGCTTTCAAGGTAATGGCAGCCGGGGCAATTCTTCCGGCCGACGGATTCAAATATGCCTTTGAAAACGGAGCCGACTTCGTTTGTGCCGGTATGTACGATTTCCAGATGGTGGAGGATGTGAACATTGCCTGTGATGTACTCAAGAGTGATCTGAAACGTGACAGGCCCTGGTATGCTTAATACATTTGATGATTTGATGATTTGATGATTTGATGATTTGATGAAATGCTTAAAACACAGGTATAAATAAACTAAAAATTAATTATGAACGGCTTAATAAGAATTGTAAACAAAATCGTTATCGGATGCATCGGCATTTCGATTATACTATCATGCTCAGAACAACCTGAGGAATGGTCAGTAGCCTCACCTTCAGGCAATATTCAATTCATGATTTCCTTCGGAGTTGATAATCAGTTGTTTTACAGTGTATCCCTGGCTGATTCAAATGAATCCCGTGTGGTACTAAATGCTTCTCCCCTCGGCATTCTCCGCAGCGACGGGAATTTTATAACCGGTTTATCCTTTGAGGAAGCCTCACCTATAGAATCTATTCATGAGTCATTCGAACTTCCTGCAGGCAAACAGACCCGGATTGAAAACAGGGCAAATGAATTAACTCTTGCATTTAATAACCAGGACGATAAAAAGATTCTTGTCATCGCCAGAGCTTATGACGATGGTATTGCTTTCAGGTATGTATTTCCTGATCAGGATAGCGGGAAATACACGGTAAAGGAAGAAGTAACCGGATTTGCCATTGCAGGAGATGGAAAAACCTGGATTGAACCTTATGACAAGGTTACTATGTGGACACCTGCGTATGAAAGATACTTTGAAAATGGTATTCCTGTGGGCACATCCGCTCCTTCATCTGAAGGATGGGCCTTTCCGGCGCTTTTCAACACCGAAAACGCATGTATCTTACTAACCGAAGCAGGTGCTGATTCCACCTATTTTGCAGCCCATTTGCAGCAGGAAGCCAACAACGGACTATATATAATCCGGATGCCGGAAGCAACGGAAGCCGACAGCCTGATTTCCTCAAAGCCCTCCTCATCTTTGCCATGGTCCACTCCCTGGCGTGTAGCCATTATAGGAAAAGAACTTTCAACAATTGCAGAATCGAATATGGTGGTAAAGCTCAATCCTCCGGCAGCATTTGATGACGTCTCCTGGATCAGGCCGGGAAGGGCTTCATGGAGCTGGTGGAGCACCCCATCGAGTCCAAAAAACTACAGTGTTTTGAAAGATTACGTCGATCTTGCCGCTGAGATGGGCTGGGAATATTCACTGGTAGATGCCAACTGGGATCTGATGGAGGGTGGCAACATTGAGCAACTGGTAAAATATGCCAATACCAAAAATGTGGGTATCTTAATGTGGTACAATTCCGGCGGTACTCACAATGTTGTTACTGAAAGACCCCGTGATATAATGTTTGATCCTGTCCTCCGCAGTGCGGAGTTCAAAAAGCTTGCTGCCATGGGGGTTAAAGGTGTAAAGGTCGACTTTTTCCAGAGCGACAAGCAGCATATAATCGGACTGTATTTTGATATTCTACAGGATGCTGCTGAAAACCATATATTGGTGAATTTCCATGGTTGCACTTTACACCGTGGCTGGAATCGTACATGGCCCAACCTGGTCTCGATGGAGGCTGTCCGGGGAGCCGAGAACTACGGCTTTGACTCCTTGTATCCCGAAAAGGCCATATGGCATAATACAATCCTTCCTTTTACGCGCAATGTTGTGGGTTCCATGGACTATACACCGGTTACCTTCGGCAATCAAAAATTCCCGCACCAAACCACCAATGGGCATGAACTCGCTCTTTCTATCGTATTTGAATCAGGAATCCTTCATCTGGCTGATTTTGCAGAATCGTACCGTAACCTGCCCGCTGCAGTACGTTCTTTTCTGAAAAAAATTCCTGTGGCATGGGATGAAACGTGCCTGCTGGAAGGTGAACCCGGTAAATACTGTATTATTGCCCGGCGCAATGGAAACACCTGGTACATCGGAGGAATTAACGGAACCTCCACCGCCCAATCCTGGCAAGTTGATCTCTCACGGCTGACGAATAAAGATTTCAGCGCGTTGATCATTTCCGATGGGGCTGACAACAGGCATTTCAGTAAGGATACCAGAACGCTGACTGCCGGGGAAGTTATGAAAATTAACGTCCTGCCTGCCGGAGGTTTTGTTGCCATACTGGAGTAAGGGAATAATACCAAACGCATGATGAAACTTGTCCTTGCTATTTTACTTGGCATTTCTCCGGTATTCTTACAAGGTCAGTCACCAAAAACGGCCTTTGTTAAGACAACCAACGGGAAACCCGCTCTGTTTGTAAATGACAATCCGGTTACTCCTGTATTTTATATATTAAAGTGCCTGCTTTTTCAACCTTTTTGCTGGATGCCAGCCATGGTAATATCCTGTTGAAATGAAAAAATAAAGACATCGGGTTCAGTATAAACTCCTGCAGCATGAAAAATAAAATAAGACTCTTCGCCTTGCTCTCCGGCTGTTTGATCATCACCCTGATGATCTCAGCCCAACCGGTGAATATAAGAACATGGGAAGTATTTGAAACATCCTATACATCATCCTCATTATCACAAAATCCATATGTCGATTATATTGGGGAAAACGAAGAGGCGTATCTGAATGCCCGGTTTTCCGGTATTTCAGGAGAGGCCGAAGGAAAAACAATTACTGTTCCCGGATTCTGGGATGGCGCCGGTATATGGAAGATCCGGTTTGCTCCTCCTGCCGGCGGCACCTGGAAATATGAGACACTCTCAAAGGACAAGCGGTTAACGGGGAAAAAGGGAGAATTAAAGGTCACCGGATGGACTGAGGAGGAAAAAAAGGAAAATCCGGTAAGGCGGGGTTTTATAAAAGTGAACCGCTCAGAGATCCGGCCCGGAAGGTATTTCACTTACAGTGACGGAACACCCTGTTTATGGATTGCCGATACCTGGTGGGACTGGACCAACCGGAACATAGCATTTGAATCTTTTAAAAAGCTTGTGGATACAAGAGCCGGCCAGGG
>DATEVU010000151.1:0-16174 GCA_035258345.1 Bacteroidales bacterium
CAAGTTACAATATCCCCCGCTGGCGGGGGCAGGGGGTGGATTTTAACTATTTTACACACCTCCGTAGGCACTGTATCCCCCATCAACCGGCAACACCACCCCGGTTATGAAGGATGACAGCTCCGATAACAGAAAAAGAACCGCACCCTGAATGTCTTCAGGCTTCCCGTAATGACCTACCGGAGTATTGGCTATGATCTTTTCCCCGCGCGGGGTTGCCTTACCGGTTTGCTCATTCACCAGTAGAAAACGATTCTGATTTGTAAGAAAGAACCCGGGTGCCACCGCGTTTACCCGTACACCCGTTTTGGCGAGATGCACGGCCAGCCATTGGGTAAAATTATTCACCGATGCTTTGGCTGCCGAATATGCCGGAATTTTTGTAAGCGGCCGGAATGAATTCATGGAAGAAATATTGATCACCACACCGCTGCCACGCATCACCATGTCCCGGGCAAATACCATGGTGGGCAGCAGGGTGCCGGTGAAATTCAGGGCAAATACCTTGTCGAAACCCGATAAATCCAGCCCGAAGAATGAATCCTTTACCCCTGCTTCTCCTTCATCTGTAATTTGCTCAATCTTTGTTGTGGCATCGGGAGAGTTACCGCCTGCACCATTGATCAGGTAATCTATACTTCCCAGCTTTTCAAGGATGTACTTTCTGGCCTGAAGCAGGGACTCTTTATCAAGCACATTGGCCTGCACACCCGTACACCGGGTGCCATGCTTTTCCGTAAGGCTGGCTGCCAATTCATTTGCCGCTGAAATATCCAGGTCAACAATGGCTGTTTTTATGCCATTTGCTGCCAAAGCCTCACAAACAGCCCTGCCAATGACCCCTGCCCCTCCGGTGATGACGCAGACTTTGTCCATACTATCAGAAAAATCAAATTTTTTCATGTATTGCTTAAATTAATAATATTCCTGTAATAGCCTGAGTTTTCTTTTACCACAATATCAATAGGACTATGATTTACCTTCCCTATCGCAGTCCCGGTAAGTAAATAATCATACATGGCCATGGCGCTTTTATATCCCTGTTCTTCGGGTTTCTGACAGATCAGAAAATCAATGATCCCGTTCTCCATAAATTCCAGGTTGGCTTCTATCAAATCATATCCTACCAGCAGGCGGTGTCTTCCGGGCATGCCTGACAGATACCGGGCAACTTTGTGCACCCGGCTGTTTGTTACAAATATTCCGGATATATCCGTTTCATGTGATAATATTTCATGCATACTGGCACCGGGCTCCTGTGCCTGGGAAAGGTCAATTTCAACCGGCAGGGCCCTGATGCAATGATCAGGAACCACCTCTTTGAAATAATTCATAAATCCCTGCTCTCTTAACTGCATGTGCCTTGTTATCAATTTATTGCGGGCCAGATTGAGGATGAGCACTTTGGAACATTCCGGAAGACCGTAATGCATTAACCTGGCTGCAACATACCCGCTTTGCAGGGCATCCTGCCCGAAATATGAAAGACCCGGAGCGCCTTCCAGATCAGTATCAATAAATACAACGGGTATACCTTTCTCTTTGCAAAGATTGGTATAGTGAAGCGAAGCCTCATAAAACTGGGGTGCCAGGATCACACCGCTGGGATTTCCGCTAAGAATTCTTTCGAACTGACGGATAAACGACCCTTCCTCCCCCGCATCAAAATTCGAAACTACAATTTCAGCATTGTAATCTTTCAGCTCTGCCGCTGCCTTGTTGATTCCTTCCAAAGGCTTTGTCCAATAGGGATTGCTTTCGCCTGCACCGGGGATAAGGGCAGCTATTTTAAAGCTTTTTTTTAAGGCAAGGGATTTGGCAATCAGGTTGGGGGTATAGCCAAGCTCTTCGATAAACGACATAACCCGGTTACGTGTATCCGGATTTACTTCCCCCCGGTTGTGCAACACCCGGTCGACTGTTCCGATGGAAACATTTGCCAGGGAAGCAATGTCTTTGATGGTTGCCCTTCGTTGGTTTTGCCCTGTTAACCTGCTCATTACGCTACAGATTATGTGTCGTGTACGTTAACGGCAAGTTAGAATTTTTTTTGATTTGGTGTAAGTTTTTATTGAACTATTTTGGAAAAAATAATGTCAGAAAAGTTCCGAACAAGTAAATTAGCACAACAATACCCGATACCTATGAACCATTCTCAATCGCACAAGCTGTTCAACATTGTAGTTATTGTTGCTGCCCTGGGATATTTTGTCGATATCTATGACCTTATCATTTTTGGTATTGTCAAGAATCCCAGCCTGATGGATCTGGGGCTTACCGATAAAGATGCCTTGTTCAACAAGGGCAATTTCATACTGAGCATGCAAATGGCCGGAATGCTTATCGGTGGTATTGTATGGGGAGTGCTGGGTGATAAGAAAGGCCGGCTGTCGATCCTTTTTATGACAATTTTGCTTTATTCCATCGCCAACATCGCCAATGGTTTCGTCACCAGCATCGGGCAATATGCCTGGCTGCGGTTTATTGCCGGATTCGGGCTATCGGGCGAATTTGGACTTGGTGTTACCCTGGTTTCCGAAGTAATGTCGAAGGAAAAAAGAGGTCTGGGAGCCAGTATTGTTTCGGGGATTGGGATATTGGGTGCGGTCCTGGCATTTGTTGTGGCAGAAAGGTTTAACTGGCGGGTTGCTTATTGGGCCGGAGGAGGATTGGGTCTGGCCTTGCTTTTCCTGCGGATTGCGGTGATAGAATCGGGGATGTACAAAAAAGCAAAGACCCAGCAAGTCAGCAAGGGTAATTTCTTTGCTTTATTCACCGATAAAAAGAGGTTCCGGAAATTCCTTTTTTGCACCTTACTGGCGCTTCCCACCTGGTATACCGTAAGTGTTCTTGCCATTAACGCCCCTTCCTTTGCCCAGGATGCCCTGGGGATTACCGGTACTGTAAAGGGGTCCGCCTCAGTAATGCTGCACTATATCGGTGCTGCCATCGGAAGCTTTTTATTTGGGTATATTTCCCTGCTGTTGCGGTCACGGAAAAAGGCCATCATCCTGGCCACTTCAAGCATAGCTGTCCTTACAGCCATCTACTTTTCATTATTTGGAGCCTCTTCAACCCTGTTCTATCTGGTATTGTTCGTTCTGGGTATTCCCATGGGAGGTTTATGGGCTATTTTTGTTGCCGCGGCCTCAGAACAGTTTGGGACCAACATCCGGGCAACAGTAACCACAACGGCTCCGAATTTTGTCCGGGGTGCCACCATATTAATTACATTCCTCCTGGGCACTCTTACACCGGTAACAGGGCTTTGGTCATCGGGAGTGATTGTGGGTGTGATTTTTATCGGAATTGCTTTGTGGTCGGTGTTTCTTACCGAGGAAACATATGGTAAAGATCTTGATTACGTAGAAGAAATAGATTAATATTATGGAGAAGATAATTATTTCAACTGCCCAGTTTGAAAACAGGAGTGGAGACAAGGCTTACAACCTTTCGGTAATCGATACCCTTGCCGGGAGAGCTGCGCTCCAGGGATCCCAGGTAATTGCATTTCATGAGTGTTCCATAACCGGGTATACCTTTGCCCGTCGTCTTTCCAGAGAGCAAATGCTCGATCTGGCTGAGCTTGTTCCCGATGGGAAAAGCATACAAAAGCTCAGGGAAATAGCATTAAAACATCATATAGTTTTACTGGCAGGGCTTTTTGAAAAGGACCATGATGAGAAGCTATACAAAACTTATGTATGCATTGATAAGAAAGGTCTGGTGGCAAAATTCAGAAAGCTGCACCCCTTTATTAATGCCTGCCTTACACCGGGTGACCGCTACTGCGTTTTTGAACTGAACGGCTGGAAGTGCGGCATCCTTATCTGTTATGATAATAATATAGTGGAAAATGTAAGGGCTACCACCCTGCTGGGTGCCGATATCATTTTCATGCCCCATGTCACTATGTGTACACCATCCACGAGACCCGGTGCAGGATATGTTAACCCAAAACTGTGGGAAAATCGGGAAAATGACCCTGCATCACTCCGGCTGGAGTTTGACGGAATGAAAGGTAGGGATTGGCTGATGAAATGGCTGCCATCCCGGGCATATGACAATGGCATTTATATTATTTTTTCCAATCCCATTGGCATGGATGACAACCAGCTTAAAAACGGATGCTCCATGATCATTGATCCTTTTGGAGATATACTTGCAGAATGCCGCACATTGGGTGATGATATTGTTACGACAACCCTCTCTCCGGAAAAACTGACACAGGCCGGAGGTTACCGTTACAAGCAAGCCAGAAGGCCTGAACTCTACCGGGATATTATCGGCCAGCCGCATATTCCGCATCAAAAAGTGATCTGGATGAATGAACAACCTTGAAATTGAACCATTCCCGCTGATCCTTGTTTAATTTATGACATCAGATGTTTCAAAAGTATTAATCCATTGAATCCCTAAACCATGAAAAGTACCGCATCTGCCGAATGGAAAGGATCCTTAAAGGAAGGCAATGGCACCATGAACTCAACCAGTTCGTTCTTCCGGAATTTACCCTATACCTTTAACTCTCGCTTTGAAGGCGGTGGTAAAGGTACAACTCCCGAAGAACTCATTGCAGCAGCCCATGCAGGTTGTTACAGCATGGCCCTGAGCGGTGATCTTGGCAAAGCCGGCATCATACCTGAGCATATCGAAACAACATCCACCGTTACTATTGAAAACGGGACCGTTACCGCATCTCATCTGGTAGTAAAGGCAAAGGTCCCCGGTATCAGCAAAGAAGACTTTGAAAAATACGCTGCCGGAACAAAGTCCACCTGCCCCGTGTCAAGGGCGCTCAATCTTAAAATAAGCCTGGAAGCAATACTATTGTAGGCAGGCTTATATCCTTGACCGCATCCTATCCGGTGCATGAAAATTGCTGAAAGGTATTATGTGCGTCTATACCGGCAGGCACAAATCAGGAATCATGACCGTTCATCAGTGCTTTTGAAAGATGCAAACTTCTACTTGTCCAGTTTCACACGAACAGCTTTTGGCCCCTTGGAGCCATTTTCGATTTCGAAGGATACTTTGTTGTTTTCCCTGATATCATCAAGAAAATCATTTACATGAGCAAATACACTTTGTTGATTATCAAGATCTCTGATGAAACCATATCCCTTTGATTCGTTATAAAAGGATAAGATCCCTTTTCTGATGGGGTTTTCCTTTTCCCCTGCAAGGCGTTTTGGAACGCTTACTTCAATATCTTCAATTTTAACTTTTTTCCGGGCAAGGGGATCAGGGGGTGTTGCGCTTAGTCTTCCGTTTTCATCCACATAAGCGATCATATCATCAAGATTGCCACCGCCTTTTGGTGTTTCCCTTCTTTCAAGCCTTTTTTTTTCCTTCTCTTTTCTCTTCTTTTCCTTTTTATTCCTGACTTCTTTTTTATTAGATGTTTCCTGTGATCTTCCCATATTACTTATTATTCTCAGTAAGCATAAATTTGTAAAATCATTAATTGTGGTAAAGGTAAGATTAATTCGATCAATATAATATTTCACAGGTTTATTTGTTCCATAGCGTTATACATTTTGGATTTGTTTAATCAGATACTCTTTTGTTTTAATTCCCACAAAACGGTTGATTTCATTCCCGTTCTTAAAAAGGATCAGGGTGGGTATGCTCCTTACCTTGAATCGCCGGGCCAGGGACTGATACTGTTCGATATCAACCTTGCCCACCTGTGAATTGCCCGTTAACTCCGAAGCGACATCATTCAGCACCGGTGCCATCACACGGCAGGGAGCACACCACGCTGCCCAGAAATCCACAAGAACGACCCTGTTTTTGGTCAGGTGCTGAAAATTCTTATCCGTCAGGGTCAATATCTTTTCATGATCGTTCACCAGCGGAATGTTTTTCAGGCTGGCACGCGCCCTGAGAAAAAGTATTACCATTGCGGCAATTACAATACCGGATATTATCAATGTAGTTTGCATGTTATGCTGATATTAACTGTTTATGTTTTACTTTTAATTCGTGTAAATAGCCCGATGCCGCGAGAGCTGCCACTGTTCCGTCACCTACTGCAGTAGTAACCTGACGGAAACGCTTGGCAATGCTGTCCCCTGCCGCAAAGACCCCCTGAATACCTGTTGACATGTCCTCATGTACAACTATTTCGCCCCATTTGTTCAGCTCAATCCTGCCCTTCAGAAACTCCGTATTCGGCACATATCCAATGAAGATAAACACTCCGTTGGTTTTGTAGTTTATGATCCTGCCACTTTTCAGGTTTCTGATCGTAACATGCTCCAGGTTATCGTTGCCATAAAAGCCCGTAATGGTCGACTCCATGAGGAACCTGATCCCGGGATGGTTTTCCGCTTCTTCAACTGCATGTTCAAATGCCTGGAAATGGTCAAACTGATGCACAATAGTCACTTTACTTGCATATTTGGTAAGGGAAACCGCCTCCTCCAGTGCTGAATTTCCACCACCCACAACAATGATCTCCTTGTTTGTAAAAAAGTCACCATCGCAGGTAGCACAATATGATATGCCCCTGCCCTTAAAATTGTCTTCACCCGGAACACCCAGTGTGCGTGACCTGCCGCCGGGGGTAAGAACAATACTGTCCGAAGTGCAGGTGCTGCCGTCGGACAGGGTCACGCTTTTCATTTCACCCACCGGTTCCAGGTTTCTGACGGAGACATTTGACCTGATCTCACATCCAAAAGCAAGAGCCTGCTTTTTCATAATTCCGGCAAGCTGATATCCGCTGATATTCTCCACTCCCGGATAATTTGCAATTTCATGGGTAAGGATCATCTGACCACCAACGGTGCCTTCACTAACAATGAGTGTTCTAAGCCTGGCGCGGGAAAGATAGATGCCAGCCGTGAGACCGGCAGGACCGGCACCGATCACGATGGCATCATAGTGCTTGCTCCGGTTCATGGTATCAGGCATTAACAGGTGCTGCAAATTCCCGGTCAAGGATTGCTGTTAACTGATCTTTGGTTTGAATGCTGGAGGTGGCTTTTACCACCTTGCCGTTTTTATAATAAATGGTAAACGGAATGCCCATAAAACCTCTTACCTCGGGTAAGCTCCGGATTACGCGTGATTCGGGATTATCAAACTCCATATCATAGAATTTCACGTGCCTGTATTCCGTTTCAAGCTCCTCGGCTATTCCGTAAACAGGGATACACATAGGCCCCATACGTCCGCAGATCACCATTACATTTTCATTTTCGCTGATAGCCTGGTTATGGTCAGCAGCTGTTTCCAGGTGTTTTAAATTGGTGTATAGCATTGATTAAAGATTAAAGATTAAAGATTTACGGTGCAAAGGTAGGCCGTATGAAACATTTTTTATTGGAATCAGGTCACAGGCTTGACAATCCGGAAATTGAAACTAAACAACTTTTTTATTGATTTACATTAACTTTGTCACCGCTTAACGATATCAGGTGCATGAAAACCATTCTCGAAACCGATCAGGATTTTATTTGTGATATTCAGGCCCCCTGTTTCCAGATGCTTTCACACGATGAGATTGCGCTGGTAAGTGATAGTAAGACCCAGGTCCTTTTCCGCAAAGGGGACAACCTTACCAAACAGGGTGCATTTGCTTCCTATGTGCTGTTTATAATTCAGGGACTGGCCAGGCAATACATGGAGGGCGACGGTGTGAAAAGCTTCAACCTGCGGATTATCAGGCCCGGTGAATTTGTCGGCCTGTCAGCCGTTTTTTCTAAAAGCACCTTTAATTATTCCTCGGTGGCACTAACGGATTGCCAGGTATTCCTGGTTGAAAAAGATGCGATTGCAAAGGTTGTGAAAATGAACGGTTTGTTCGGCTTCAATATCATTAAAAGGTATTGTGAACAAAACGGTGAACTGTTCAACATGATCCATAACCTCATGTATAAACAGATGAATGGCAGGATGGCGGAAACCCTTTTGTATCTGGAAGGACTGAAATCCGAATATGCCGGGGTTTTCCAGCTGCTTTCCCGGAAAGACATCGCCGATTTTGCCGGCATATCTACCGAAAGCGCCGTGAAACTGCTTAAGAACTTTGAAAAAGACGGATTGATCAGGTTGAATGATAAGGATATCGAACTCCTCGATAACAGCGCAATGCAGGAGATCAGCCGCAGAGGTTAATGCCTCATCCTGAGAAGGCATGCCGCTTATATTAAAAACGCTTGCAGCTGCGATTCAGGGCGGTCATCGGGAAGTTTTCATACCTGTACAGATTAAAGAAACTATTTATATAGGATGAAGCCTGCTTTTTCTGTCCATTTGAAAGATATTCAAAATCGTTAATAGTTCCCAACAATTGGTCTTTCAATTCCCCGAATTCTTCAATAACTGGCTTGAATTCTTCATCCCCGATACAAATGCCTAAATAATGCCGTTCCAGGACAGTTTTTATAGGAAGTTCTTCACAGGGGGCGGCATAAACGGCATTAACCAAACCGGAATAATCAAAATCATAGGCCACAGGTATTCCCTTAACAGTATTTAAGTCCATGGGCTTTAGTATTTTAATGTTGTGCTGAAGCGGTACTGACCAATCGGTATTGCCAATCATATAATTAAAAAGTGCCAAACGTGCCATGTCAGCAGTGTTCATGCTTTTCTGGGTAAGGTTTTTACTCCTGACGATGACCGAATTGGTGCGCTCAGCCAGTTCATCTTCATTTTCAATCAGAATACCATATGCTGTAAAAGACTTTTCTGGTTTATTGACATCCACATAATTGATCCGGACCAGCCTGGCTTTATAACTATAGGGTGTAATCCTGTTATAGAGCTTGTAGGCAAGATATTCTTTCAATACATAATCATTAAACCGGTCAGTTTGATTGCAATGGGTTACCAGCTTGATTTTTCCATTGCCGGAAAACTGAAACGGACCTTGATCCGTGCTCTTGAATTTTAACATGATTGGCGGAAAATAACAATAGGAACGACGGAATTCTCCCCTTGCCTTGAGTTTGATCATTTGTGAAATGGAGTCCTGTTCACCTGTTTTTACAGTAAGTGTCGCATCGAAATACTGGGGATGGTTCTTGGTCCTGTGAAATTCCCTGATGTCAAAACAAAGTGTCATCTGCAGCAACTCGTCCGATTCGAACAGGTCAAATGCACTGCTGGTTTGATCTTCAACAGTATTCTGTGCCCGTGTTACCGAATCCTGTATCACTTCAGCTTCCAGGCGGTTGAAAGAGGAGCAGATCATGCCAATGGCGAGGATCAGCGGCAGATTAAAAATTGATTTCATGGCGGTATTATTAATCATCATCATTCCCGTTTTCAACTTCATTGAAATTTCCATTTCCGTTACCGGTAAAAAATATCCTTATCTGTGCCTGTTTCTTGGTGTAATCAACCTTGCCAATTTCAAACCGGACGATGTTGAGCTCCGTTAGTTCTTTTAATTCATTTAGCAGCAATTCGTGCTTGCTTGGCTTTAAAAAATCCGTGTTATTGTATGTTATGGTTCTCCGGTTAAGTTTTTTACTGAAGAAGAACTTTTCCAGCAGGTAAGTCATAACAACCAGCACTATATTGGCAAAGATCATCCACTGCAAGCACTGGCTCATCCGAAGCAGGGCATTTATTGCCGAAATACCGACGATCATGAACAGGTAGGTCATTTCCTTAACCGGCACATTGAGTGACCTGAACCTGATGATGGCAAAAATGGCAAACAGTCCCAATGCAAGTCCCAGTCCCAGCTCCACCCAGCGAAGCATGGCACAGATCATAAAAACAATTACGCCAACCAAAAGCTGGGCAAACATATAATCGGGATTGCGGTTCCATCTGAAATACATGCCCCTGGATAAGATCAGCAGTACTGCCAGGTTAAGGCCAAACTGCATAAGTAATTCATAGAATTCGGCAGTGGCTACAGGGGGACAAAATTGGATTTTATTCAGTATCGTTGTTATAATAGCTTCCATTGCGTTCGTTTTGTCTGTTCTGATACCATTGAACACAAATCATGCCACGCCTTTTATACATTTGTTTATCAGTTATATACACATATTTTCATTGCATTTTTCTTGCGTAAAACTGTTTACAATTAGGCAAAAGGTGTCCGGAAACGGACAGGTTAAGCCGAAAGGGGATGTAACCTATGCATCATTCAAGGCTGAACGATCCATATTGAAAGTCCTTGACAAACTGAAAGTGATACCAACACCTGCACCCAATTGGGTACCGCTGAAATATTGGTAGATCGGAATATCCACCATGGCCGAGAGGTGCCATTTTTCCTTAATACCATAAATAACCTGGGGAACAGCAAAAAACAAAAGGCTACCGGAAGCTTCCTTTTGATAACCGGCGATTTTATCGTGGAAACGAATCTCATTGCGTAATTGCATGATAGTAGTCCAGTCACCTTTTAGCCAGGAGAACATGAGGTGTTTTGAAATAAATGCCGAACTAAAAATGGCTGTTCCCAACTGATACGCATTTTTATTGGCAAAATTGGTCTTATTTTCCGCCACCATGCTTATAAAATGAAATAAATCTGAAAGACTTTTTCTGAAGGGCCAGTAAATTCTCAGTTCCTCCAACCGGATTAAGCGATGAAAGGCATTGTGAAAATACACGTGCGTGTCCAATTCCTGAAAAAAGGATCAGCAATATAGCAATCTAATTGAACAACGATAATGATTGTTTTTGTATCATAATGGTCGTATCCATCCTTCACCTGGCAAGTGACCCGGCTGCCTCCGCAACCACAAGAAGAGGATGCAAAGGTAACCTGCGCTCCCGATCCGAGAATTGCGCCGGAGGATGCTGACCAGTAATACGTGAGTTTATATCCCGAAGCCGTTGCCTTAATCACTGTTGTTTCACCGGAAACCAGGGTGTCTTTATCGGCTAGTAACGATTGAAATTCAAGCGCCAGACCGGTATCTTTTTTTTCTTCGGTTTCCTCTTCGCAAGTAACAAAAAACGGGGCAATTAAGAATAATAAAAAAACCATTCTTCTCATTTTGCAATAATTACAAGTTAAAAATATCAATCACAGGCGCAAATCAGTTACCCGCTTCTGCCTCTCCTGCCTTTACCTCCCCCCATTCCTCTGCCCTTTCCGCTGCCATCCCTTAAACCAAGTCCCAGACCCATTCCTTTTCCACGGCCTCCAGCCTGTTCCCAATCTCCGTCGCCTGCTTTCCGCACGGAATGAATACTGTCTTTTAAAGTTGGCCCTTCCAACGGCGAAACCTCGCCATCTGCAACCATTTTTACAGCTTTCAGAACAGGCATATTGCGACAAAGATAAACAGTACAACCGGATGATTTTACCTTAAAGTATCCCCTGATGATGCGACCAAATATTTTTCCATAATCTTACTCCTTTCACTTACTTCCTAAAATTGAATTTTGTATTTTATGTTTTACTTATCTACTAACCAGAATTATAGGAGCTTAGATAAAACAATGAATAGCGACAATCCTACTCCACTTAAAAAAGCGAGGCCGGAATGTTTTTTTTCTTCCCCTCTTGCCTCAGGCAAAAGATGAGAAGCAGAAATATAAATTAACACACCTGCTACAAAGCCCAATATCAATCCCAAACTGCTTTGGCTAAGCTTATTCACAAGAGGATAGGCTATAAAAGCTCCCAAAGGAGTAGTTAGACCCGCGACCAGAAAAGCGTAAATCATGGCAGTTTTTTCTTTCACTCCTCCCTTCAGGAAAAGCGTGTAAGTTATAATTCCTTCCGCAAACTCATGAATCACCAACCCTGTTGCTGCCAAAAAACCAGTAAGGATACTGATGCTGAAAGTTACCGTATAAATAATGCCATCTATAAAAGAATGAATCCCTATTCCTTCTGCCGCAACTATCCCAAAAGCGAGAACTTCTTTTTTTGTCAGATTTTTTATAAATTCATTAGAGAAAAACATAAATAAAAACCCCAATAGCGCCATAAATCCTGCATAAAAATTCTTTTGTATTGCCTGAGGCAAAGCCAGCATCAAGGGTGCTGAGATTAACACCCCGGCGGCAAAACACATAAAATAAGTTTTGGCCCTTTCGGCCCATTTTCTATACCTGAAAAGAAAGGACTAGCCATTCTCAGTCTTAAATGACTTTTGTTACGTATATTTTTAATAATGCGTTGGTTCTATTTCAATTTGGAGTATGACACACAAAAAAAAATAGTACTTGTGAATTTTGCTTATTAAAAATTATGCAGTATATTTGTTCCTTAATAGGAATTATTCTCTTATAATATTTATTATTTAATATTAACTGAAAAATGAAAAATCAAATTGGATTAGACCAGGGTTATTCAAACCAACTGGTTGAAAAACTTAACACCCTGTTAAGCAATATTCAGGTATCTTACATGAATGTCAGGGGATTTCATTGGAATATCACCGGTAAGAATTTCTTTAAGCTGCATGAAAAGTTCGAAGAAATGTATGATGATATGAATGAAAAGGCCGATGAGGTTGCCGAACGAATTCTTATGATGGAAGGTAAGCCCGTACATTCTTTTTCAGAATATTTGAAAATGGCTGAAATTGGTGAAAAAAAGAATATCTCCGGTGATATTGCCACTGTAAAGGAAGTACTTGATGCCTTAAATATCCTGTTGAAGCACGAGCGCGAAATTGCCACCATGGCGGCCGCAAACGGCGATGATGGTACGGTGGATTTAATGACAGGGTACATTTCAGGCCAGGAAAAAACGGTCTGGATGCTCAATGCCTTTTTAAGGTAATTGGCATTCAGTCTGCTATTTAATTGTACGTCTTATGATTGCATTTGGACCGGTACCCTCCCGCCGACTGGGTATAAGCCTGGGCATTAATAATATTGCTTCAAAAAAATTATGCTCCTACAGCTGTGTGTATTGCCAGATCGGAATTACCCGCATGCAAACGGGAAAAAGGCAAGCCTTTTATGATCCCGCACAGCTCGTTCATGAAGTTGAAGAACATTTGAAAAAACTCGACCGGGAACATGCTCCCGATTTCCTCACCTTCGTGGCCAACGGAGAGCCAACGCTCGATATTAACCTGGGAGAAGAGATCCGGCTATTAAAAAAGCTTTCCATTCCCATAGCCGTCATCACCAATGTTTCGCTCATGGATGATCAACATGTTCAGGAAGATCTGCTGGAGGCTGACTGGGTTTCCGTAAAAGTGGATACTGTTTCGGAAATATCATGGAAAAAGATTAATCAGCCACTACCGTCGCTGGATCTGGAGAAAATTCTCTCCGGGCTGGAGAATTTCTCCGCTGTGTACAAGGGAAGTCTTCACACCGAAACCATGCTTATCGATGAAATTAATGATTCAAGCCTCCAGCTTGATCAAACAGCTTCATTCATAGCCACTTTGAATCCGGTAAAGTCCTATCTTTCGATTCCAACCAGGCCGCCGGCAATGAAAAGTGTAAGACCTGTTTCAGAAGAGCGAATAACGAAAGCCTGGCATGCATTTCAGCAAAAGGGAATCCTGACGGAGTTGTTGACAGGTTTTGAGGGAACCGGCGCAGGTGCAACAGGCAATGCCTTTGAAGACATTTTAAATATCACGGCCGTACATCCCCTGCGTGAAGACACCATGTCCGAGTTATTAAAACAGGATCAGACCGATGAACGTGTGGTTAATTCCCTGATTGCCCAAGGCTTAATTAAAGGAATAAGCCATAACGGGAAATTATTTTACATCAGAAGTTATCATTTTAAATAGAAAAATGATCTTACCTGTAATTATATACGGCTCGTCAATTTTGAGAAAAAAAGCATTTGATCTGGATAAGGGTGATGAATACAAAGAAATTGCCCAAAATATGGCACTTACACTTAAAAACGCCGGGGGAATTGGATTGGCCGGACCGCAGGTCGGTCTTCTTAAAAATATTTTTGTTATTGATACTTCACCCATGAAGAATGATGGTATAACAGCCTTTGAAAAAGCTATCTTTAATCCTTTAATTCTTCATTACAGCGAAGAGGAAGTATATTACAACGAAGGTTGTCTCAGCATTCCAGGCATACACGAAGACATCTTCCGGCCGGAGAAAGTAGAGGTCCGTTACCGGGATGAAAATTTTGACTGGCATGAAGAAGTACTGGAAGGAGTTGTAGCAAGGATCTTCCAGCATGAATACGACCATTTGGAAGGGATTCTTTTTATTGACAAACTCAGTGCCATCCGTAAGAAACTGATTAAAAGCAGGCTTCGGAAAATAGTAAACGGTGTAAGTACATAGCATTCTTACAAGCGATGCCAAACAGAAGAAGACACAGAAGAATAAGCATGCTTCCGCCTATGGAAGGTTATAAACCTTTCGGCATACCTTTACGCGAACTGCAATCGGTGACGCTGTTGTACGAAGAGTTTGAGGCGATCCGGCTGGCAGACTATGAGAACCTCACCCAGGAAGAAGCCGCTGAAAGGATGAACATATCCCGCCCTACCTTTACACGGTTATATGATAAAGCCCGTAAAAACATTGCCAAAGCGTTTATTGAAGGAAAAGCCATTATGATCCAGGGAGGCACTTATGTTACCGAAGATTACTGGTATAAATGTCAGGACTGTCATGAAACAATGACCACCCTGAAACCCATAAAACAATGCAGAAAATGTGATTCTGATAAGATTACAAAAATAAACACCGAACCGGATTAAGTCCTTTTAATTACTTCATTTTTATAGCTGCACCAGTGCCCCCATGTCAGCAGCATTTCAGTTTCCCGGGCATGACAGGTTTTCCTGTGTCAATATTTCCCAGCCCTTTGTATTTTTCTTCGGCCCTATAAACTATCCCCAGTTTATCAAGCAACGGTTCCACGGTCACCTGGTGCACCTGCAACCCGATGTCCCATGGATTATACCCGAGCAGTAACCCGGCCAGTTCCTCATAGGTCAGAACCGGAATGCCATACCCGTTTTCGCCATAGGTCCTGTCTTCCATTTCGGCAATCACGTATTGCCAGCGGTCGAGAAAAAAAGTACATCCCGGGCAATTGGCTATGATAAAGTCAGGCTTGTAGGGTTGCATGGAATCAAATTTCTTTTTTGAATTGGCAACCGAATAGCCGCGGTTTGATTTGAGCAGGTATTGCCGGAAACCGAAACCGCAACAATGGCGCCGCTCAGGGTAATCCACCTGTTCCCCTCCCCATTCATCAGTTAAACCTGCCAGTACATAAGGGTATTCAGCCCCGCCGATACCTTTTTCGGGGAATATTTTTGCATAATGGCACCCAATGTGATCAACTACTTTCAAGGGCCTTCCCGTTTCCGCATGAATCAGCCTGTATTTTGCCCTGGAGGCAATTTCCTCCCTGAACTTAAAAATAACATCGCTGGCATGAACCAGATTGCGGGGTATTTCAAAAGACTTGCCTGTGGCCCGTTTCAAAGCCTCCCGGGTGTTTTTCAATGTATCCGGGAAAAATTTCCAGGACTCCAGTACTTCGCTATAGATACCAAAAGAAGTAACGCAGGAACATACAAAATTCTCATATCCGGCTTCGTTCATCAGGGCAAACTGATGGGCCACCACCGTCATGGTCGTCTCAAACGGGAGAATCCCTGAATAATAAGCTATTCCCGTGCAGGTAGTTTGCCGGGCATCGTCGTAAATATCTTTACCCAGTTCCTTCCCGATAATTTTCAGAAAAATATCTTCGGCAGCGGGAAATACATTTTGCCGGATGCAACTTCGGGCAAAATAATAGCTGTCTTCTGCTATTTCCTTCTGATAGGCCTGCCAGTTCTTATTATTAACCATAGTTTGCATACCCTGCAGTTATTAATCCTCATAGATCATTTTGAAATAATCGCAGTCCTTCCCGGCATCAAATTCTATCCCTTCCTGATGGGCATACAGGCGACTTTAATGCTCAATTTTATCAAAACGTGTTGTTGCGCCTGTTTCATCGAAGATCTTTTTCAGGTTGTTCAGTGATTCTTCGGGTATATTCCGTAATGAACCGCTCTGCTCCTTTCCGTAACTTGTTCCAAGCCTTTCCAGCACCTCTTTCCGGTTTTTCTGAAGCCAGTCCCAAACAGGCCCTTGTTCGGGGTACATGTCGGTAGTTACTTCATCAACATACACGCAATATCCGTATCTGAGTATATGTTCCCCCACTGTGCGCTTCAGGGCCAGCTGTTTCCGGCCCTGTTTGCTTTCTATAAACATTCCTGTCTCC
>DATEVU010000152.1:0-10881 GCA_035258345.1 Bacteroidales bacterium
CAGCAGGAATTTCAGGGAATCGCCGTGGATTCAGACCCAGGCCTTTGATGTACCCAACAGGGCCCGGGGAACCATTGAAATATTTTACACCCGGGAATTTCCGGTAGCAGATGAAGGGCCTTTCCTGAAGGAAGAAAGAAACCTGCTCATCAACCTGGCCAGCCTGATCGCAGGATCGGTCACCCGCGATGCCCTGGGCCACCTCCTCTGGGAAAACAGGGAGCGCGTGAAGGAGTTGACCATGATCAATCAGACCTCCCAGATCATATCGGAGGCGAGACCCATCGACGAAACCCTGCAAAATATCTGTTCCATCCTTCCCAAATCCTGGCAGTTTCCTAGGTATACTGCAGTTAGGATAACTTATGAAGGCAAAACCTATAAGAGCCGGGAGTTCAATGATACCGAATGGGCGCAACGCGAGAATTTTGTTACCATCGACAACAAAAAAGGCAATATAGAGGTATTTTATCTGAAGGAATTCCCGAAAGCTTTTGAAGGGCCTTTCCTGAAGGAGGAAAGGCACCTCATCACCAACCTGGGGAGACTGATCAGCGGATACCTGAACAATTATAAAGGAAGAGAGATATACAGCAAAAGCAAATTCGAGGAGATCAAGCCGTACTTTGCAGGGGATTACCGGCAGTCCCTTGTGAAGAACAAACGGCCGCTGCAGCTTTTCTTCAACCAGCAGGCGCTGGATAAGTACATCTACCTCGATATGATGAAATACAAGGTCAAGGAAATCCTGTTTGTAGCTACCTTGTACGATGCTTTCATCCTGGAGAACGAGGACAGCTTTTTCGAACAGTTCATGGGAATCATTTACCAGTACAGCCTGTTCTCGCAACCCAGGATCACCGGTGTCAGCACATCTGAAGAGGCACTCGAACTGCTTGACACGGCGCATTTCGACCTGGTAATCCTTATGGTGGGAATTGACAAGGAAACCCCCATACAATTAAGTGAACGGATCAAGCAAAAACGTCCGAACCTAACCCTTTACCTGCTCCTGAATCAGAAGAGCAACATTAAATATTTTGAGGAACTGGTACCTTCCCTGAAATCGGTAAACAAGCTGTTTGTATGGAGCGGGAATTCGCAGATATTTTTTGCGATAGTGAAATCAATTGAGGACCAGGCGAATGTTGAAAACGACACGCGGATAGGACTCGTACGGATCATATTACTCGTGGAGGATTCGGCACAGTACTATTCAAAATATCTCCAGATCCTTTACTCCATCGTTTTCGGACAAGTGCAGCAGGTTTTGCCGGAGGTAGAAAAGAATGAACTTACCAAGATCAGCAAAATGCGTTCGAGGCCTAAGATACTGCTGGCAAGGAATTATGAAGATGCCATGTACATCTTTAATAAATACAAGGATTTTATGCTTTGTGTAATTTCGGATGTTGAATTTGAACGCGAGGGTAAAATCGACAAAACAGCAGGCATCAAATTCATCAAATACATAAAATCGCATATTCTAAATCTTCCCATAATCCTTCAGTCATCGGAGAAAGGCAATGAACAGGTCGCCAGGAGCCTGAATGTGAGTTTCATCAATAAGAATTCGGAAACGTTGTTAAATGACCTGAAGAATTTTTTGACATATTACCTGGGTTTTGGTGACTTTGTTTTCAGGAACCGTGAGGGTAAGCCCATAGCCGTCGCCAGATCACTCAGGGAATTTGAGGCCCTGTTGCCGGAAATTCCCGATGAAACTTTTTACCTGCATGCGAAGGAAAACCAGTTTTCACTGTGGCTTATGGCAAGGGGCGAGATACAACTTGCCAGGACACTGAATCCGATGAGGATCGGAGATTTCAAAGAAGTCAGGGAATCGAGAAGGTTTTTTTTGGATACCATAAAGAAATACCGGGAGGAAAAGAAACGGGGTAAAGTACTAAGTTTTGATGAAACCGCTACCCTCGATGAAAAAAATATTATGGCACTGGCCGGAGGATCCTTTGGTGGAAAAGGAAGGGGCCTGGCATTTATCAATGCCCTGGTATATAATTATGATTTCGGGGAGATCAGCCGGAAAATAAATATCAGGACCCCGATTACAGTCATCATTGGAACGGATGAATTCGAGAATTTCATCGAGACAAACGGGTTATTTAACTTCATCATAAAACCCGGTATCGGATACAAGGAAATACGCCGGAATTTTGTTCATGCCGAATTGTCGCCGGCCCTGGTAAAAAGACTGGAAGTATTTGTTGAACAAATTGAGAAACCAATCGCCATAAGGTCGTCCAGCCTGTCGGAAGATTCTCTTACACAACCGTTTGCCGGAGTTTTCGACACATATATTATTCCCAACAACCGCACAAACAAAAAGAACGTGCTGGAAAACCTGATCCGGGCCATTAAGCTTGTTTTTGCGTCGGTATTTTCCGATAACTCCAAAACATATTTCCAGGCTATTAACCATAAGGTTGAAGAAGAAAGAATGGCCGTTGTATTGCAGGAACTTGTCGGAAATCAGTATGATAATTACTATTACCCCCATATCAGCGGAATAGCGCAGTCCTACAATTATTATCCGGTTGCCCACATGATGCCCGAAGAGGGTTTTGCAGTTGCTGCCGTGGGATTGGGATCCTATGTAGTGGATGGCTGGAAATCCTACCGCTTTTCACCCCGGTATCCCAACATTGAGATGTATTCCACCAGGGATTTGATTAACAGTTCACAGGTGAAGTTTTATGCCCTGGATTCATCAAAAAGCGATGTTGATTACGTAAATGACGGTGAACTGGCTTCCCTGGCAATGCTGGATATCAGTGAAGCCGAGAAGCACGGAACCCTCACGCATTGTGCGTCGGTATACAATCGCGATAACGACCAGATCGAACCGGGTTTGAATTCCTACGGCCCGAGAATAATCAATTTTGCCAACATACTTAAATTCAACTATATCCCGTTGTCCGAAACCATTGATGTCATGCTCGGAACCATTGAGGACGCACTCGGATCTCCGGTGGAAATTGAATATGCCGTTGATCTGAATAAAACACTGAATGGACTGCCGTCATTTTATTTGCTGCAAATTAAACCCCTGGTGGGAAGTCAGCTGAACTACAACCTTGATCTGAAAAACATTGAACAATCAAAGATCATCCTGTTCACTAAAACAAGCCTGGGTAATGGTGTGATCAATACCATCCGGGATATTATTTTTGTTGATGAAAAGAAGTTTGATAAGCTGAAAACTTATAAAATTGCTGCTGAAATTGAAAAGATCAACAACAGTATGGTCAAACAGAACAGGCATTATATACTCATCGGTCCGGGCAGGTGGGGCTCACGTGATCCTTTTATCGGGATCCCTGTAGCCTGGTCGCAGATATCCAATGCCCGGGTTATCGTTGAAGTAAGCCTGGCCAATTATCCACTCGATTCTTCCCTGGGATCACATTTCTTTCATAATGTCACCTCTATGAATATCGGTTACTTTTCTATCCTTGATTCATCACGGACTGATTTTATAAGGTGGGACCTGCTTCATGAAAGTGAAGTATTGCATCAGACACATTATTTGAAACAGGTACGGTTCAAAGAGCCTTTGCAGGTGCTGATGAACGGCAAGCAAAAAACATCAGTAATCCTTATCAACTGACAGGGGTATGATAAACAGGATACAGCTGGCCATTTTTGATGATCACATGATCGTTCAGGAAGGAATCTCCTTTTTGTTGAAAGACGTGGAGGATATAGAGATATGTATGAAAGTAACACAACAGGACAGTTTGCTGGAAAATTTAAAATCCACGCCTGTCCATATACTGATCATCAACGTGCATCATTTCAATCAGCAGGTTGTTGATCTCATCAAGCATATCAGCACCATTTATGCCAGGATCAGGATACTGATCATTTCGGTTCTGAATGGGGAGGAAGTAGTGCTTAAAACCATCAGGGCGGGTGCGAAAGGGTTTCTGGCCAAGGAAACCGACCGGAATGAGCTGGTGGAAGCCATATATTCCCTGCGGAACGGGTACGATTATTTCAGTAATTCCATTACACATATTCTCCTTAACCGGTATATCAATAACCTGAAGTCCGGCGAAGAGAGGCCGGATATCCGCAGCCTGAGTCCCAGGGAGATCGAGATCATGAAAATGTGGGGAAACAGTCTTACAAATAAGGAGATTGCCGATAAACTGTACCTAAGTGTGCGGACGGTAGAAACCCATAAAAATCATATTATGCAGAAGTTGAACCTGAAAACTTCCGTAGATATGATAAAGTTTGCCATACGGAATAATATCATCGATCTCTGGTAAGAGAAACACGTAATTGCATACGTACATCACTGAAAGTGCATTCCTGCAAGGTTCAGCTGCTATAATTGTTTATAGATTTGGGGAAAGGAAGTTTGATAGTTGTGAGTTGTGAGTTGTGGAAGAAGCAGCTGCAACTTCCCCAACCCACAACAATCACAACCCACAACCTCTAACAATTATTTAACCAAAATAACTACATACTCATGGCCGACATTCTCAACGTAAAAGTCAATGACTTCATGGCAAAGCTGATTGCCAGGAACCCCGGTGAACTCGAATTTCATCAGGCAGTGAAGGAAGTAGTGGAATCCTTAATGCCCTTTATTGAGGAGAATCCCAAGCTCAGGCATGGTAAAATTCTGGAGAGAATTACCGAACCCGAACGGGTGATCCTTTTCCGGGTGCCCTGGGTGGATGATAACGGCGAGATACATATCAACAAAGGATACCGGATAGAGATGAACAGCGCAATCGGACCCTACAAGGGAGGCCTTCGCTTCCATCCCACGGTGAACCTGGGGATACTGAAGTTCCTGGCATTCGAGCAGGTCTTTAAGAACAGTCTCACCACCCTCCCCATGGGTGGCGGTAAGGGAGGGTCGGATTTTGATCCCAAGGGGAAATCCGATAATGAGGTGATGCGTTTCTGCCAGAGTTTCATGACCGAACTGTACAGGCATATCGGTCAGGACACCGATGTTCCTGCCGGCGATATTGGAGTTGGCGGACGCGAGATCGGATATATGTTCGGCCAATACAAACGTATCAGGAATGAATTTACCGGAGTTTTGACCGGTAAGGGAATAGAGTGGGGAGGAAGTCTTATTCGTCCCGAAGCAACCGGTTACGGCGCCGTATATTTTGCCGAGGAAATGCTAAAGACCCGGAATGAAAGCATCAAGGGCAAAACAGCTGTTGTTTCCGGTTCCGGCAATGTTGCCCAGTATACCGTTGAGAAGTTGATATCGCTTGGTGCACAGGTGGTGACATTATCGGATTCATCAGGTTATATTTATGATGCCAACGGTATTGACCCGGAGAAGCTGGCCTGGGTGATGGAACTGAAAAATATCCGCAGGGGAAGAATTCAGGAATATGCAGATAAGTTTGGTGCAAAATATTTCGAAGGCAGACGCCCCTGGGCTGTAAAATGTGATATGGCCTTCCCGGGTGCAACACAGAATGAGATCAATGAAGAAGATGCCGAACTGTTGTGCAAAACAGGTTGCCTGGTGGTTTCCGAGGGTGCCAATATGCCTTCCACACCCGAAGCTGTTGAAATGTTCCTGAGGGAGAAAATATTGTATGGTCCGGGTAAAGCTGCAAATGCGGGAGGCGTGGCAACATCGGGACTTGAAATGACGCAGAATTCAATGCGTCTGCCCTGGACAAGGGAAGAGGTGGATCAGCGTCTTCACATGATCATGGTAAACATACATGCCACCTGCGTGCAGTATGGTAAGGAACCTTCGGGCTACATCAACTACGTTAAGGGTGCCAATATCGGAGGATTTATCAAGGTGGCGAATGCCATGCTGGCTCAGGGAGTGGTTTAGCAACCATTTACTTCCTACCTTTGCCACATGAGGCGTTTCGTCATCGGCGACATTCACGGCGCCCACAGGGCCATGGTACAGTGTTTTGAAAGATCAGGATTCGACCGGGAAAACGACCTGCTGATCTGCCTGGGTGACTTGTGCGACAGCTGGCCCGATGTGGATAAGGTTTTTGAGGAATTGCTGCGGATCCGAAACCTCACATTATTACTGGGTAACCATGACCAATGGCTGTTGGACTGGTTCCTGACAGGAGAGTCACCGGATATTTGGCTTATGCAGGGAGGTGACATTACCGTAACCGCTTTTAAAGGAGGCGTGCCGTCCAGGTATGTGGAACTGCTGAAAAGTGCCGGATTATATCATATTCTCGGCAATAATCTCTTTGTTCACGGCGGGTTTTTGCCTGACAGACCTATTGAGCAGCAGGACAAAGAAATATTCCTGTGGGACAGGTCACTGGTAAAAACAGCCCTGTTACACAAACATCGTGGCGAAGATGTCAAAATCACCAGGTATAACAAGGTATACGTAGGCCACACTCCTACGATCAATTACAGTGAAAGTAAACCCATTATTGCTTGTGGCGTATGTATGTTGGATACGGGAGCCGGATGGCCGGGAGGGGTGTTGACCATAATGGATATTGACACAGGTGAATATTGCAGCAGTGACGTGGTGAATGATTTATACAATGAGTTTAAAGGACGTGGTTAAAAACTACACAACCATCACAACCATCACAACACTACTGTTGCATACACTACCCCTGCTGTTTCATACAGCACTTTCCGCCATCCTTTCCTGGTTTTCCACCAGTTTTCGCTGGAGACATGCCTGTCGGGGCAGGAAATCACACCAACAGGTATTGAATCCCCAAAGGCCTTTCGATATGAGATCCAACTGCGACGGGCATGAGGACCGGGAGAAAAAATTGTGACAGGTTCAGGGTATGCCGGCCGGTTTTTTTGAAGCCAGTTATTAAGATCGAGTGCAGTGGTATATGTTTTTGATTTGATCTTTCTCGTTGTGACCAACGGTATGATCATGGAATCAGGTATACCGGAACTGATAAGGAAGTTGGCCACATCTTCAGCGGAACTTGAACTGAAATGAAAACGAAAATAGTATTTGCCGCTTTTCCGTATGTAATAGGTGACCTTTTCATTGTCGGCCATAAAAACCTGGTTATTGACAGTAACCGAATAAATGAATAAATTCCTGTCGCTGTTTTTTGTATAGGTATCATTGTCAAATTCAACGGCTATAAAAGATGGAGGATTATCCAGTTTTACATCACAGGTGAAATTTCTTTTTTTTCGTGAACTGAAAAAATCTCCGATTTCCAGGGAATCCGCAAATAATTTGACATGGGCAAAAGCCTTCATGGACTTGGTTCCCCTCATCAGAAGGTTAATCCTGTAGGTACTGTCCGGGCTGGCCAACCCCCGGTGGCCGGTTTCAAATACCACTTTGCCGTTTGAACCTATCATGTAACCCCTTTTATAAGGGAGGCCGGTTGTTAACAAAAGCTTGTATTCATGTAGAAGGAATTCCTCCCTTGCGAGTTCCAGAGCCTCCTCATTAAGCCAGCCTTCGGCCACCAGTATGGAAGGTTCTACGGGTCTGGAAATGCTCAGAAATGGATATATGTTACGGAAATAGTATCCGGCAGCGATAATCAGCAACATCAGGAAAATCAACTTCCACCACCGGTATTTCCTTTGACTTTTGTAAACGTGCATTTTTAGGGTGCCGGTTCAGGAGGCTGTTTTACGCCTGTGAAAGATCCTGTAAAGGAAACTTGTATTCCTGTCATCGGTATAATACTTGGTATCATACCCGTATTTTTGAGAATCACGTTTGATATTCAAATCGTTGATCAATACCGAAACATTGCAAAGATTGTTACCCACAAATGACCGGATGGAGTTTTTGAATGCATCGCGGAATGTTTTATCCATGCGAACAACAAAAATATTCAGGTCGGTAAATTTCATCAGTAACTGTGATTCTGTCAATAGCCCGGCAGGGGCTGAGTCCACAATAATATAATCATACATTTCCTTCAGCTTATCAATAAGCTCACCGGTACGCTCCGATCCTATCAGTTCAGCAGGATTTGGAGCGGCAGGGCCGGCAGAGATGAGATCCAGATTTTCGATATGCGTGGGAACGATGATATCCTCGATACTTGCCTTGTCGATAAGGAATGAACTGATACCGATAATGTTGTTGGAATTGAATTCATGGTGAATTCTTGGCCGCCGAAGGTCAAACTCAAGCAGAACAGTTCTGTGTCCGTTAATTGCAAAAACAGAGGCCAGGTTAATGGAACAGAATGTTTTTCCTTCGCCGCTGGTAGAAGATGTGATAAGCAATACCTGGCGCCTCCCTCCCTCGGAGAAAAACTGAAAGGTTGAACGCACTGCCCGGAACGATTCCGTAACCGACGAATTGGGATGATCGTTGACCACCTGTTTCGACCTGTGGTAATTGTGGAAGATCCTGCCAAGGATGGGAAATTTCGTCAGGTTTTCCACCTCTTCGGGCTCAGTGATTTTATTATTCAGAAAATCCTTTAACAGAACAAAGGAGGTAGGGAACAATAGGGCCAGGAAGATTGCTATAATGTAATTCAAATTGCTCTTGGGTGAAACCCTGGATGACATAGCAATAACGGCATGATCGACCACTTCATAATCGGGAAGACTCGACGCCCTGGCTATCTGGGCTTCCGATCGCTTCTGCATCAGAAAAGTATAGATGGCATCATTGAGGGTGAATTTTCTCTCAATACCGCGCAATTGCAATTCGGTTTTTGGAATCTGTGAGATCTGCCCTGATGCCTTGGACATCCGGTAATTAATTTCATTTAACGAAATATTCAACGTATTCAAAGTATTTTTAACCGTTTCCCGGATCGTCTTTTTTAAGTTTTCAAGCCGGATATTAATATCCGCCAGGTAGAGATTTTGCTGACTGGTTGAGTTTCTGAGAAGACTTACGCGTTCAGCGTTCATGTTGATCAACTGTGATACCAGATTATTGAGGATAGGATCCACGACATTCATGGCCGAGGGAGCCAGGATATCAGTTACCTCGGTATTTGACGCCAGGTAATTGTTCAGGTATTCATAATACTTCCTTTGAATATCAAGGGCTGCCTTTTCATTTTCGAGCCGGTTTAACTGTTCAAATATCTGTTGGCCCTGAAAGCTCAAATCCATTACACCTTGTGAAGTGCGGAAATTTTTAAGGGCCGATTCGGCATAATTCAATGAGTCAGCAATATCAGAGATCTGTGAATCGATAAAACCAATCGTGCTTAGGGCTGTTTTGTTCTTTTTATCCAGGTTCTTTCCAAGGTAGGCGGAGGTAAGGTTATTGAGAAAGTCGGTGACCCGCTGCCGGTTTGTACCGGTAAGTGAAACCCGGATAAGCGTTGATCGTTCCGAATAAGTTGCTGTTGAAATCGAAGCCTGGTACTGGAGAGTAAGGTAATTAATATCATTCATGTAGAAGAACAGGCTTGAATTGGTGGTGAAATCCTTGTCGAAAAAGCTTGTTTTCTGAACCCGGAAATTGAAGTACCGGGATTTTACCTCATCACCAAATTTGTAACGCTGCCTGAAGTGGATGGCAGGCGTATAGGTCACAATCTGGTCATCGATATAATTGTACAGGGGAATTTCCTCACCATCGGCTTCTATCATATATTCATTCTCATTTAGAAAAATGATCCTGAAATTCAGGTCTGTTGCCTGTGGAACCGATGGATCAATGATTACCTCTATCGGTGACTGGGTATATAACTCATATTTTCTTGTGAAAGGGGTATTATAAAGCAGATCAGATACGGGCGAATTTTTATAGGAAAAGTAAGATACGTTCAAATCGCTTTCCTGAATTACTCTTTTCAACAATGAAAATGATTTCAGGATTTCAAGTTCATTATAAATGTTCTCTTCCGAATTAAAAAGGCCGAAACTCTGGAACAGGTCATTGGCAGAATTCATGGAACCGGATTTATCATCCTGACTCATATACAGGGAGGTGGCATTTCTGTATTTCACAGTTGCAAACCTGTTGAAAACAAATGCTATAACAAGAAAGACCGCACCAAGAAAGATAAAGGTTCTTCTGAAAGAATAGAGCCGCAGGAAGATCTTTTTATAATCGAGGTTACTGGCGAAGAGATCCTGATTTTCTTTCATAATCCGATGTGGAATAAATTATTTTAATGAATCTGTAATAATAATTATGGATAATATGGCCGAAATTGAAGTCAGAACCGTGCCCGTGATCCCCAAAGCATAGTCACGCAATTCACGGTATTTTGCCTTTATGGGATTGATGATCAGGATATCATTCGGAAGAAGGTAATAATATTCGGATGAAGCAATATTCTTTTTGGTGACATCCAGGTAATAATACTTGATAACATTGTCTTTTTCCCGGATCAGGGTAACATGGGACAGATCCCCGTAATCTGAGGATCCCCCTGCAAATCCAAGTGCCGAAAATATAGTCACCTTTTCATCGTAGAAGGAATGTTGTCCCGGATTTCTAACTTCGCCCAAAATAGTGACTTTGTTGCTTACGAACCGCACGATAACTGAAATGTTATTCAGGTAGACTTCCAGCGATTTTTCCACCTTTACCCTGGCCTGGTTAATGGTGAGATCTTTTACATTAATCTCTCCAATAAATGGCAGGATAATGTCACCCTTGTCATCCACAGAATAGCTGATCAATTCATTTTCAACATTATAACTTCTTTCATTGAATAAGTTATTAGTTTTTTCATCCAGACTGAATATTTTAATATACAGGTAGTCATAGGGTTGAATTGTTTTTTCCGACCGGTCATTGTAATAATCATTCTTGATAGCGCCGGGCCCGGCATCGTCTACATATTTCAACTTGCTGACCGGGGCGCAGGATGGGACAACCAGCATAATTATTCCCACATACATACACAAAGTAATGATAGATCTGGCGTGGTTTTTCATGGCAATTAAATTATT
>DATEVU010000153.1:0-3982 GCA_035258345.1 Bacteroidales bacterium
CCATCCTTCAGACTTACAAGAGGCAACACGTTTAAGCCACCGGCCTGTAAACATCCGATAAAACCATTGTTCTCATCAAGGAATGATAAAGCACAGGCAGTCCCTGATGCAGCTTTTGCAGCAAAAGTACTGTCACCGATAGTAAAGACTTCATACGAGTTGCTGTTAAACACAAGTACCTTTTTTGCATCGGATAGCAAGGGACCAATTGATAGTGATGCTGTACTTTTCAGATTTCCGGATTGCGGAATGGTTCCCTTTATGACAATCTTAGCGCTGTTAGCTGATTCTTTATCTTTCGAGCAGCTTATCATTGTGGCTGCAATTGCAAATGTTAAAACCAGGTTTCTCATCTTTCAGTTTTTGTAAGATATATATATTTGTATAGCTCCGACATAGAAGTGCCAGATTGACGATTATGGTATACTCACCCTTATACGCAGGATCTCCGCAAAAAGTAACATAAATGCCTGGTTTTTATACGAAGAAAGCGGAAGCTGATGCAAATTGAGGGTAAGATTTCTCGAACATGACGCAGATGGGCGCGGATTTTTTTGTCTTTGCATTCTTTTGCTTTTATGACTTATGGGAGATCGATACTTTTCATAGTTTTGTAATTGAAATTTGAAGATGATCGAAAATGAGAAGTATACTTTTTTTTGTAGTGAGTTTTTTATGCATTTCCTTTTTGGGTGTTTCAGGTCAAAAATCAGGAAATCCGGTTTTTAATGGCTGGTATGCCGATCCGGAAGGAATTGTATTTGGGAATGAATATTGGATTTATCCGACCTACTCAGCGCCCTATGATGAGCAGGTTTTTATCGATGCTTTTTCGTCCAGAGATTTAGTCAGGTGGAAGAAGCATGAACGAATTATAGATACCGCCGAAGTAAAATGGGCCAGGTATGCGATGTGGGCTCCGGCAATTGTCAAAAAAGAGAATCAGTACTTTTTGTTTTTTGCGGCGAATGATATTCAACATGACGGCCAAACCGGTGGTATAGGAGTAAGTGTGTCTGATAAGCCAGAAGGTCCGTTCAAAGATTACCTGGGGAAACCCTTACTGGACAAGTTCCATAATGGTGCGCAACCAATCGATCAATATATTTTTAAAGACAAAGATTCACAGTATTATATGATCTATGGCGGCTGGAGGCATTGTAACATAGTAAAACTGAAAGCTGATTTTACAGGTTTTGTTCCTTTTGATGATGGAACTGTTTTTAAAGAAATAACACCTGAAGGTTATGTAGAAGGGCCCTTTATGTTTATCCGTGGTGGCAACTATTATTTTATGTGGTCCGAAGGTGCCTGGGGAGGTTCTGATTACCGGGTTGCATACGCCATTGCCGATTCTCCAACTGGACCGTTTAAGCGTCTGAATACTGTGTTGGAGCAAGATCCTGGGATTGGCAAAGGAGCAGGACATCATTCAGTTCTTCAAAAACCCGGAAAAGATGAGTGGTACATAGTATACCATCGTCGTCCGTTAGACCGGACAGATGCTAATCACCGGGTAACCTGCATTGATAGGTTGTATTTTGATGAAAACGGACTTATAAAACCGGTGAAATTGACCTTTGATGGAGTTCAAAAAAGAAAGATCAACTAGTAAAGTAGGCAGAGGCAGTAGCAGTAGGCAGCAGGGTGGGAACTTTTTCACCTCCCAACTGTTCCCCTGACATGACACCACTATCCTTCAACATATTAAATCCATCCTTCACCCCGGTACCCCCTGTCTATTATGACATTTTCTCTGAAGAGGGGCAAAAGCCGTTTACAAAAGTGTACTATTTCGGTTCGGGTACTGATCTGGAAGAAGCCTCGGGCAGGATAACAGGCATCGAAAAGAACGAAATCAACGAAGAGTATATGCACTTTGACTCCGGCAATCGTGCCCGTATCGACCGCATTGTCACCATAAACGGGAAACCCGGTCCCGCCTACGATGAATACGACAGTTATGGATTGGCCTGTTTGGATTGCAGCGGGGGAATGGAGGAGTAAGCATATGACTGCTTCCAGCCTCCAAAAAACAATTACATTAAGACATGCCATAGCACTTTATGTAAGTTCTGTTCTGGGGTCGGGAGTGCTTGTGCTTCCGGGACTGGCAGCCCAGATCGCCGGACCCTCTTCACTGATTGCCTGGATTATTCTATCCCTCGCAAGTTATCCGTTTGCCTATACGTTCGGTTCCCTGTCAGCACGAAGACCTGAGTCAGGCGGGATCTATTCCTTTGCAAAGGAAAGCTTTGGACCTCATGTATCGTCGGTTTCAGCATGGCTTATTGCCCTTTGGTATATCACGGGCGCACCGGCTGCAACGCTTATAGCTACATCTTATATTTCCTATGCTTTTCCTGTTAGCCGTGAAGGGTTATATGTTTTTTCCGCCCTGATCATCTTTCTCGCATTTATAATCAACTACCGGGGAATAAAATTCAGCAGTAATGTGCAGGTTGTAGTTGTGCTTTCCATCGTGATACTGCTTTCCTGTGCTGTTATTTTTTCAATGGGGAAGGTGCAGGCCGGGAATTTTCATCCTTTTTTCCCCCATGGCATCCGCCCTGTAGGTTTAGTAGCTGCCCTCATATTCTGGTCATACCTGGGCTACGAAAACGTATCCAATGTTGCTGAAGAGTTCAGGAATCCGGAAAGGGATTTCCACCGGAGCATCCTGGGCAGTGTTTTTCTGATCGGTCTGTTATATATTGCCATGTCTTTTGTCACCATAGGCACGCTTGCCTATCAAACAGGTGGCAGTGTGGCCCCGTTTGCAGCTATTTTTTCAAATGTCTTTGGCAATTACGGTGCTATAGCCACATCCCTGATAGCTGTATTTATCATCTTCGGAACTATCAATGTGTATACTGCAGGCATGTCGCGTGTGATATATGCAGCAGCCAGGGATGGCAGTTTTCCGGCAACTCTGACGCATATCAATAAAAAGAATTCGGTCCCCGACAGAAGCCTGGTCATGTTATCCGGGAGTTCCTTCATCATGTTAGTAGTTTATTATTTTTTAAAGGTTGATCTGCAAACCGCGTTGCTTATACCCAGTGGTGCTGCGATCATCATTTATATACTGGGATCCGCTTCCGGGATACGGCTGCTTCCTGGAAAAAAGGGGAAAGCACTTGCATGGATATCGCTTGTATTTTCCGCAGCCATATTACCGTTTGTCGGGAAGCTTGCCTTTGCCGGCATAGCGGCAGGACTGGCCGGGCTTATTTACAGCTGGCTGTTGAGAAGGAGGAATTAGAAGAATAGAGGGAGGTGAGGATATGTTTCATGAGGCTTTGCCCGGAATCCTGCCTCTGAAATGGATCACAATTGGCATCAGGCATTATTAAAAAATTTATCATTGTGATCATGGAATGGCCGTTGCCATTGGAATGTTTTTAAACCGGATTGATGAATTTTTTTGGATACCGTGGTTTTGTATGCACCCATGATTTCTGACAATGATTTGATTTTGGAACGTTGTAGGGACAGGTCGCGACCTGTCCCTACCTGAAAATTTCACCTGTAGTTCTCCAGTAGTTCCAATATGCATCCCAGGTCGTTGGAGGCGTTGACATAGCTGTATGCGCCGCCGTCCCATCCTCCGCTCTGCACGGTAGGAATACCCAGGATTTCGAATTTCTTCTCCATGCCATTAATATCTTTAACCTGGAAGGCAATATGGTGAATACCTTCGCCATGCTGATCCAGATAATCCTGCCAGGTGCTGGGACCTTTCACCGGCTGGATGAGCTCGATCTGAAGATTGTCCATGGAAAGAAATGCCAGTTTTGCCGTAGCGTCCGACGGGTTGTCATTATAACGTGTGGGGCGGCTGGAGTGCCCCCCGGCAACGCTCACAGCGGGAACTTCCACTCCCAGCACTTGAGCCCAGGCTTTGGCCGCCTTGTCGATGTCTTTTACGATGATACCTACCTGGGTAACGGTTTTGGACTGAATAACAGGTTCTTTGGTA